>DATJXA010000020.1:0-8614 GCA_035500675.1 Bacteroidota bacterium | reverse complement strand
ATTTGATTTTCCCCGTCGATGGAATGTGCGGACCGTAACAGAGGTCCGTGAAATTCCCCTGGTGGTACATGCTGATCGATTCGTTCTTAAATTCGTTCAGCAATTCGAGTTTGTATTGATCGCCCTTCTTTTTGAAATAGTCTACTGCTTTGTCCCATGAAACTTCCTCGCGATTGTACGATGCATCTCTCGCGGAAAGTTCCTTCATTTTCGACTCGATAGCGACAAGGTCTTCGTTTGTGAGCGAATGATCGCCCATGTCAATATCGTAATAGAACCCGTTCTCGATCGCGGGGCCGATGCCGAACTTGGTCCCCGGAAAAAGTGATTCGATCGCTTCTGCCATCAGATGCGCTGAACTATGCCAGTACGTCGCTTTTCCTTCGGGTGAATCCCACGTATGGATAACAATCGAGGAGTCGTGGTTGATCGGCCTGCTTAGATCCCACACTTCGCCGTCGACGGAAATAGACAGAGCGTTCTTGGCAAGGCTGCGGCCGATACTCTCGGCGATCTGATTTCCGGTCACGCCAGCATCGAACTCTTTTTTAGAACCATCGGGAAATGTGATCACAATTTTTTTCATTGACTATGGCGCCAAAAAACAAAAAAATCGGAGAGAGCAAACTCCGATGGTCACTTCTTCACAATCGATCTACGAAATGAGACACTGCCAGTGGTTGCTCCTAAATATTGAGTATAAAATAGCGAGAAAAGACGAAAAATGCAACAAAAAGGGGGCTGTGGAAATGACTCATCTTGGATCCCCGATAAAATCATTCGGAAATGACGCTCCCGAATTTGCGTCATCCCCGCATGTTTTAAGCGGGCATCCAAAACGTGCCACTATCAGGATACCGGTAATGTTGCAGTTTGAATTCTCAAATCTGCCGGACAAATCGGAATATTTTTGGATGCAGCATTACTTCTTACGTTGCGGACATTTCTTCGAATAGCCATCTCTCAAAGGTTCGCAAGAATAAAGTCGGTGATCAGCGTGTAAAGATTGAGGCGAGTGACGCCGCCATAGATACTGTGGTTTTTATCAGGATAGAACCTGACAGAAAATTGTTTGTTTGCCTTTTCGAGCACCTCGACAAAGTTTGCCGTATTCTGGAAATGAACGTTGTCATCGCTCGTTCCGTGTATAAGAAGGAACTTCCCTTTCAACTGAGACGCATAAGTGATGGGCGAACTTGCTTTGTATCCCTCGGGATTGTTCTGTGGGGTTCCCATATATCGCTCCGTGTAAATGTCGTCGTAGTAGCGCCAATTTGTAACGGGCGCTACTGCTACCGCTGTCTTAAAATAATCGGCCGCGTTGAGGATCACCATGCTCGATACATACCCGCCATAACTCCATCCCCAAATGCCGATACGGTTTTTGTCGACGTAGGGCAACGTGGCGAGGTATTTTGCAGCCTCAATATGATCGTTGACTTCCCACTTCCCTAAATTTCTAAACCCAAGAGTTTCAAACGCTTTTCCTCGTCCTCCGGTTTGCCTGTTGTCGATCGTAAATATGAGATATCCTTTTTCAGTCAAGTATGAATACCACAAAACATCGGTAGTCCGTCCCCATTCGTTGCGCACTTCTTGCGAACCGGGACCTCCGTATACATACATGAGAACGGGATAGCGTTTCGTCGAATCAAAATCCACCGGCGTGATCATCGATGCGTTAAGAGAAACCCCATCCGAGGTTGTAAAAGTCCGGAATGTCTTTTTCGCTAAAGGGTAGTCTTTCAACATCAGCATATCGTTCTCTTCAATGACCGAAATACTTTTGCCTTCGTTGTCGACTGCGGTGATGTGCGGCGGAGTTGAAACGTCCGAGAATGTGTCGAGATAATACTTGTAGGTCGGCGAGAAATTGGCGGCATGGGTTCCCGGCGCCGTCGAGAGTCGAACTTGTTTTTTCCCGTCGAGGCGGATGCGATAAATCTGTCGTTCGAGGGGCGACACTTCGGTAGAAGAGTAATAGAGAACGCCGGAGCGCTCATCAACGCCGTAGAACATGTCGACTTCCCACGTTCCCTTAGTAATTTGATTTACGAGACCGCCATCGTTCTTATAAAGATATAAATGACGGTAACCGTCCTTTTCCGATAGCCAGATAAACTCGTCGCTGTGCAAGAATGTGAGGTCGTTGTTCACATCGATCCATTTATCATCTGTATCCGTCAAGATGGTTTTTGTAGTCCCGGTTGAGATATCGGCAAACAGAAGCTCGATGGCGTTTTGGGCTCGGTTCAACCTTTCGATTGCCAACACGTCGGGGTCGAGCGTCCATTGCATTCTCGGAATATAGATATCGTCGTTCGACCCGAGGTCCATCCATCGTATTGCTTTCGTTGCGACATCGACGACGCCGATCTTCACGATCGAGTTTTGTTCTCCCGCCTTTGGATATCTCATCGGTATCAGCGTGAGGTGCAGGGAATCCCACTCGGTCATCGTGTACTGGGGAACTCTGTTCTCGTCCAAGCGCCAGAAGGCAATATGCTTGCTGTCAGGAGACCAGCGCCAGCCGTCTGAAATTTCAAACTCTTCTTCGTACACCCAATCAAACCTCCCGTTGATAATGTGATCTCCCCCATCCGTGGTGAGAGGCTGTTCCTCGCCGGTCGCCAGATCTATGATGAAAATATTATTGCCGCGAACAAAGCCGATAGACTTTCCGTCCGGAGAAAATTTGACGTTATACTGCGGTACATTGACATTCGTCAAGCGTCGAAATAGTTTTGTCTTCAGGTCGTATAAAAAAACATTCCCAGCGGGCGTCAACCGCGAAAGATACTCTCGTGAAGGTGGAGCGGAAATAAAAAGGATCTGATGTTCGTCCGGAGACCACTGGTAGGTTATGAAACGAAATGTCGGGTCGTCGTCGTGTAACTTCAATGACGACGTACTGAGGATAACGGTCTTCGTCCCCTTTCGAACATCATGGATCACAATATTCACTGCGTCGCTGGCCGTATCCCTTTCATAGAACGAAAACCGATTGCCATCATTCATCCAGTGAACGCCCGAGACAGTCTTTCCAGCAAACGTTTGGGAGTTAAAAATCTCATTAAGAGTAAGGTCTTTTCTCCCTTCTTGGGCGTTTGATACCAACGCCGCCGCTGCAAAAAGGAGAGACCACAGAATTATCGCGCGTCCTGTACGCATCACGATCCTCTTTTTATTTGAAAGAAACTTAAAAGTCACAAAAATTTAATGCTTATTGCTCGGTCAGAAAGGCAAGGGAATTTCAATCAGCAAACTGAGTTCTGGCGCGGAGAAATGGACGGTCAACGTTGGACGCGAGGCGTGGCAATATGAATTTCGTCCAGTTTCCGAGTGACCATTGTAGAGAGGTTGCGCATCGAAATCACACCCGACGATGCGATTTCGATGTTTTGACGGAGCTCTTCAAAGATCCGCTCGCACCGCGTCCTATTTTTTTCTTCGATGGTACTCATCAATTCCTTGCCCGACCGTTCGACGTTCGCAGCAAGTTCCTCGAGGCTTTTTTCGACCAATTGACCGACGGTGTTCACAGTATCGTGGAATGTATGGAGAGAGTCGAGCTCGTGCTGTTTTTCCATCAGCAACCTCTCCTTTGCGTCATTCTCAATGATCTGTTTGCGGTAGAGATAGCGTTCATGAACGCTTTTGACCGCAATGGAGAGGCGTTCGACATCGATGTGGTCTTTTCGGATATAATCGTACACCCCGAGCTGCATCGCCTCGATCGCCGTCGATTCCGAGCCGGCGGCGGTGACCAGAATAACCGGAGTCGTGATCTTTTGGGAGTGCATCCATTCAAGCACATCCATTCCCGACATCTCCCCCATCCTGTTGTCGAGAAGAATGACGTCGTATGTCTTATCTTTTAAAAGCTCAACCGCACTTTCGCCGGAATCGCACGACTCGACCGTGAAGCTGTCGGTCATTTTCAACCCCATTTCGATGCTGAGTCGGAATGAATCTTCATCGTCAACGAGAAGAATGTGCAACAGAGGGGACTCCGTCATTCGCAATAACCTTCCTATCAAAAATTTAACTCTTCAAACCAGATGATGCGTGGTAAAATATGATTTATTCAAAGAAAATCCAAATACAGATTTACGCATCCGTCCTGACGGCCGGTATCGCCAACTGCCGAATATATTGATATGGAAATATAGGTGTTGTTCGGGGTGCGCCCAAAATGTAATACTCTCTCATCTCTAAAGCAAATGTGAGGGTGTATCAGTTTGACTAATGCAGAAATGAACCGGACACTTTTCTCTTAAGTTCGTTAAAAGCCTTCACCTTGAACTAACCAAAAGGTTTGAGTGTCCGGTTCATTTTCAAACTGAGACACCACCGTAAATGTTGCGAGTAGGTTACCTTTGACGATTGGCCGCAAACCTTCTGAAGACTTTTTATCTAAAATGAGCAAATGCTAAAGTTTTCCAATGTTCAATCAATAAACTCTTGAAAGGTTTCTGAAAGTAACTCACTACGCAGATGTTAGAGACGTATAGAACCTGACCCTCAACAACTGGTAAAACTTCTCTTGCTACTCATCTTCGCGCCGCGAAAAATCAAGTGCGAAGTCAGTAACCAGCGCGACAGCTAAAGCGTGATATCTGCCTGTATTTTTTGCGCTAAAAATTCTGAAATAAAAAATCGGGATTTTTTCCTGCATTTACTTGACATCGTTGTCAGAATTTCTATTTTAATAATAGGGCTTATCGAACTCCGATTGTCGGTTTTTCCCGTTTTCGCCCCAAATCGTGGCAGATAGACACCGTCGGCCATGTCTCCATTCCCTTTTTGGCAATTCCCGTCTACAACTTATCCGCGAAATATGTAATTCGCTGGTAAGAGAATTTCGAAATACGATCGACGTAAAAAGAAATTCAACGCTCAGCCGATTGCGAAACCGATAATTCGGCGACATCAACAAAGAAGCGACACAACGGATCGTCACAGATCGGAGACGAATTACAACATCGTCTCCATTCGTTCCGATTTTCTAGAGTCTTTGCATTGTTGAGTGCCTGAGGAAACCTGGAAATTCTATGAATCATGAAATGGACATGCTTGCTCGAATATACTTCGGAAATACCGTTCTTGAATGGTTGACCTCGCTCGGCCTTGCGTTGCTTTGCCTTGCCGGCCTGGTTATTCTAAAAGCCATCATTGTCAAACGACTTGGCGCGTTTGCCGCTCAAACATCCACCGACGTCGACGACCTTGTCGTTGAAATGCTAAAAAGAACGAAGTCTTTTTTCCTGATCATCCTCTCTCTTTTTGCCTCTTCGCTTACCCTTGATCTCTCCCCGGCCATTGTGCTCATCGTTCGGAAAGTTGCAGTTCTCGCTCTCTTGGGCCAGGTCGTCGTCTGGGGAACCAACGTCATCGAATATCTCGTCCGGAAGACGAGCAAGCGAAGGAAAGACGAAGACCCGTCGAGCGCAACGACGCTCGTTGCCCTCGGCTTCTTTGGCCGCCTCGTTCTCTGGTCTGTTGTCCTTCTGCTTGCGCTCGATAACCTCGGAGTCAACATCACCACCCTGATAGCGGGCTTGGGCGTCGGAGGAATTGCCGTCGCCTTGGCGGTTCAATCAATGCTTGGCGATGTGCTTGCCTCGCTCTCTATTGTACTCGACAAGCCGTTCGTCATCGGGGATTTCATTGTCGTCGAAGCATACCTTGGGGCGGTGGAGTACATAGGCTTGCGGACGACGCGCATCCGAAGCCTGTCGGGTGAACAGATCATCTTCTCGAATGCCGACCTCCTTCGCTGCCGGATCAGGAATTACAAGAGAATGAATGAGCGGCGCATCGTCTTTACGTTCGGTGTGAAGTACGAAACTCCTCACGATAAGCTGGCGCGGATCGGCTCGATGGTCCGCGACATCATTGCCTCAAAGACCGACATCCGTTTCGATAGAGCGCATTTCAAGGAATTCGGGAACTCAGCGCTTAATTATGAGGTGGCATACTACGTTTTGAGCCCGGATTACAATCTTTATATGGATCTCCAGCAAGAGATCAACCTTGAGTTATGCAAAAAATTTGAGGAAGAAGGCATTGAGTTCGCGTACCCAACTCACACAGTGCATATCGTTCCCGCTCCCAAAGAAACCCCCTCAATTTCATTGAACGATGGAGAGAGGTGACCAGATGCCGACATCGCAGGAAAAACGGAGGATCCTCATCGTCGCAAATCGTCTGCCGGTGAGCGTGAAACAGAACGGGAGGGAAGTAGAGCTGGTGCCGAGTTCGGGCGGACTTGCGACAGGGCTTAGTTCTTTACCATCGAATTACCAGACGGTATGGATAGGATGGCCCGGCGTTGTGCGAAAGGATGAACGCAAGGATGTTGAATCGCGCCTCATATCGAAGCACGGTTATTATCCAGTATTTCTCCAAGAAAATATTTCTGAAAAATATTACGAGGGATATTCAAACCGCACCATTTGGCCGATCTTCCATTCATTTCCGTCGAACGCAAAATATACGGCTGCGGAATGGGAGGCCTACAAAAAAGCGAATCAGCATTTCTGCAGCAAGGCGCTTGAAATCTACAAGCCCGGCGACGTCATTTGGGTTCACGACTATCACCTTCTTCTGCTGCCTCAATATTTGCGCGACAAACTTCCGAATGCGGTGATCGGATTTTTTCTTCATATCCCCTTTCCGCATTACGATATCTTCAGGCTCCTCCCCCGCCATCAAGAAATGATAGAGCACATGCTCGGCGCCGATCTTCTCGGGTTTCACACGCACGATTATGTGCAGGCTTTTCTCGGCAGCGCACGGCGCGTGCTCGGGCACGACAACTCCCTTGGACAAATGATGATCGGAACCCGGATCGTGCAAGCGGATGTCTTCCCGATGGGAATAGACTACGATAAGTACGCCGCCGCGCCGCACGATGAGTCGATGTCCGTGGAGATCGGGAAAATGCGCAACCGGCTAAAATCCCGCAAAACTGTCCTCATGGTCTCCCGTCTCGACTATACCAAAGGAATTCCGGAAAGCCTGGAAGGGATCAGGGAGTTTTTCGAGCGCCATCCTGAATGGCATGAGAAGATCATTTTCTTTCTCGTGGTCGTTCCTTCGAGAGAAAAAGTTGAGCGCTATGCATCCTTAAAAAGAGAAATCGATGAATTGATTGGAAACATCAACAGCAGCTTTGGAACTCTTTACTGGATCCCGGTCGGATACATTTATCGATCGCTCACGTTCAGCGAGCTTATCGGCTTGTATTCCTGTGCCGATATTGCGCTGGTGACGCCGCTGCGGGATGGCATGAATCTCGTGACGAAAGAATATCTCGCCGTCAAAAACGGCGGAAAAGGTGTGCTGATCCTCAGTGAAATGACAGGCGCATCAAAGGAATTGCTCGAAGCGATCATTGTCAACCCGAATAGCAAAGAGGATATTGCGGAGGCCCTCTTGAAAGCCCTCAGCATGCCCGAGGAGGAACAAATTCGCAGAAACCGGGTCATGAAAGAGCGTCTGCGTACTCATGATATCAAAGATTGGGTGCAGCGCTTTTTCAAACGGCTTGAAGATGTAGGTGAAACGTCGGCGACGCTGGCAGTGAAAATGCTGGACGGCTCAGCGCGAAACAACTTGATCCAAGATTTCAAAAAAGCGGCGACAAAATTAATCGTGACGGATTACGACGGCACGCTCGTTCCGTTTGCGAAAAGTCCCGGCGAAGCTGTCCCCGATAAAGAATTAGTCGACCTCATAGACCATCTCGCGAACAACGGGAGCGTCCGCGTTGTTATCATTAGTGGGAGGGATAGGAAAACACTTCAGGAATGGTTCGACTCGAAAGAGTTGACGCTGGTCGCGGAGCATGGCGGATGGATGAGGAACATTACCGACGCTGAGTGGACGCCGACGGTCACACCCGCGGAAGATACGTGGAAAAAGGAGATCAGGCCAATTATGGAACTCTTCGTCAACCGCATTCCCGAATCTTTCATCGAGGAGAAAACTTTTTCCCTCGTATGGCACTATAGGAACGCCGAAAGCGAATCGGCCGCCGTTGCCGCAAGAGAGCTTCTCGATACGCTGACGAATTTCACGATGAACCTCAGCATTCAAGTCGTGCCGGGAGATAAAACCGTAGAAGTCCGTACCGGCGGGATCGGTAAAGGCGTGTTCTATTCGCGGTTTCTGGCAAACACAAACCCCGATTTTATTCTTGCCATGGGGGACGATTGGACAGACGAAGATCTTTTCGCGGTGCTGCCGGGCAACGCATATTCCATCAAAGTTGGTTTGCGGACATCGAAGGCGAAATACAACCTTAAATCGTACCAAGAAGTTCGGGCGCTGCTTCATCAGCTCGCAAAATAGAGAATGTCATATTTTTTAAAAGGATGAATGAAACATGGAAGCATTCCATTTTTTCTCAAAACTCGATCAGACGATCTTACTCGGGAAGAAAGCATCTAATTTAACGGAGCTGCTCGACGGGTTGCGCACAGTGCCAGGCTCTTCGATCTATTATCATACGCACAGGTTTCTGCAGCAGCATAATTACCTTTCGCCCGAGCCGCCGAACGACTTTGCTTATTGGGTCACCGGGGTCTTGAACGACACGGTTCTCGGC
>DATJXA010000019.1:0-8692 GCA_035500675.1 Bacteroidota bacterium | reverse complement strand
CGTCGGGAATGCACGTCAGCATTATTAATTTTGGCGCGATCGTCACCAATATTTTTGTCAAAGACCGCAACGGCAAGTTTGCGGATGTTGTTCTCGGGTACGATTCGCTCCAAAGCTACGTGAACGACAAATCGTATTTCGGCGCGATCGTCGGCAGATACGGCAACCGGATCGGCAAGGGAAAATTCACGCTCGACGGACATACATACCAATTGTCGATCAACGACGGCGAGAACCAGCTTCACGGCGGGATCAACGGGTTCAACAAAAAATTGTGGGCGGCTGAACCGATCGAGAGCGATTCTTCTCCGGCGCTTCGTCTGACATACGTCAGCCCCGACGGCGAAGAAGGATACCCGGGAACCGCGACACTCGTTGTTACATATACGCTGACGCCGGACAACGCCCTTAGGATAGACTACGAAGGGCAAACAGACAAGCCGACAATTTTCAACCCGACGCATCATTCGTATTTTAACCTGTCCGGCTCTTTCACAAACACGATCCTTCATCATCAATTGATGATCGAGGCCGACAGCACGACGCCCGTCGACAGCGAGCTCATCACGACCGGATCGATCGTAGGCGTTGCCGGCACGCCGATGGACTTTCGCACCCCGACAGAAATCGGAAGCCGCATTATGGATCGCTATCAGCAATTGATTTTCGGCAGAGGATACGACCACAACTGGGTGCTCCGGGATTACAGCGGGAAGGTGCGCAAAGCGGCAGAGGTCTACGAGCCCGGGAGCGGGCGTGTCCTCACAGTGTTCACCGACCAACCCGGAATTCAATTTTATTCCGGCAACTTTCTCGATGGATCCGCCAAAGGAAAAGGCGGTGTTGCATATCAGTACAGGACGGGTCTTTGCTTAGAAGCGCAGCATTACCCCGACTCGCCGAACAAGCCGAATTTCCCTTCTGTCGTTTTGAGGCCGGGCGAGACGTACCATCAAACAACGATCTATCAATTTTCAACCAAGTAATTCCCGGAGACAAAACATATGAGCGTTCTGCAGCCTCTTGATTGGATTGTCATTACAGGGTATTTCGCTCTCATCCTCGGAATAGTCTGGTGGGCTTCGATCAAACAAAAGAAGACCTCCGATTCCTATTTTCTTGCAGGAAGAGAAATGGGGTGGTTCATCGTTGGCGCCTCGATCTTCGCGTCGAACATCGGCTCCGAGCATTTGGTCGGGCTGGCGGCATCGGGCACGACCGACGGCGTCGCGCTCGCCCACTATGAGCTGCATGCGTGGTGTTTGCTTGTGCTCGGCTGGGTGATGGTTCCGTTCTATCTCCGCTCAAAAGTTTTTACGATGCCGGAATTTCTCGAGCGTCGTTTTTCTCCGAGTTCGCGCACGCTTCTTTCCGTCATTTCGCTCGTTGCGTACATCCTCACAAAAATTGCCGTGGGGATCTTTGCCGGCGGAGTTGTCTTCGCCGTCCTGCTCCCTGAAATGCATTTCATGGGAATGGACAGCTTTTGGATCGGCTCACTCCTCGTCGTTGTCATAACGGGATTGTATACGATCATCGGAGGCATGGGTGCCGTTGCGTATACGGAGGCGATTCAGACGATCATTCTCATTATCGGATCTGCCCTCGTCACGATCTTCGGCCTTAATGTGCTCGGCGGCTGGTCGGCCCTTCGCGCGATCGTTCCGTCCGAAATGTTCAACCTATGGAAACCGCTTGTTCCCTCGGGCGTTCAAGGAACATGGGCTCCGATAAGAACTTCAACACAGATGGCATGGTATTTCAACGACAACTATCCATGGATCGGAATGCTCTTTTGCGCTCCGATTATCGGCCTTTGGTACTGGTGTACCGACCAATATATCGTCCAGCGAACTCTTATAGCCAAGAACGAAACACAAGCTCGCCGAGGAGCCATTGCCGCGGCATTTTTTAAACTGACCCCCGTTTTCATTTTTATCATCCCCGGAATTATCTGTTATGCCCTTGCAGTTTCGGATAAAATACCCGCGATCCATGACGCAATGGTCGATGCAAGCGGGCACATTATTCGCGACCAGGCGCAGCAAGCTTTTCCGATGATGGTCGCGTACGTACTGCCGGTGGGCATACGCGGAGTCGTTGTCGCCGGTCTTCTTGCCGCTTTGATGAGTTCTCTCGCAGGTGCGTTCAACGCGTCGGCGACTCTTTTCACGATCGATTTTTACGCTCGCCTTCGCCCGCAAACGACGCAGGACCGGTTGGTATGGGTCGGTCGTATTGCAACCGCGGTGATGGTTCTGATCGGAATTCTTTGGATACCGGTAATCAGAGGGGGGAAAGGTCTCTACGACTATTTGCAAGGTGTGCAGGCATACCTTGCGCCGCCGATTTTTGTCGTATTCTTCTTCGGCGTTTTCTCCAAACGATTGAACGCAAAAGGATGCATGTCCGCGCTCATCGTCGGGTTCGCAATGGGGATTATCCGCCTTGCGATCGACACGCCCGTAAAACTCGCCGAAGGATTCCACTACGAACAAGGAACGTTCCTGTGGATCATGAACAACGTCTTCTTTCAGTATTACAGCCTCCTTATCTTCATCGTGTCCGCCGCCGTTATGGTCATCGTGAGTTATGCGACTGAAGCGCCGTCGCTGGAAAAAATCAGCGGGCTTACATACGGCACGGTCACCGAGGAGCATAAGAGGGAAACGCGTGCGAGCTGGGACGCACGGGACGTTGTCTCATCGGCTCTCGTTCTTGGTTTGATTCTTGCCGCATATCTCTATTTTGTCGGATGATGCAGTCGGTTCGAACGCAATGAGCACATACGCTATCGGTCTCGATTTCGGCACTAATTCCTGCCGCTCGCTTCTTGTCGACCTTGCGAACGGTAAAGAGTTGGCAACGCACGTCTTTCCGTACCCTTCGGGCCGGGACGGGGTCGTCGTCGACTCCGCAGATCCAAACCTCGCCCGCCAAAACCCCGCCGACTATCTCAAGGGAATTGAAGCAACAGTTAAAGGCGTTTTAAAAAAAGCGAAGGCCGCGAAGAAAAATTTTTCCTTATCCGAGGTTGTCGGCATTGGAGTCGATACAACCGGTTCCAGTCCAATGCCGGTCGATGCAAATGGAAATCCGGTATGCTCCGATAAAAAATTTAAGAGCAACCCCGCCGCGATGGTGTGGCTGTGGAAGGATCATACCAGTTACGGAGAAGCGGCGCGCATTACGGAGACCGCGGCGAAGTCTCGTCCTCAATACCTCGCAAAGATCGGCGGCGTCTATTCCTCGGAATGGTACTGGAGTAAGATCCTTCATTGCAAGGCCGTAGCTCCGGACGTATTTGACGCGGCGTACAGCTGGGTGGAAATTTGCGATTGGATCACAGCCGTCCTCGTCGGGGACCTTTCTCCAAAGAAAATAAAACGAAGCGTTTGCGCCGCCGGACACAAGGCAATGTTCAATGCAGCGTGGCATGGGTTGCCCGATGAAGAGTTTCTCGAAGAACTTTCGCCCGGGCTCGGCGCCCTTCGGCCGCGCCTCTATAATGAAGCATACACTGCGGACCGCATTGCCGGCCGTCTTTCCAGTGAGTGGGCAAAGAAGCTGGGTCTCCCCGGTTCCGTCGCCGTTTCCGTCGGCGCGTTCGACGCTCACATGGGCGCCGTCGGAGCGGGGATCTCGCCCGGTACTTTGGTGAAAATCATCGGCACAAGTACCTGCGACATCATGATCCATCCTCACACCGAAAAGCTCAACGATATTCCCGGCGTATGCGGCATTGTCGATGGCTCCGTCATGGAAGGCTATTACGGCATTGAAGCTGGGCAATCGGGAGTGGGAGATATTTTCCTCTGGTTCGTCAACAATCTCGTCCCTCAGTCGTACGGGAAGACGCAGGATGAAAAGTTCAGGAATATCGAGAAAGCCGCAACAAAGCTTAAAGTAGGGGAGAGCGGACTCCTCGCCCTCGACTGGAACAACGGGAACAGGACCATCCTCGTCGATGCCCGCCTTACAGGCCTTCTCATCGGTCAAACAGTTCACACGACCGCACACGAGATCTATCGTGCGCTGATGGAAGCCACAGCGTTCGGAGCATTGGCGATCATCGACAGGATCGAAGAATTCGGCGTTCCGATAAAAAAAGTCGTCAACTGCGGCGGGCTTGCATCGAAGAGTACGCTGCTCATGCAGATTTATGCCGACGTTACGGGACGCCCGATGGAAATTTCACGGAGCGATCAGACGCCCGCGCTGGGCGCGGCAATGTTTGGTGCCGTCGCCGCCGGAGCGAAAGCGGGAGGGTACGATTCGGTCGAGGAGGCAAAGCATGCCATGACGGGATCGGGGAAGATCTTTTCTCCTATCGCCGCTCACCATGAGGTCTATCAAAAGCTTTACACGCTCTATCGGAAACTCCACGACGGATTCGGGACAAGCGCATGGAACGGACAGATGTATCATGTGATGAAAGATCTCCTCGACTTCCGCGATTCCGTCCGGAAAGGAAAGTAATGCTGAAGCGTCTTAAAAAGGAAGTGCTGGAAGCGAACCTGGACCTCGTCCGGTACGATCTTGTGACGCTCACGTGGGGCAATGTGAGCGGCATTTCACGCGACGACGGGCTCGTTGTCATCAAACCAAGCGGCGTCGAGTACAAAAAACTCCGAGTGCAAGATATGATTGTCGTCGACCTTAATGGTAAGGTCGTCGACGGAACGGGGCGTCCATCGTCGGACACGCCGACACACCTCGAACTTTATAAAGGCTTTCCTTCCATCGGCGGCATCGCCCATACCCACAGCGAATATGCTACGACGTTTGCTCAAGCCTGCAGGGAAATCAAGTGTTTTGGAACGACACATGCCGACGCATTTTTCGGCCCCGTTCCGGTCACACGATTTCTCACCAAGGAAGAGGTTGAAGAGGCGTACGAACTCAACACGGGAAAAATGATTGTCGAGCACTTTCGCACGATGGACTACGAAGCCGTTCCGGCTGTGCTCATTGCGGGACACGCGCCGTTCACATGGGGGAAGGACGCGCGGGACGCAGTGAAGAATAGTCTCATTCTTGAACGGGTCGCCTCCATGGCCATGCGCTCGAACGTCATCAACCCCGATATCACACCTCTTCCGGAGTATGTGTTGCTCAAACATCACCTCCGAAAGCACGGGCCCGGAGCGTATTACGGCCAACGAGCGGGCGGCGAGTCTAAAACGCGGCGCGCTCAACATCGCACAAGGAAAAAATCATGATCGATTTCAAGCACTTCGAAGTGTGGTTTGTCACCGGAAGCCAGCATCTGTACGGACCGGAGGCGTTGAGAAAAGTAGATGAAGATTCCAAGGCCGTCGTCGCCGGGCTCTCAAGCTCCAGCCATATTCCCGTGAACGTAGTCTTCAAGCCGGTCCTTACGACGCCCGACGCAATCCTCAACCTCTGCCGCGAGGCGAACAACGCGCAGAATTGTGTCGGCATTGTTGCCTGGATGCATACGTTCTCGCCGGCGAAGATGTGGATCGCAGGATTGAAGGCGCTGAACAAGCCGCTCCTCGACCTTCATACCCAATTCGGGAGAGATATTCCGTGGGGTGAGATCGACATGAATTTTATGAACCTTAACCAAACGGCCCACGGCGGAAGAGAGTTCGGCTTCATCACTGCGCGGATGAAAAAGCCGCGGAAAGTTGTCGTCGGGTTCTGGCAAGATGAGACCGTTCAGAAGAAAATCGGCGTGTGGTCGCGCGTTGCGGTCGCATGGGCAGATAGTCAGGGGATGAAGATCGCCCGTTTCGGAGATAATATGCGGTCCGTTGCAGTAACCGAAGGAGATAAGGTCGAGGCGGAAATGCGGTTTGGGTTTGCCGTGAACGGATACGGACTCGGCGATCTGGTAAGCGTGATGAGAACCGTAACCGAGCCGGAAATCGAATCGCTCCTCGGGACGTACGACAACGACTATGACCTTGTCGCCTCGCTGCGGCGGGGAGGCGAGAAGCGGAAGTCGCTTTATGAAGCGGCGCGCATCGAACTCGGCATCCGGAAATTTTTGAACGAAGGAAATTTCAAAGCGTTCACGACGACGTTTGAAAACCTGCACGGTCTCGAGCAGCTCCCCGGCCTTTCGGTACAGCGGTTGATGTCGGACGGATACGGGTTTGGCGCGGAAGGAGATTGGAAGACTGCGGCGCTGCTCAGACTGATGAAGACGATGTCGGCAGGCCTGGCCGGGGGAACATCCTTCATGGAAGATTACACCTATCATCTCGACCCGTCTCGCAAACAAGTGCTCGGCGCTCATATGCTGGAAATTTGCCAGTCCATCGCTTCGCACAAGCCGAAGCTCGAAATCCATCCGCTCTCGATCGGAGGGAAGGCAGACCCTCCGCGGCTGGTGTTCAACGTCCCGGCAGGAGCGGCGATCAACGCGACGCTCGTCGATATGGGAAACAGATTCCGGTTGATCGTCAATAAAGTTGAAACGATCCCTCCCGAAAAGCCGCTGCCAAAACTGCCCGTCGCCCGTGCGCTCTGGATTCCGAAGCCCGATTTTGAAACCGGCGTCGAAGCATGGATCCTCGCCGGCGGGGCGCACCATACCGTATTCAGTCAATCCGTCACGACGGAATACCTCGAAGATTTTGCCGAGATCGCCGGAATCGAGTTGATGACGATCGACGAAAGGACAACGCTTTCCGAGTTCAAGAAAGAACTCCGGTGGAATGAGTTGTATTACCGGCTCTCCTCGTGAGTTCCACGCTTTTTGTCCACAACCACATCAAGGCGCTTATCTTTGACTGCGACGGAACGCTCATCGATTCAATGCCCTTGCATATGGAAGCATGGGAACATTCCATCAAATCGTTGAAAGGGGAATGGGACTACGATTTCTTTTTTTCCAAGAAAGGAAAGCCGGACACAGAGATCGTCGAACTGTACAACCTCAATTACAGATCTCACCTCGACGCAGGCCAAGTTGCTGAAATAAAGGACGAATATTTTTACCGTCATGCCGATCGATTAAGACCGGTCGCGGCCGTTGTTGAGACCGCTGCGCACTATAGGAATATTCTCCCCATGGCTGTCGCTTCCGGCAGCTCGAGAAAAAACGTGGATTTTCAGCTTGACACGCTGGGCATCAAGGAATATTTTTCCGTCATCCTCAGCGCAGATGACCGACTGAAGCCGAAGCCCTCTCCCGATATTTTTCTTGAGGCGGCTAAGCGCATGAAAGTTTCGCCGCGCGAGTGTCAGGTGTTCGAAGATGCTGAGTTAGGAATAGAGGCTGCGAGGAATGCGGGGATGTATTGCACCGATGTCCGGCTCATCGGGTGATTGTTCACAAACTTTTTTGTTAGGTGGCAGGCACAACAATATACGGATCTTAAAATAAGGACAGGGATATTGCTTACAAATATTCTAAAGCAGCTATCTTCGACGTTGAAAAATGTCAGCATGAGCCACTCTGCTCGTACGGCTATCGCTGCTACGTGCTCCTTAGCGATTGCAGAAGTGTTTAAAATGCACGAAGCATATTGGGCACCTATCTCCGCAATCATTGTCATGCAATCTACACTTGGTGCCGCCTGGGCCGTATCCAAGCAACGTTTTACGGGCACTATCGTGGGCGCTGCCTTCGGGGGTTTGCTCGCGAGCTATTTTGAAATCCACCTTCTCTTATTTGGTGTTGCGATCTTTGTACTCGGAATAATTTGCCTTCTCTTGCATCTCGATCAGAGTGCTTATAGATTTGCTGGCGTAACTTTTACAATTATCACGCTCATAACACGAGGTGAAACGCCTTGGCTGATAGGGTTCCATCGTTTCGTGGAAGTTTCTCTAGGAATTGCAGTCGCCATCAGTGTTACAATACTGTGGCCCGAACCCAGATCTTCAAACGCGGATTCTTAATTTATGTATCTCATTAGATGAGATGTGATCGTCATTCGCAGCCTTGTGGCGAGTCGCTTAAGTTACCGTAAAGGGGAGATAAGGCCTTCGGCACTCACTTGACTTCGCCGTTTATTAAACCTACATTTTCGCAAATGGTATAACCGATTCGGGGTGGAACGGTTAGAAATAAAAACCTCCGGATTCGATGCTTGATGATGGAGGTTTTTGTGCTTTTGTAAGGGACGTCTATCATCGAGTGGCAGTTGATCGTCAGGCAGATTGCAAACATGTCGTACCGGCATGGAGGACTACCATGAAATCAAAACCGGAATGGGAAAATAGGGAAGAGATCCTGCTTGAGAACGTGGGCAAACTTTCTGAGGCCCTAAAGCTGGCAAATGCAGGTTACTGGGAGCACGACCTCATCGCAGACCGCATTACCTGGTCCGAAGAAACATGCGTTATCTTTGGTGCGCATCCAAATCCTCCAGTCATTTCACAGGCAGAATTGGAAGCAATTATCCATCCTGAAGATAGAGCGCTCCGTCGACAAGCACTGGCCGATGCGTTCAAAGGACACAAGCAGTACGATATGGAATACCGCATCATCCGTCCGGATGGAATTGTTCGTTTTATTCATGTGCGGGATGGGATCGAATACGATAAATCCGGTAAGCCCATCCGAATGTTCGGTGTAATACAAGATATAACCGACCTCAAAAAGGCTGAGTTTGAAATACGTATGAGCGAGAATCGCTTCGCAGCCGCATTCAAAATTAGCCCTGTAGGTATACTGATCTCTCGTAAGTCAGACGGAAGCTTTGTCGACGTC
>DATJXA010000018.1:0-13866 GCA_035500675.1 Bacteroidota bacterium | reverse complement strand
ACGCCTTCAAGCGTCCCCGGTTTAGGGTATGACAATTCTATCTTCATCGATGACGACGACACATGGTATCTGCTGGTCAAGAACGGACAGGTTAATAACTGGATAGTGCAATTGGGAAACGACGGCCAGCCAAGCGGAGCGATCTATAATTTGACATGGATCAACCCTTCGCCTTCGTACCCGTTCAGCTGGGCCGAAGGTCCAGTGATGTGGAAAAATAACGGCTTCTATTATTATTCCTTTGCGCTGAATGTTGCGGGTGGAGAGAAAATACTCAGGAGCTACCTTCTCACCGACAGCGCATCTGCATGGATAAACATGGGCGATTTCTTCAATCTGAACGATCCACAAAAATCTACAGCGGTGTTTAATAATCCTAACCATAACTCCGCCGCAGTAATGATCGGCAACGGCACGAGTTGGATTATGCATCCGCTGTGGCGTAACGGCAATAATAACGAATGGTACGGCCAAGGCAGGCAAGGGCTTCTTAACCAGGTTACGTATGATGCAAATACTACTAAACCGACGGCAGATTATCCTGTCAATGTTCCGAGAACGGCCCCGAAATTACCGAGCAGCGGTATCCCGTGGATGGTGCCCCATTCCGATTTTTTTACTTCTCAAACTCTCAATCCGGAATGGTCGTTCTCGGGATATGCCGCCGCGAACACGTATTCACTTACAAGCCGGCCGGGATGGTTAGCCCTGTCTCCGAGAGGGAGAGAATATAATACCGTAATTAAAAACGACGGCGAACATAACTATTCATTGATGACCAAAATGGATTTTGCCCCGACCGTTGTTGCCGATCAGGCCGGATTATGGGTCTTTAACGGCCTGCAAAGCCTCTTTGCCAAACTCTGCAGCACGGTCGACAGCGCCGGAGAAAAAGTGATCGCCATGTCTTTTAACGGGCTTACGCAATCAACACTCAACACCGCTGGAGACACTGTCTGGCTCAAATTGGTCCGCGTGAACCACATCCTCACCGGCTATTGGAGCGCCGATGGTTTCAACTGGACAAAAGTCGGCGCGATGGATGTAACGGGAATGGACGGTCTGCAAGCAAACTATAATTCCTGGACCGGGAACCGCCAGGGATTGTTCGTCCAAAACAAGACCGGCTATTTTAATTTGTATATCTATCGCGACGCGTATACTCCGATACTGGCGGAATGTCCGGCCAATCAATTTGGGACGACCCGTACAGTGTGGAGCGGCGATACAACCCTTCTCGACAACATCTATAATAATAATTGGGCGATGTATGCAGGGGTAGAATTTGGAGGAAATGGATTCTATCCAAAAACTGTCGATTCGCTTCACATTGTTGCGTCGTCGGCAACGGAGGGCGGAACCGTCGAAGCATATATCGATTCAATAGATGAAAGCACAAAATTCGCGGAGTGCAGCATCGTCGGGACCGGCGCATGGGGAACATTCAAAACATTTTCGACGAAGCTGCTCACACCCGTTTCGGGACATCACGACGTCTATTTGCTTTTTACCGGAACGCCGTCGGTGAAATTGTTCATGCTCCAATCGCTCTATTTTTCCGGCACACAAATGGCGACGGGTGTTTCCGGCGATAATTTCCAAAACGATAACACTCCGCACAATTATCAATTGGAACAAAATTATCCGAACCCCTTTAACCCGACTACACGGATCGAGTACTCAATCCCGCGCGATGGCTCCGTATCGCTCAAAGTATACAATCTTCTGGGCCGAACCGTGGCTACGTTATTCGCGGGCAAAAGGGCCGCAGGCAATTATGCAGCTACATTTGACGGCAGCGATCTTGCGAGTGGGGTGTATTTCTACAGGCTCAACGCAGGAAGTTTTGCAGAAACTAAAAAACTCGTACTGCTAAAATAGCGCGCTCCATTTTTTGAGAGCGTTATGGTTGAAAGACAGAACATCATCTCAAGGTCTGTGAGCTTCTATAAACCTTCTGACAACAACACTATGAAAAACAACTACTGGCTGTTCCTGCTCATCCTTTTAATGAGTAGTTATGCGTTTGCACAGACGCCTGCGCATACAACTTCCGACTCGCTCATGCCTCCGGTAGCATTGACTGCTCAACAAGACCATGCGAGAATATTGAAGTTGCTGGGTATCGATTCACTTCGCCCCGGTCCGTCGGGAAACCCCAAAGCTCCGAACGCTGCAAACTCGGACGAGTCAAAGGCAAATCCGTATCCTGAACTTCCCGACCCGCTGGTTTTAAACGACGGACAAAAAGTCACGACGCCCGAGATGTGGTGGAAATTGCGCCGCCCCGAAATCAAAGAATATTTTGACCGGGAAATTTACGGCAGAGTTCCTTCCGATGTGCCGAAAGTGAAATGGGAAATTCTGAACGTCGCCAAAGATACGGTGGACAATATTCCAGCCGTCACTAAAAAGCTTTCAGGGCACGTAGATAATTCGTCATATCCGCTCATTTCTGTCGACATCGGCTTAACGTTGACGACGCCTGCGGACGTAAAAGGCCCCGTGCCGGTCATCATGGAGTTCGGTTTTACTTTTCCGGCAAATTTCAAAATGACGGATCAGATGAAAAGATTTATCGATTCGCTGAACACGTGGCATCAATTGGTCCTATCAAAAGGATGGGGGTATGCGATTCTGATCCCGACAAGCTTTCAAGCAGATAAGGGAGACGGCTTAACGACGGGAATTATAGGATTGGTCAATAAAGGCCAGCCGCGCAAGTTGGATGATTGGGGGACACTGCGAGCGTGGGCATGGGGCGCGAGCAGAGCTTTAGACTATTTTGAAACCGATAGCTCCGTCGACAGCAAAAAAGTGGCGATCGAAGGGCTCTCGAGGTACGGGAAAGCGACGCTAGTCACCATGGCATACGACCCAAGGTTCGCGATTGCGTTCGTCGGTTCCTCGGGAGAAGGAGGCGCAAAATTACTTCGGCGTCATTTCGGCGAAGAAGTAGAGAATGTCGCCTCTTCCGCCGAGTATCATTGGATGGCAGAAAATTTTTTGAAGTATGCCGGACCTCTTACTCCAAAGGATCTACCGGTCGACGCTCATGAACTTATTGCAATGTGCGCGCCGCGCCCGGTGTTTATTAGCTGCGGCTCGCCGCTTGTCGAAGGAAATTGGGTTGACGATAAAGGGCAATTCATGGCGGCGGTTGCCGCAGGACCGGTGTATACGCTTTTAGGGAAAAAGGACCTGGGCATAACGGAAATGCCCCCCATGGGAACGCCCGTCATCGACGGAGATATTGCTTTTCGGCAGCATTTTGGCGGACATACGACCGGTCCCAATTGGCCGACCTTTATAGAATTTGCGCAACGCTATTTTGATGCACCAATAGACAAAAAGAAGTAGCCTTTCATCATCGGAAATAAATAACTCATGTTACGCAATAGCGCTCGAAAACTTGCCACTAAGGAACAAAATCACTAAGAGACCTCAATAGTTTGAACTCACGACCTTACAAGATTGAGTTTATCGTTCAAATTCTTTGTGTGTCTTTGAGCCTTTGTGGCAAAGTTTCCATACTGCGTAACATCAGTTAAATAAATTATATTCGTTGAAAATTCAACGGATGCGGATTCTGTCCAGGGAAACAGGCTTGAGTAAACGGGAGCCATGCAGAATTTTTGGAATGTTTTTATAGGAGATTCCGCTTATGTACACAAAGCTAAGCAGAGCCATATGTATCGTCTCTCTTTTTCTTTCTCTCCCCTTGCTCGGAGAAGTGCGGCTGCCAAAACTCATCAGCGACGGCATGGTGTTACAACGCGATGCGGAGATTACAATCTGGGGCTGGGCAGCTCCGGGAGAAAAGGTTGAGGTTCATTTCTTAAACAAGGAATATAAAGCCGCTGCCGACATGGACGGAGATTGGTCCGTAAAAATCCCCCCCCGTAAAGCCGGGGGACCATACTCGATGCAAATCGACGGGTCCAATCATCTCACAGTGCACGATATTCTCATCGGTGAAGTGTGGGTTTGCTCCGGACAGTCAAACATGGAACTGGCAATGAGCGCGGTAAGCTGGAATTATCCCGGCGAAATAGAGCACTCTGAGAATAAATCTATCAGACAGTTCCTCGTCCCCCAAAAATATGATTTTAACGCGCCGCAAAAAGATCTGATCTCAGGAAGCTGGAAGAGCGCAAGCCCGGAGAATACTCCCGCATTCACTGCGGCCGGTTATTTCTTTGCGAAAGAGCTCTACAATAAATATAAAGTTCCGGTCGGACTGATCAATTCAAGCCTTGGCGGCTCTCCCGTTGAATCGTGGATAAGCGAAGACACGTTAAGAAAATTTCCCCAATATTATTACCAGGCTCTGATGTTGAGAGACGTCAACCTCATCCATAAGATCGAAGAATCAGACAGAGCGAGGATCTCTGCGTGGTACGCAATGATGCAGCAACATGACAAAGGATATGAGGACCCGCAGCATGTGTGGTACGATCCGACTCTCAACACATCGGATTGGCCGACAATGAATATTCCCGGCTATTGGGCGGACACAAAGCTTGGATATGTCAACGGCTCGGTCTGGTTCAGAAAACAGGTGGATGTCCCGTCTTCCATGACAAATAAGCCGGCTACAATTATTTTAGGAAGAATTGTAGACGGGGATTCTACGTTTGTAAACGGCGTTTTTGTCGGGACAGTAAGCTATCAATATCCTCGACGCAGATACGTCATCCCTGCGGGGCTGCTGAAAGCCGGTGAAAATTCAATCGCCGTGCGCGTGATAAGCGAAATAGGAAAAGGGGGGTTTGTGCTTGATAAGCAGTATGCAATTGTTGCGGGAGACACCTCGATTAATCTGGAAGGGGGATGGAAATATCGTCTTGGCGTTCAAATGCCGCCGCTGATGGGGCAGACGTTTATTCGATGGATGCCGATGGGTTTGTACAACGCGATGATCGCCCCGCTTGTGAAGTTTCATATTAAAGGAGTGATTTGGTATCAGGGAGAGTCCAACGCGGGAAGGCCCGGCGAGTACTTGCAGTTATTTTCTGCCATGATCAACGATTGGAGGAGTAAATGGGGCGAGGGAGACTTTCCGTTTCTGTACGTTCAACTTCCGAATTTTATGGAGCCGCGAAGCGAGCCCTCCGAAAGCAATTGGGCATTGCTGCGGGAAGCGCAGTTGAAAACCCTTTCTGTGCCGAATACGGGCATGGCTGTAACAATAGATATCGGTGAATGGAACGATATCCATCCGCTCGATAAGAAGGACGTCGGCGTACGGCTCGAGCTTGCCGCCGAAAAAATAGCATACCATGACAGCACAGTGGTCATGTCCGGGCCGATCTATCAATCGATGGAGGTCGAGGGCGATACGATACTTATTTCGATGACACATTGCGGAACGGGGTTGATCGCTCGCGGCGGTGACGAATTACACTGTTTTGCTGTAGCCGGCGCGGATAAGAAATTTGTTTGGGCACACGCAAAGATTGAACAGAACAAGGTGATCGTGTGGAACGAAAGCATTTCACATCCTCTCTACGTCCGATACGCCTGGGCGGACGATCCTGTAGATCCCAACCTATACAACAAGGAGGGTCTGCCCGCTTCCCCGTTCAGAACGGACGGAAATTCGGACAGGTAAGTGTTCTCATTATTTCATGAAAAGGACAGAAATATGTCGCGCACAGCTTTTTTTCGCCTCAAGCCGATCCAGAGAGCTATCGGCTCTTTAAACAGTCTATTCTATTCTCTTTGCGTTCTCTTCATAGTAATAATTACTTTTAGTTCTCATTCTTTTTGTCTCACTCAACCGCAAGGAATGTCAGCGGCCGCGATGAAATGGGTAGGAACCTGGAGTACGGCTCCGCAACTCGTGGAACCGAACAATAATCCTCCTCCGCCAGGTTTGAGCAATAATACTCTGAGACAGGTCGTTCACGTTTCGATTGGTGGAGATAGTTTGCGGATTCGGTTTTCAAATGAATTTAGCGCCGACAGCGTTACACTGCACGCTGTGCACATCGCCGTTTCTCGCGGTGGGGGAGCAGTCGACACAACGACCGACGCCCCGGTGTATTTCAACGGAAATCCGGAAGCGACGATAAAAGGCGGAAGTGCAGTCGTCTCCGACCCTTTTCGTTTTAGATTAGAGCCCCTTAGCGATGTGGCGATCACAATCTATTTCGGCAGCACATCGCCGACCGTGACCGGGCATCCCGGATCGCGAACGACCTCATACATTCTTACGGGGGATGAAGTTTCCAAAGCAGAGTTTTCCGATGCGGCCAAGACGGACCACTGGTATGTTATCAATACGCTCGACGTCAAGGCGCCGGATTCGGCATATGCTGTTGCCATCCTTGGCAACTCGATCACCGACGGGAGGGGATCTGGCACGAATAAACAAGATCGCTGGCCGGATGAACTTGCCCGGCGTTTTCAGAAAGATCCTGCCACGCAGGAAGTATCGGTTTTAAACGAAGGGATCGGCGGAAATTGCGTCCTGCGCAATTGTCTGGGACCTTCCGCGGTCAGTCGGTTTGACCGTGACGTGCTCAATCAGAATGGCGTACAGCGGTTGATCATCTTCGAAGGAATCAATGATATCGGCGGCGGAAGAACAGGGGTAGGAAATAGTTTGATCGGCGCTTTTAAACAAATGATAGATTCTGCCCATGCCAAAGGCATCCTTGTATACGGAACAACGCTGCTTCCCATGAAAGGTTCGTTTTACTATTCAACGGCTCATGAGGCCGAGAGACAAACTGTCAACGGTTGGATTCGCAACGGCGGTCTTTTCGACGCCGTCATCGATTTAGACAAGGCCATGCGCAACCCGAACGATACGTTGAGCCTTCGGCCGCAGTATGATTCAGGTGATCATCTCCATCCAAGCGAAGAGGGTCATCATATGATGGCAGAGGCGGTTAATCTGAATTTGTTTGGAAGCACGATTCATTGACCTGCATTGAAGACAACGCGACAAGTCGTTGTGAAGTTGTGCGCAACAAGGTATAACCGTAGATTGCTTTTCAGAGAAAAATTCTGTCTGTTTCGCCAGGCAACGGAAGTACTAGGCGGCTATGTTGATTTCGACCGCATTTTCTTGTTCCGGAAGCATCGGATTTCGTTTGTTTATGGCTCTACTTCTCAAGTGAAAACACAAGGAATAAGTACATCGGTGGTCAGGGAAGATTCTCTTAGAATCTGCCGATCGCTTCTTGCGTTAATTTCCGTTGCTTCATTAAGCGCATCTGCCCAAAGCGACACATTATTGAAACTCTGGTACAACCATCCTGCCGTCGAGTGGGTAGAAGCGCTCCCTATTGGAAACGGTCGATTGGGTGCGATGGTATACGGGGATCCTTGCAAGGAAACCATTCAACTCAACGAGAGTACGGTCTGGGCCGGCCAGCCAAATCGCAACGACAATCCCAACGCCAAAGATGCTCTGGCGGAGGTTAGAAGCTTGATCTTCGAGGGGAAGTACAAAGATGCGCAAGATTTAGTTAATCAAAAATTCATCAGCAGAACTTCACAGGGATGTCCGTTCCAAACAGTCGGGGACCTTACTCTAGTATTTCCAGGACACGAACATTATTCCGATTACTATCGGGAACTCGACATTGAAAGGGCGGTGGAAATGACCCGCTACAAAGTTGACGGGATCAACTATAAGAGCAGCGTCTTTGCTTCGTTTCCTGCTCAGGTCATTATTGACCGAATCACCGCCGACAAAGCCGGATCAATCAGTTTGTCCGCTATGTTGAATAGACCCTCCAAGGTCGAAGTTTCGACCGAGGGGAATAACAAACTTCTTATGACTGGTGTTACGAGCGGGTATGATTCCGTGAAGGGCGCAGTGAAATTCCAAGTTCAACTGAACGTTCTAGCCGCCGGCGGTTCCGTCTCAGCTTCAGACACATCATTGCAGGTGTCAAATGCAGATACGGTCACACTCTATATTTCCATTGCCACTAACTTTAAGAACTACCGTGACATCAGCGGGGATGCGGGTTCCAGAGCGGGGGCATATCTGCAAAATGCCGTGAAGAAAAATTATGAACAGGCGTTGAAGGAGAACATAGCAGTGTACCAAAAGTACTTTGACCGCGTGAGCATTGATTTAGGAGTGACGGATTCCGTAAAAAATCCCACCGACGTGCGTATTGAACAATTTGCCGGGGACGATGATCCGCAATTGGTCGCTTTATATTTTCAGTTCGGCCGTTATCTGCTTATTGCTTCATCACAGCCTGGCGGAGAGCCTTCAAATTTGCAGGGAATATGGAACAACCAGATGTTTCCTCCGTGGGGGAGTAAATACACGGTCAACATTAATTTAGAAATGAACTACTGGCCTTCGGAGGTCACAAACCTCAGTGAGATGAATGAGCCGCTGATCCAGTTGATCAGGGATGTCTCCGTTACAGGGAAACAAACCGCGAAAGCGATGTATGGTGCAGACGGGTGGGTGTTGCACCATAACACCGATATTTGGCGAATTAACGGACCGGTTGACGGATCCTTCTGGGGGATGTGGCCGATGGGAGGCGCATGGCTTTGCCAGAGTCTCTGGCGAAAGTATGAATTCAATGGGGACAAGGAATATTTACAATCGGTTTACCCAATTTTGAAAAGCGCCGCAGAGTTTTACCTTAGTTTCCTCGTTAAATATCCGGGACGTGATTGGCTGGTAGTATGCCCTTCGGTCTCTCCTGAAAACGCTCCAACGTCCCATCCTGAATCTTCCATTTCTGCGGGAACCACGATGGATAATCAGCTGTTGTTCGATCTTTTTAGCAAGACAATTCGAGCAGCAACGATTCTCAACACAGACAAGGATTTCATTCCAGAGGTTGAGAGTGCTCGGAAAAGATTGCCGCCAATGCAGATCGGTCAATATGGACAATTGCAGGAATGGATCCAAGATTGGGACAACCCGGAAGACCACCACAGACATGTTTCGCACTTGTACGGTGTCTATCCATCCAATCAGATTTCCCCCTACCGGACTCCGGAGCTTTTTGCTGCAGCTCGTACTTCGCTCATTTATCGTGGCGATCCATCAACGGGTTGGTCGATGAACTGGAAAATCAATTTGTGGGCGCGGTTTCTCGACGGTAATCACGCATACAAACTGATAAAAGATCAAATAAAATTAGTTCCAAGCCTGGATTACAAACGCATCGATTACAGCGGTGGCGGCGGCACTTACCCGGATATGTTCGATGCGCATCCCCCGTTTCAAATTGATGGAAATTTCGGTTTTACTGCCGGCATTGCCGAAATGCTTTTGCAGAGTGATGACGGCGCAATCTTCGTGCTTCCTGCGCTGCCCGATGTCTGGCAAAATGGGAGCGTCAAGGGACTTCGTGCCCGCGGAGGATTTGAAGTGGAAAATATGGAATGGAAGGAGGGAAAAATCTCAAGGCTGGTAATCAGGTCTACCTTGGGGGGCAAGGTTCGAATTCGATCTTACTCGCCGCTGAAGGTTGAAGGTAATGCAATACATATGAATGCGACAGGGGAGAATAGCAATCCATTTTATCAGATTCCACAGATAGGGAAGCCTCTGATTTCTCCGAACGCCAAGCTAACATCGGTCACGCTGAGAAATACTTTCTTATATGATATCGAGACAAAACCCGGAGAGGAATACACCCTGGTTCAGCGATAAACGCGTGACGGCACCATGAGGCAATTGAGAAGAACTTATATCATGAGAGATGTCAGTTTTCGTCTGTTCATACTAGCCACTCTGGCGATAGCTGTCGCATGCGGCATGTCCGCACAGAATCCAATCATGACAGATCAGTTTTCAGGAGTAGCTCAATCAAGTACACCTTTCGGACCATTTAGTCCTCGGCATGAGCCTATGGAAGGGGTTCATGGCATCGATCCGAATCCCTTTGTTGTTTATTCACCGGCGTTGTCTCTTCAACTCGGCATTCAAAATCTGATTGCACAATTAGAAGATGATAGGCTTGTTTAAATAGCTTGGCCAATTTTTGAATAAAGGAAATATATTCATATGAGAGCGCTTGGATGTAAACATCGAGCCTTTTTTGTGGAGCAACACATTGAACGAAGAATCTTCAGAGGAGCCATTGCGGTGGTTGTCCTATTGCTGTTGCAGAGTTCTTCGGATTTTGCTCAGACGATCACAATACACGCCGGCAGCAATCAAATCATTAATTGGGAGAAGACCCACACTGCACAGCTCAACGGGAGCGTGTCTTCACATAACGCGAAAGTACATTGGACATGTCCCCAGAATTCTGAGGTTGTATTTGACAATGCCTTTGATGCCGCCACACAAGTTACTTTTCCCCGTCCTGGGTATTATTTATTAATCCTCTCAAGCAAAGATTCGGCAAGCAATTCCGTTATTGTCAACGTCTTTAGTCCCAATTCCTATAAGGAAAGGCTTTCCGATCTCATACACTTAATGACGGTTGATGAAAAGATTACGCAATTGACCAACGAATCGGATTCGATTCCTCGTCTGGCAATTCCGAAGTACAATTATTGGAGTGAAGCATTGCACGGAGTTCTTGCAGGGGGCGCAACTTCTTTTCCGCAAGCGGTTGCCATGGGATCCACCTGGGAGCCCGATCTTGTCTTTCGCGTAGCTTCAGCGATATCCGATGAAGCACGTGCGCTTAATGTCAGTGCGGGGAAAGGACTAACGTATTGGAGTCCGACTATTAATATTGCTCGCGATCCACGCTGGGGCCGGAATGAGGAATCATACAGTGAAGACCCTTATTTACTTTCACAAATGGCTATCGCATTTATCAAAGGGATGCAGGGCAATGATCCGTATTATTTGAAAACCGTTTCCACTCCAAAGCACTTTATAGCAAATAATGAAGAGACACGGCGGCATACAGGTTCGTCTGATGTCGATATGCGCAGCTTGTTTGAATATTATTTGCCGGCTTTTAGGGGAGCAATCGTTGAAGGCAAAGCCTATTCGATCATGGGCGCGTACAACGAAGTCAATCATGTCCCTTGCAACGCGAATGCATTTTTGTTGACTGACCTCCTGCGCCGCGAGTGGGGATTTCAAGGATATGTTGTATCCGATTGCGGCGCGGTCGACGATATGGTATCAGGACATCATTTCTTCAAGTCCGGCCCGGAAGCTGCCGCTCAGAGTATTCTGGCAGGATGCGATTTGGATTGCGGCACCGAGTACCGTCGATCCCTCCACGTTGCTCTCGAGAAGGGATTGTTGGATGAAAAAGACCTTGACCGGGCGCTCGAACGAGTTCTTTCTGCACGCTTCAGATTGGGCGAATTCGATCCGCCTGAGGCTGTTCCTTATCGTTCGATCACTACAGAAGATCTTGACAGTAAAAAAAATCGCGATTTGGCCCTTGAAGTGGCGCAGAAATCCATCGTGCTGTTGAGCAATGACGGGATACTCCCTTTAAGAAAGGGGAAAGTGAGATCAATCGCGATTATTGGCCCGAATGCGGCTGAAGCTCAGCTCGGTATATACAGCGGCTGGCCTCGCGTTCAGCGTAGCCCGCTTGAAGGGATTGCGGCGAAAGCGGCTGCACTCGGGATAAAGACGGAATACACGATGGGCTCCGTCATTCAACGCGGGGCCTTAAGGCCGATTGAACCACAGTTTTTCTCTACGGTTGACGGGACCAACAAGACAGGCATGAAGGGTGAATACTTTGATAACATGAACTTATCCGGCAAACCCGTTCTCACGCGCATCGATTCCATGGTAAATTTCAATTTCGGCACAGATGCGCCGGCTCCCGGCCTGCCTGAAGATCATTTTTCCATCAGGTGGAAGGGCAAGATCACACCTCCCGAACCTATCCACCGTATCGGCATCAGTACGGATGATGGCGGTCGCCTCTATGTAGATGGAAAACTATTGATTAATGACTGGACTGACCATCCCGAACAAGCGAGCAGTATTGCAGTCGACTTGCAACCGGGAAAAGAATACGAGATTGAATTCGACCAGTATGATGATGCCCTGGGTGCAGCCGCAAGACTAACATGGGATTTAGGTCAAGAAGATTTTAAAAAGGCAAAGGAAATTGCTGCGAGGAATGATGTAGTTGTTCTTGTTGGTGGAACCTCCCCGGATATTTCCCGTGAAGAGATGGACAGGACCGACATAGCATTGCCGTACATTCAAAGAGAATTGATCGACGCAGTTACATCTGTGAATCCTCATACTATTCTTGTGCTCGTCAATGGAGGTCCCGTTGCGCTTGCAGGGACTGAAACAAAAGTAAAGGCAATACTCGAGGCATGGTACGACGGTGAGTTCGGTGGAACGGCAATTGCGGATGTTTTGTTCGGCGACATGAATCCGGGCGGAAAACTTCCCGAAACGTTTTATGCGTCGACACAGCAGCTTCCGCCCTTTTCCGATTATGACCTTATCAACCATCCCCGCACATATATGTATTTCGAGCAGCCGGTCCTGTATCCATTTGGTTTTGGACTGTCATACACTCAGTTTGAGTACAGTCACTTGACGCTGAACGCCGACACAATCAGGAACAATGACACACTTGAAATCCACTGTACCGTAACAAACACAGGCACAATGACAGGCGATGAGGTTGCGCAGCTTTACGTTCATGATCGTAAGGCATCCATGAAGGTGCCGATCAATCAACTAAAGCGGTTTCGAAGGATTACGCTCGCGCCGGGTGAAAGCAAAACACTCTCCTTCACAATACCGGCGTCTGAATTATCCTTCTACGATACCGGAACAAACGACTTCCAAATAGCACCGGGCATGTGGGAAATTGAAGTTGGCAGCTCATCAAAAGACATTCGTTTGACAAGCGATATTACCGTCGACTAGGACATCAGAAGAGCGCAGTCTGCAGACACGCCAACTGCCAAAACCACCGTCTAACGAAAATGGAATACACTATGAAAAGATTCATGCTAAACGTCCTACTGGTTCTGCCTGTTGCTCTGCTTGCCCAAACGGCAAAGATCACTATCGACGTTACCAGAACGGTCGGTGAGATCGATCCTAAAATCTACGGCGTCTTTATGGAGCCGATCCATTTTGACGGACGGAGAATGGGCCTGCCCGACACGGTAAGCTTCAATACGATGTATGGAAATTTGTACGATCCATCCTCGCCTCTTGCGGACGAGAACGGATTCAGGAAAGATTATATTGATGCCATGAAGGAACTTGAAGTAGCCGACATGCGCTGGCCGGGCGGAAATTTTGCCATGGGATATAATTGGCAGGACGGCATCGGACCCAAGGAACAACGTCCTGTTCGTATTAACCTCGCATGGGGCGGCGTCGACAATAATCATGTCGGCACGGATGAATGGATCGCTTTAAATAAAGCAATCGGGAGCGAAAATATCGTCTGCGTAAATCTTGGTCTCGGCACCATCGACGATGCGCGTTACTGGGTTGAATACTGCAACTATAAAAAAGGAACATACTATTCCGATCTACGTGCTGCGAACGGACATGAAAAGCCGTTTGATGTAAAAATTTGGGACCTCGGCAATGAAGTTGATGGCTCGCCATGGGAGTTGGGGTATAAAGACGCCGACGATTACGTCAAGATTGCGCGCGAGGCCGCCAAGGCAATGAGGTCCGTAGACAACACGATCCGATTTGTCGCTTCAGGTTCGTCGTACTACGAGAGCACGGGTAAGTGGGTCGAATGGAACCGGAAAGTCCTTGCCGGGCTTGGAGACATGATACAGTATCTGTCCATTCACCGTTACTGGGACCGGTCGAATGATTATTACACGTTCATGGGTCAAAGCGCAATGGATTTTGAAGAAAAAATTAGAGTGACGGCCGATGAGATCGACGCCGTTTCAGTGATGAACGGCCTGAAGAAACCGATCTATATTTCGGTC
>DATJXA010000017.1:0-18988 GCA_035500675.1 Bacteroidota bacterium | reverse complement strand
GTCCTTACACGAAAGCCATCATCGTCAACAGTCCTAACAATCCTTCGGGTGTCGTGTATTCCGCAGAATTCATCGGGCAAATAGTGGAACTATGCGAGCAGAAGGGGATTTATCTCATCATGGACGACATCTACCACAAACTCGTTTTTGACGGCATGGTGGTTCCCAACTGTTTCGCGAGCACAAAAAAGGATACCGAATCGACGCACGTCATCGTGGTCAACGGCGTTTCAAAGCTCTATGGAATGACCGGGTTTCGTATCGGCTGGGCGATAGCAAGCAGAGAATTGGTCAGCATTATGTCGAATGTTCAGAGCCAGATCACGTCGTGCACTGCCGGATTGCTGCAGGCCGCGGCGGAAGGAGCTCTCACCGGTTTGCAAAGCGCAGTCGAAAGTCTTCGGATGACGCTCGAGAATAATCGGAATGTGATGATGCAAGAACTAAGTTCATTCAATGGAGTCCGTTGCACGAAACCGAACGGGACATACTACTGTTTGCCCGATTTCCGGGCCTATTCCAACAAGTCGGTAGAACTTTCGCAGCTTCTTTTGAAGAAGGCCCTCGTCGTCACGGTACCTGGAAAAGAATTCGGTATGGAAGGACATCTCCGCCTCAGTTACGCGGGCTCTATCAAAGACGTCACAGAAGGCGTTGCTCGGATCAAATGGGCGCTCGACCCGTCTTCACCAAACGAAATTTACATCGGCGACAGAAAACTCGTGAGGGATTGGTTATGAACAACATCCTCGACATCAAAACACCGGCACAGAACGAAGCGTCCGTCCTGAAGAGCGACTACGGGCTTGACAACCACGGCCTCACAAATCTGCGCATGGCGTACTGGAATCTGCCGACGGAGGCGCTGTATGAAGAGATCGCCTTTCGCCGCGAAGCCAGAATCTCGCATCTCGGTCCTGTCGTTGCACGCACTGGCAAGCACACAGCCCGTTCCGCCAACGATAAGTTCATCGTGAAAGAGGGGTCGACGGAAGACCAGATCTGGTGGGGCCAGTACAACCGGCCGTTTAATCCAGATAAATTCAACGACCTTTTTAACCGCGTTCAGGGATATCTCCAGGGTCGAGACGTGTTCGTGCAGGATTGCTACGGCGGCGCCGACCCGAACTATCGCATGCCGATCCGAATCATCGGTGAGCTGGCATGGCATTCTCTTTTTGCACGGAACATGTTCATCCTTCCGCAAACGAACGAAGAATATCGCCGTCACATTCCCGATTTTACCGTTATTGCCGTCCCCTCATTCAAAGGGATTCCGCAAATCGACGGTACCGCGACGAACACGTTCATCGTCCTTAATTTTGCGCAGCGGCTGTGCATTATCGGCAATACCGCTTACGCCGGCGAGATCAAGAAATCGATCTTCACCATTTTGAATTATACGCTTCCGCTGCAAGGCGTCATGGCTATGCACAGCTCGGCGAACATCGGCAAAAATGGCGACGCGGCGATCTTCTTCGGCCTCTCAGGAACCGGGAAGACAACTCTCTCTGCGGACCCGACAAGGAGTCTCATCGGGGACGACGAGCATGGATGGAGCGACGAAGGGGTGTTCAATTTCGAGGGGGGCTGTTATGCTAAAGTGATCCGTCTCTCGCAGTCCGCCGAGCCGCAAATTTACGCGACGACGAGAATGTTCGGGACAATTTTGGAAAATGTTGCGTACGATCCGGTCACCCGTCTTATCGACCTTGACGATGAGTCGATCACTGAGAATACGCGCGCGTCGTATCCGCTCGAGTACATCGCAAACGCAGTGCCTAAAAAAATGGGAGGCCACCCGAAAAATATTATCCTTCTCACGTGCGACGCTTCGGGAGTGATGCCTCCGATCGCGCGTCTCTCTGCGGACCAGGCGATGTACCAATTCATCTCGGGATATACGTCGAAGATCGCCGGCACGGAGGTGGGGTTAGGAAAAGAGCCGGAGATGACATTCAGCACATGCTTCGGCGCGCCGTTCATGGTGCATCATCCTTCGTTCTACGCGGACCTTTTAAAAAGGAAGATCCTAAAACACGGTGTGACGTGCTGGCTTGTCAACACGGGATGGATCGGAGGTCCCTTTGGCATCGGGAAAAGGATCAGCATCGGTTATACGCGTGCGCTTCTTAATGCGGCGCTGAGCGGTGAGCTGTCGAAGTCAAAATTTGTCAAGGACCCCATTTTTGGTTTCGAGGTGCCGACACGGTGCGATGGAGTCCCGGCAAATGTGTTGGACCCGTCAGGATCGTGGCCGAGCAAAGAAAATTATACGCAAAAGTACAAGCAGCTTGCCTCCCGATTTATCGAGAACTTTAAGAAGTTTGAAGATGGGTGTCCGGCGGAAGTGATTGAAGCGGGGCCGGTGATTTAGGGGCAGCCGTGAAATTAGGTCGAGATTCCAAGATTGCAAAATTGAAGTCGCAATTGCCCAAGAGGGGAAAAATTACTCCGGTGACTTTGCCGGTTTGGTGGGGGGATCCGGTTTAGCCTCGGGCGTAGTAGGTTTTTTAGTGGGGGCAGGAGATTTCGGCTTTGATTCTTTTGCGTCGCTTTTAGAATTTTTATAGTCGGTCTGGTAAAACCCACTCCCTTTAAAAATCATCCCGCCCCCCGAACTGATCACCCGGACGAGGTTTTCGGTGTGACAAACGGGACAAAGCGAGAGCGGCGCGGCTTTCATCGATTGAAATTCTTCGAACTCGTGACCGCACTTCTTGCATTTATATTCGTAGGTCGGCATGAGTTATTCCGTTATTCCAAGCATCTTCTATTCTTCTGTATTCTGAATTCCAAGGTTACAGGGTTCGAAGATTACAATATTACAAGATTCAAGGGTTCACTTTAGTTTTGCAAAACCCCTCTTCATTCGCTCGACTGCTTTGTTCAGTTCCTCCATCGAGCAGGCGTATGAGATCCTTACATGATTTTTTGATCCAAACCCGCTTCCCGGTACGACAACAACTCTTTCTTCGTCGACAAGAAATTGCGCAATGTCGTCCCCAGATTTGAGGGTCACTCCGTTTATTTTCTTACCAACAAATTTGCTGACGTTCGGGAAAATGTAAAAGGCCCCCTTCGGCTTGAGGCACGTCAAGCCGTCGATCGAGGTCATGGCTTTATGGATAAAGTCGCGCCGTCGCTGGAACTCAGCGTTCATCGAATGGACTTCATCGTTCGAGCCCGTGAGAGCTGCGAGGGCCGCATGCTGCGAGATCGACGAAGCGTTCGAGGTGATCTGGCTTTGCACCTTTTCGGCCGCGGAGGCGATCTCTTTTTTTGCCCCGAGGTATCCGATTCTCCAGCCGGTCATGGAAAACGCTTTCGATACGCCGTTGATCGTGATGACATGCTCTTTGATGGCAGGGATCGAACCCATGCTGAAGTGTTTTATTCCATCGTAAATGACTTTTTCGTAGATCTCGTCCGAGAGGACGTAAATGTCCGCTTTCGCGACGACTTCCGCCAGCGCCTCGATCTCTTCCTGAGTATATACGCTGCCGGTTGGATTGCACGGCGAACAAAAAAGCATGGCCTTCGTTTTTTTTGATAACGCGCGCTTGAGCTGGGAGGGCGTCATTTTGAATTCGTTCGCCTCCGACGTCTGAATGATCACCGGCGTCGCATCGACGAGCTTCACCATCTCCGGATAACTTACCCAGTACGGCGCGGGGATGATCACCTCGTCGCCTTTGTTGCAGATCGCCTTGAGCGCGTTATAGATCGAATGTTTGGCTCCGTTCGAGACGACGATTTGCGAAGGGTCGAACGTCAAGTTGTTCTCCGTCCGGAATTTGTCCGCGATCGCCTTCCTCAGTTCCGGAATCCCGGCGTTGACGGTGTAGCGCGTATGATTGTCCTCGATGGCCTTGATCGCGGCTTTTTTGATATGAAAGGGAGTCGGGAAATCGGGCTCGCCCGCCGTCAGCGTGACGACGTCGACTCCTTCGGCTTTCAGTTTTTTGGCCAGCGCTGAGAGTGCAAGGGTCAACGAGGGTTCGGCTTTTGCAACTTGTCGTGACAACGATTTCACTTGTTCGTGAAGTCCTTTCTGTAGTTAACCGTGTTTGAGTTTTTCGCGGAGGCGCACGTAGACGCTCGCCGGAACGAATGACTTAAAGTCGCCTCCGAGACTCGCGAGTTCGCGGACGATACTCGAATTGAGGTACGTATACTTTTCATGCGGCATGAGAAACACTGTGACGATCCCGCCGTTTTGGTTCCGGTTGATCAAGGCCATTTGGAATTCATACTCGAAATCGGAAACGGCGCGCAAACCCCGGATCAGCGCGACTGCTTTCCTTTTTTTTGCAAAGTCGACAAGAAGTCCCTCGAAGCATTCGACGGTGACGTTGCGGTATTTTTTCCGCCGGATCACTTCTTTGATCATTGCCACGCGCTCCTCCTCGTCGAACAGGGGAGTCTTTGAAGAATTTTTTGCGACCGTGACGATGATGTTATCGAACAATTTCATCCCCCGCTCCAAAACGTCGATATGCCCGTTTGTCACTGGGTCGAACGTGCCGGGGTAAAGTGCAATTTTCATGGTCGGTCCAGGGTCTGTGACTGAAAAAAAGTGACGACGGTTCTTCCGTATTTCCTCACGACGGCCTCTTCCCACAGGAGACTGGGTTCGAACTTCATTTGCTGCGGGTGTTCGATGATCAGATATCCCGTCGGCGCAACGACGCCGCTTTGAAAGATCAACGACGGCAAACGGTTGAGGACCTCGAGTTCATAAGGCGGATCGGCAAAAACAATGTCGAAAGGCTCGCGCGGCCTCGACAGGTAATCGAACGCGTCGGAGGCGATTACTTCTGATCGGCCCTCTGCGCCCATCGCAGCGATGTTCTCCTTTAAGTAGGCGAGAGGCCGCTTTGAATTCTCGACGAACACAGCATGCGGAGCGCCCCGGCTCAGCGCCTCAATCCCTAAGCTGCCGCTTCCCGCAAAAAGATCGAGCACGCGAGTGTCCGGCCATGCGATACGGTTTTGCAGGATATTGAAGATCGAGCCTTTCACGCGGCTCGTGGCGGGACGAACGGTCAGATCCGCAACGGTGCGGAGCCGCCTTCCTTTATAAGTCCCGGCAATGACGCGCATCTCTATTCTGCTCTCAACGCAAGTCCGATTGCCGACGCATATTCCTGCTTGCGGCTTTCGACGTCCCGATAATTTTTTAACGTGTGGGGCAAGGCAACTTTTCTAAAAGGGTCGACGATCTCGGCCGGAATGGATGAAAGAGTCTTGAGACTGTTCACCATCGCTTGGGAAACGATCCTTCCGTGAAAATAGACCGCTTCGGCGCTCACGCTTTTGGCATATTCCGCAAGCTGGGCCATATCGTTTTCAGTCGACCACTCGAATGTCACAAAATCTTTTGTCTCCCCGCCAACCATGACGCTCGCATCGAAGGAACTCTCGTCGACGCCGACGAGGAGTACTCGTTTGGCGGACACTTCGGGGTAGTTGAAATTCAACGCATTCTCAGCGCCGAAATGATCGACGTCGACAATATTAAGGTTTCCGCTCAGTTGTTTGCAGACGTTCGCAAGAAAGTTCAGAAAGATTTTTCTCACTGCAACGATGATGGTCGTGTTCACCTGCGTCTCGGCGTTTGAATCAAGGACCATCGCGCCGACGTTGTATGCGTTCGGGTTCTTCACGGTGGAATATTGGCTCAGTTCCCAGAGGGCATGCTGGTCGAGCTCCGTTTCGTTGAGCGATCCGTCGGTCGGGAGCGACTGCGCGACGACCATCCGGCTGTTGAGCCCGAACGCGAATGTCCTCGCGCCGGCGCCGATGCTTTTGAAAAATGACTGGAGCTCGAGGGCGAAAATCCGTTCGCGCTGCGAAGAGCCCGGCTGGCTGAACATGTCCTGTTCGTCGAAATTAAGCTCCGAGGCGTATGACCCGGCGGCCGTGAGCGTGTGCCCTTTCGGGCTTTGCGCGATTTCGACGGCGGTCACTTGGTACTGTTCCAGAATGAGGGCGATATGACGTTCGGTGGTTTTCATTTGATGACGACGTAGGGGCGGAGGCGCTCGAATTTTTTTGCGCCGATGCCCTTGATTTTTTTCAGTTGATCGACCGACGTGAAGGTGCCGTGTTCGTCCCGAAAGATCATGATTTGTTCCGCGATGCCTTCGCCGATTCCCGGCAAGGAGACGAGCTCGTTCTTCGTCGCGGTGTTGAGGTTGACTTTTTTCTCTCTAGCAACTCCCGTTACCTTCTGCGTTGAGTCCGCTAAAGCGGGAGCTTCGGAGATGGTTTGAAGGTGTTTCGACCGCTCTGCAAATTCTTTGTCGAGGGCCGAATAATCGAACTGCTTGACGCTGACGGGTTCAAAATACGCTTTATACGCTTTGATCGAGACCCCAGCGACAAACACGACCGCCAGGAAAAGAAACACCCGCTGTTCGTTCTTCGTAAAAGCGGCAAATTCCTGCACGCGTTTCAACAGATTCATGGAGGTCGCAGCCAGTGAGAGGTGAAACGAGCGTTCGCTCGTTAAGAAAAAGCGTTTTTCACTTTGTCGAAAAAGGATCGGTTGGCTTTTTTCTCATCTTCAGTCGGCACGATATGCTCACTCGTGGAAAGCTCCCGCAACAGGTCTTTTTCCCGCGCGTTGAGCTTCGTCGGAATCCACACTTGAATCCGGATCAATTGGTCGCCATGTCCGTAACTGTTGAGATGCGGGATCCCTTTTTCCTTCATCCTCAGCATTTTCCCGGGCATCGTCCCCGGATCGATCTTGACTCGGGACCGCCCCGTCAGCGTTGGTACTTCGATCTCTCCTCCTAAGACGACCTGCGGAAAACTGAGGAGCGTGTTATAGATAATGTCGTCGCCGTTTCTGACAAAATGTTCATGGCGGAGCTCCTGGAACTCGACGATTACGTCTCCCGCAGGTCCGCCCCGTCTTCCAGCATTTCCTTGCCCCTGAAGCGATAAATAATTTCCCTCCGACACACCCGCTGGGACATTGACCTTGATCGTCGTTTCTCCCTGTTCCCTTCCTTCTCCGTCACAGTTCGGACAGCGGTCGCGCACAATTTGGCCTTCGCCTCCGCACGTCGGACAAGTGGTGATGTTGACAAACTGCCCGAACATCGACCGGGAGACCTGACGCAATTCGCCGCTTCCGCCGCACTGCGGGCATGTGGTACGCGACGATCCGGCTTTGGCGCCGCTGCCAGAACAAACATGGCACGTCTTCCACTTCTTGATCTTGATCTTCTTCTCCACCCCCGTCGCGATCTCTTCGAGAGTAAGCTTCAACTGTACTTTGAGGTCCGAGCCAGCCTGGCCGCTCGATCGCCGGCGTTGCTGCCTGCCGCCGGAAAACACGTCGTCGAATATCGATCCGCCGAAAATGTCTCCGAAGCTGGAGAAAATATCGTTGATGTCGGTGTAATTTCTGAAATCGGTCCCCCGCATCCCTTCGTGCCCGTACTGGTCGAAACGCTGCCGCTTTGCCGGGTCGCTCAAGGCCTCGTAGGCTTCCGCCGCTTCTTTGAATTTTTCCTCGGCCTCTTTGTTGTTCGGGTTGCGGTCGGGATGGTATTGTAATGCGAGTTTGCGGTATGCCTTTTTGATCTCGTCCTGCGACGCAGTCCGGGCAACCCCGAGCACTTCGTAAAAATCACGCTTGGCTGCCATGGTCAATCTTCAAAATTCTCTGATGTCTTTGTCTGTTGCATCGGTTCTTCCGCTGCGGCGGAAGACACGACCACTTTTGCATGACGAATAACTTTGTCGAAAAGCAGATAACCCTTTTCCACCTCCTCGAGGACGGTGTGAGGAGGGACGTCCGACCGGGGCATCTGCATCAACGCATCGTGAACGTCGACGTTGAACTCTTTCCCTACGACGTCCATCGTCCTCAAACCCTGCTGCTCAAGAATTTTGAACAGTTTCGCGTGGATGAGCTCGATCCCTTTGATGAACGCATCGCCTTCCGCCCTTTCCTTCACGGTCTTCAGCGACCTGTTGAGGTCGTCAAGGACCGGCAGGAGTTGAACGATGATGTTCTCCGCCGCAAACTTTGTCAGCGCCGCAAAATCGTTTTCGGTGCGCCGTTTGTAGTTATCGAACTCGGCCGCCTTTCGCAACAGCTGGTCCTTAAGCTGGGCGACCTGTTTTTCGAGCTCGGCGATTTTTTCGTCGGGAATCCCGATGCCCGATTTTTCCTCCGGCATCGGAGTCCTTTGAGAAGATTGTTCGGCGTTCACGTTCTTTTTGTTCTGTCCGTCGTTTTTTTGTTCCACCATATCCGCTTTCACCTGCCTCGCTCTCGACAACTGGTGCTACTTTTCATAAAGTATTGGACCGCCAGGAACAAAGGCGCAACGAAGTTTAGTATTGGGTTACTGGACCATCTTTGCGTTCATGTCGTCCTTGCGGTTAAAAACTCAAGATCATTTATTGGACACGGCGCTAGTATTCTCCGCCGATTACGCGTGGAACATCGAAGAAATTGTCTTCGCCATATAGTCGACGAGAGGGATCATCTTTGAATAGTCCATCCTTTTTGCACCAATGATGCCGATCGTTCCGCTGATGTCGCCAACCGTGTACTGTGACGTTACGACGCTGAGGTCCCTCATTTTGTCGTCGTGGTTCTCTGAACCGATCATGATGGAAATATTTCCTTCTCCGGGGTCGTTTTTTTCGAGGATGTGGACGATGATGTCCTCGTTTTCCAATAATTCCACGATTCCGCGAAAGTTCTTTGCATTGCTGAATTCCGGCTGCGCAAGGAGGCTCTGCGTTCCGCCGATGTGGACCTTCTCCTTGTTCCGCGTTTCGTCGAACACTTTATCCACCGACTCGACAAAAAGCCGGACGAGGCCTGTCTCTTCATCCTGCATATCGCGCACTCGGTCCGCAAACGTGGCGCGGATCTGTTTCAGCGTCAGGCCCGAGAGCCTCTCGTTCAACAGCCTGCTCACTTCTTCAAGCTTGTTCTTCGGGATTTCAGAATGTACCTCCATCATGATCGTTTTGACAAGCCCCGAGCCGATGGAAATGATCACCATGATCCGCGAACTGCTAATGGGTACCAGCTCCAGCTTTTCAAAAATGCCGCCGCTGACCCGAGGCGTTGAAACGATTCCGAGCTGGTGCGAAATTGTCCCGAGCAATCTCGATGTCTCCCGCAGGACTTCATCCGGGTCTGCGCTGGCATGGATCTGCGATTGGATAGACGATTGCTCCCGCTCCGAAAGGTTTTCCAACTCGATCAATGAATCGACGTAGAACCGGTAGCCCTTGTCCGTCGGAATTCTACCCGCGGAGGTGTGGGGGTGGTCGATATACCCCAAATATTCGAGGTCCGACATGACGTTGCGGACGGTCGCAGGACTGAGTCCCAGGCCTTGGTGTTTTGAAATGTAACGAGAACCGACGGGCGTAGCGGTCTGGATGAAGCTATAGATGACGCTTCGAAGGATCGTCCGCTCCCGCTCGTTTAAACTGCCGGTCATAGCCTTTCCCAAAGTGTAAAAAATGTATGGAACTAACGAAAAATACAAATTTTTACGCGCCGAGTCAAGAATGCCGGCTACGTACGAATATGGCCTATCGCTAATTATTAAGGGGTTATTTCAGAGGATTGCCTTTAACAACTCACCACGCAACGGCAAAGAAAGGAAGGGAAAGTCGGTCTTTCGGGAGAGGGAAATCATCGACACATTCCCGATAAATTTGACTGGAAGATAGCGGCGGGGCGATTCTAAATTCTTGGGCGGGTTTTTCTTACTGGGTCATTTCCAGCTTTTGTTCCTTGAGCGTTTCGAGATTTTTTTCCAGCTGCATTCTGATCTCGATGATGTCCTGATCGCCGGCGTACTTCGTATACACGATATCGGAGATCCCAACCAGCGAACGAACGATCGATTCGATGGTTTCGGCTTGGCGGCGCAAATCGGAGACTAGTTTCAGGAGGGGTTTGGCGAGGGTGGGGTCGAGCATCTTCTGAACATTTCGTTCAGTGACCGTGGAGTGTAGTTTAAAGATCGCTAGGGCATTGTTGATGTGATGAGCGATTGTCCGCACGGTCGTTTGAAACATCTGCACGGCGGCTTCCATTTTTTCCTTCTCGCGCTGTTCCGCCTCGCGCGCCTGCTTATCCTTGCGGAATAAAAATCGTTCGTACACGCCGTGCAACAAGATCGGGAAATGATTGATCTCAAGATGTTCTTTCCGGACGTAGTCATAGGCGCCCAGCTTCATCGCCTCGACTGCAACTTCCTCCGTCCCGGCTGCGGTCATCATAATGACCGGAGTTTCCATCTTCTGCTCGTTGATCCATTGAAGCACTTGAATTCCCGTGATGTCTCCAAGGTTAAAATCCATCAGGACGATATCGATCTTTTTCGATTTCAATTGCTCGATTCCGTCCGTGCCGCTGTAGGCAGTCGTGACTTCGTACTGTCCAGTTTCCCGCAACTCTAAAGCCAATACATCGGCAAAGGATTCTTCGTCCTCGGTAATAAGAACATGCAACGGTCTCTCCATGGATCGCTCCTGTTTACATTTAGACCAAAAAAGGTAGATTTCGGGAGGTAAATCTCTTGCGAAACCTAAATTTCGGTAGATTTCAAGTGGTTGGACTGTAACCTTACTGGAGAAGTTATATTGAATGGTTTAGAGAGTCAAGGTGAAATCAAAGTTTTTTACCTTTTTATGCACTTAGAAAGGTGACACCGCAATAATTCTCTGATTCGAATAAATATTTATCCGTTTTAAAAAAGCGCCTCGGAAAACAAACGGGCACATATTCGGCGGTGGTACGTTTTGGATGGCCCCTTAATACTCGCGGGTATGATGGAAAAAAGGATGCGTCATTCCCGAATGTTTCTATCGGGAATCTTAAGATGGTATCATCAGCTCGCCCTATATTCAGTTTGCAAATAGCTTCACAATTAAGGATATTCTGACCGTATTCTTCCACCGTCGATCATTTGAAATTGGACACTACATCAAAGACTCTCAGCAAACTGGCGCAATCACATTATGAGAATTTTCCTGTCGGATCCCTTTATATCCCACGGGAATTTCGTAAACCGATCCGACTCGTCTATGCATTTGCGCGGGTTGCCGATGATTTTGCCGATGAAGGGGATGAGTCTGCTCAAACCCGGGTTAAAAAGCTGGACGACTGGGAAAAAGAGTTGAACGAGGCGCTTAATGGGGGAGAGGCAGCCGAGTTTTTCATGGATCTATCTCAGGTAATTAAAGCGAACTCTATGCCCCCGTCATTATTCTCGGACCTTCTTGAGGCATTTCGTATGGACGCGCGTGGAACGTCGTATGAGAGCTTCGATAACCTGTTGTGCTATTGCAGCCGTTCTGCGAACCCCGTTGGAAGAATAATCCTTCATCTCTTCCATTGTGCCTCTGAAGAACTATGCTTGTATTCGGATAAAATTTGCACCGCGCTCCAGCTCGCAAATTTCTGGCAAGACCTCAGTGTTGATATAAAGCGAAATCGTGTTTATATTCCCCGTGAAGACCTCGACCAATTCGCCGTCGGTATCGAGAGCCTTCGGATTGGAACCGCGAATGCCGGACAGTTGTTGCACTTTGAAATCGAACGCACGAGACGGCTCTTTGATGAGGGAAGACCGCTCCTCCGTGCGATCGACAAGCGATTTAGTTTTGAATTGAGACTCACCTACAACGGAGGGATGAGGATTCTGGAAAAGGTGGAATCGCTGGGATGCGAGGTTCTCGTCCGACGTCCGGCCCATTCATTGATTGACTGGGCTCTTATCTTTACTCGTTCATTCTTCGTGCGCTGATGGATACACTCCTCGTTGCCGACATAATAGAAAAGAACAAACGAAGCAACTTTTATTATTCGTTTTTTCTTTTGCCGAAGCCCAAACGCGAAGCGATCAATGTCGTCTATGCATGGTGCCGCACAACCGACGATATCGTCGACGAAGACGAAAGCATCAAGCGCAAATACGTCCGTCTGCGGCTCTGGTCCCGCGAGTTCGAGCGAGCTATCGACGGGACGTCACGCTATCCCCTCCTCAACAAACTGAGCCAGACCATACAGCGGTTCAACATCCCTCTTCACCATTTTCATGACCTCATTAAAGGGATGGAGATGGATCTGCTGAAGAGCAGGTACGCGACATTCAACGAACTTCGCGAATACTGCTATCGCGCCGCTTCGACTGTCGGTCTGATCTGCACGGAGATCTTCGGCTACAAGAACGAGGGGGCAAAAGAATATGCGATCAATCTCGGCATCGCGCTGCAATTGACAAATATTCTACGGGATATCAAGGTAGACGCGGCAAAAGGAAGGATCTATCTTCCTCTCGAAGATCTGGAGCGCTTCAACTATTCCGAAGATGAATTGCTTGCGGGGACATATAATTCTCAATTCATTCGCTTAATGAGGTTCGAGTGCGAACGCGCACGGTGGTACTTCAAACAGGCGTTAGAAAACCTTTCCGAAGAAGACAAGCCCCTTTTTGTCGCCGCGCAGATTATGGAGGCGATTTATTTCCGCTTACTCCGCGATATCGAACGGGCGGAATACAACGTTTTTACGAAACGCATCCGCCTTTTCAGCCTCACAAAACTCCTCATCACCACCGGGGTGTGGTGGAAGAACAGAACTCTCCGATCTCATGCCGTCACAGCGCGGACCTGATCCCGACGTCGCCGTTATCGGCGGCGGCATCGGCGGATTAACCGCAGCAGTCGACCTTGCCACTCACGGCTTTTCCGTTCATCTCATCGAGCAAAAACAGCATTGCGGCGGAAGGACGTACTCGTTTGTCGATAAAGAGACGGGGGATGAGGTCGACAACGGCCAGCATCTTATGATGGGCTGTTACCACTCGACGCTGAAATATCTTTCGACTATCGGCACTCTCCAGGATGTTACCATTCAGAAGAAACTCTCCGTAGTGTTTCGTCATGAACATCGTGGAGCATTTCGGCTGCAAGCCGCCCCCCTACCGGCTCCGCTGAACGTCGTTGCAGGAATGCTGCGGCTGAAAAGCCTTTCGCTTTCCCAACGGCTCTCTCTTCTGCGCGTGGGCGCGGCAATTGCTTCCGCCCGGCCGGATGCGGATGAGCGCCTCCATTCCATGACGGTAACGCAGTGGCTCGACGCACTCCATCAGTCCCCCGAAAATAAAAAATATCTTTGGAACATCATTGCGATTGGAACGTTGAACGATTCTCCGGACGTCGTGTCGGCCGCGCTTTTTGTAAAAGTCCTCAAGTCTGCGTTTCTGGGAAAAGGGAACGACTCTTCGATGGCGATCCCGATAAAAGGGCTCAGCAAAATTTTTGTGGACGAGGCATTGGAGTATCTCATGGACCATCGTTGCGCCGTTCGGATGAACACACAAGTTGAACGGATCGTCATCGAAAATAAAGAAGCCACTGCGCTGGTTTTACAGGGAGGTGAACGGATCGTTCCCCGCGCGATTGTCTGCTCAGCTCCATATTATGATCTCCGGACGATGTTTGATGACGACGGAAATGAAATATTCGGCGGCGATCTCTCAGGCGGGTTGATCGCCTCTGCAATCGTCACTATCCATTGTTGGTTCGACCGACGTTTTATGGAAGAAGATTTCGTCGCATTGCTTGACTCTCCGGTTCACTGGGTTTTCAATAAGTCGGCGATTTTCGGAAAACGACGCACGCCTCCGTACTATCTATCGCTGGTCATCAGCGGGGCCTCGCATCTTGTGGAAAAAGATAAAGGAGAACTGACGGAGATGGCATTAGCGGGACTTCGCCGATTTTACCCGGAGAGCGCTGGAGCGAAGCTTGTACACTCTTTGGTGATCAAGGAAAAACGAGCGACGTTCTCTCCCCGCGTCGGGACGCACAAGTTCCGTCCCGCCCATGCGACGAGCGTCAAAAATCTTTTTCTTGCAGGAGACTGGACCGATACGAAATTGCCCGCGACGATCGAGGGAGCTGCGCAGAGTGGTTACGCGTGCAGTGAACTGGTGAGAGAGTATCTGAAGCGGAAGGCTCAGTGAACGGTTCGCTTAAGCGAACCGTTCACTCTCGAATCTTACAGCGGAAACAGCAAGCGGATGGTCGTCCCTTTTCCCATCTCCGTCTCGATCTCGATCTTCCCTTTGTGATCGTCCATCACTTTCTTGACGATCGCCATGCCGAGTCCCGTTCCGTGCTTTTTCCCGTACGTCACGAAGGGTTCAAAAATTCTTCTTTTTACTTCTTCGGGCATTCCCGTTCCGGTATCTTTGAAGTCGACCTTGACCATGCCGCCGGCATCCTCTGTTGTGACGATGAGACTTCCGCCGTTGGGCATTGCGTCCGCGGCGTTGCTTGCGATGTTGTAAAAAACCCGGACGACTTTGTCGGTGTCGAGCTTGACCTTTCCTTGAAAGCCGAGATTCTTTTCGAGCTTAATGTTGCGTTTCGTGAGATCCTTTTCGATGAACGCGAGCACGCCTTCCATCACCTCGCCGAACTCAGTTTCCTGAATATTCGTCGCGCTGACGCCCCGGCTAAAATCAAGAATTTCCTGCGCCATGTTGACAAAACGGTCGACCTGATGGATCATTTCATCCGCAAGCTTCGCCGCCTCCTCGTTCCCCGATTTTTTTTTCATCACTTGCGCATAGACCCTGAGCGTGCCCATCGGATTTTTGATATCGTGGATGATGGTGCTTGCCATCCTGCCGACGGCCGATAATCTTTCGTTATTCACCATTTCCTGGGCGAGCCGCGCATTCTCAATTGCGATCGAAGCATGGATCGAAAGCGCATTGATAAACTCTTCGTCTTCGCCCGTAAACGGCCCTCCTTTTTTGTTCAGCATCTGGAACACGCCGATGATCTTGTTGTCCCTGTTGCGCATCGGCATGCACAGCATGTTGTTGGTCCGGTATCCGGATTTTTTATCGACGTCGGGGTTGAATCGCGGGTCGTTGTACGCGTCCGGAATATTAATTGTATCTCCTGTCTTTGCCACATACCCCGACAATCCTTTACCGATCGGCAGGCGGATTTCGATCACTTCGGTTCCCCGCAGCGCCTTCGACCAGATCTCGGATTTCAATTCGTCGACGAGATAGAGCGTTCCGCGGTCGGCTCCGATCGACTTGATAGCGGTCTCAAGAATGACATCGAGTAATTTGTCGAGGTCAAGCGTGGAATTGACTGTCTTTGCGGCGTCGATAAGCAGGTTCAGTTTCTCGACCTGCACTTTGGAGTTGTCCAGACTGCTTTCAAGTTCGTTGACGACGGTTTGGTCGGTCGACCGCAGGCGCTTGCTGATCGACTTAAGGATGTTGAGCGCGACGATATGATTCGTCTTGATGAGCGTGTCGAAGTCGTGCTTCGCAATTCCGGCGGCAATGGTGTCCTCGACTGCGGTCGTGCGGGCGGAACGGGGCTGGTCTTCAATAAGTTCCATCTCGCCGAAAAATTCCCCCTTACCGAGTGCGGCGAGTACGGTTTCCTCTCCGTATTTTGTCACCTTGGAAATTTTCACCTTTCCTTCGAGGATAAGATACAGCCGTTCGCCCCGCGTATCCTCGTTGAAAATGATCGTGTTCGCCTTGAACGTTTCTTCTTTCAACGTTTTGGAGATCGAGCGTAGATCGTTGTCGCCGATATACTTAAAGAGAGCGTTTGCGCGGAGGTTCTCGATCGTAAGGTTGGTGTTTTCCATGGATAAGTGGCGAGTATTGGCGAAGCGTGCAAGAAAAAATTTTCACATCAGCAGAAATTTACTTATTACCCCACAGAGAGTCAAGATAGGGGGGCAGAGCAGTGACTCAGTTTAAAAATGAACGGGACACTCGAAGCTTTTTGGCCAGTTCAACGTAAAGGCTTTTGACGGACTTAAAGAGAAAAGTGTCCGGTTCATTTTTGCAGTAGGCAAACCGTACCACAAACAAGGCTGGAGATGCCCAACCTCTTAGCCAACGAAAGCGTTATTTTGACTGCTCTTTCTCTTCGATGACCGATGCGCTTGCCTTTCTCAGGATCTCTTTCACTTGTTCGTTGTTACGGCCGCTGACAGCCGTCCTCACAATGATCTTTCCATCCTCATAGATTCTTTCTTCGACGTCAGAAAGGTCGTAAATGGCAGAGAGCGCTTTGTGCTCTGTCTGCGCAATGGAGAACGTGAGAGTTGTTTGGGAATGATGGATGGCATGAAGGAGCATCTCTTTCAAGCCGTTGAGGTTGATACCCCGCTGCGCGGAGATGAACACAGCCGACGAATATTCTTTCCGTAACTCCTGGAGGTGCTCACGGTCTTCCAGCGCATCTATTTTATTGAACACAAAAATGGTTGGTTTGCCGGCCGCTCCGAGGTCCTCGAGCGTCGCGTTAACGACCTGGATCTGTTCCCGAAATTTCGGATGACACACATCGACGACATGGAGCAGAATATCTGCTTCGACGACTTCTTCAAGGGTCCCTTTGAAGGAGGCGATGAGATGATGTGGAAGTTTCCTGATAAACCCGACGGTATCTGAAAGGAGTATGGTGGTCGAAGGGGAGAGGACCGCTGCCCGCGTCGTCGTGTCGAGCGTCGCGAAAAGGCGATTCTCAACGAAGACGTTCGAATCGGTCATCGCGTTGAGAAGGGTGGACTTTCCCGCATTCGTATAACCGACGAGCGATACCGCGACGAAATCTTTTCGCCCGCTTCGACGGACATCGCGCTGTCGCCCGATTTTTGCAAGCTTCTCTTTGAGATGCGAGATGCGCTGCCGTATCATGCGACGGTCGGTCTCGATCTGAGTTTCTCCCGGCCCCTTCGTGCCGATGCCCCCGAACTGTTTCGAAAGATGCGTCCAGGCGCCCGTCAGACGCGGAAGAAGGTATTGAAGCTGTGCGAGTTCGACCTGTGTCCGGGCCTCGTTGCTCCGCGCGCGGCTGGCGAAAATGTCGAGAATAAGGCCGCTCCGGTCGAGGATCTTTCGCTTGATGACCTCCTCGAGATTTCGCGCCTGGGCCGGCGAGAGATCGTCGTCGAAGATCACGCTGGCGATGTTGTCATCCTCGGCGTACTGCGCGATCTGTTCGACCTTGCCTTTTCCGATGTAATAAGCGGGGTCGATGTGTCCACGGTCCTGCAATATCCTGTGCACGACCGTCGCTCCGGCTGTGTCCGCGAGGAGAGAAAGCTCATCGAGATATTCTTCGGCCTGACTGCGCTCAATTTTTCGCGTTACCAACCCGACGACGATGGCACGTTCTTTTTCATCGTTCACGAGGTCGATCATTTTTGATGTTTTTGTACTATCCGTCAAAGGAATTCTCCATGGTCAAATTTTTTGCCGCGCCCCGCGGTCCCATGCGCATTCATTCTTTCGGTTCGCGGGCGACGATCATTTCCGCAACCGCGACGACCAATGCCGCGAGAAGAAAATACTTCCATAGCTCGATGCCGAACCTGCTTTGAAGTACAACACTCTGGATCGATCCGGGGTTGCTCACAAAAGTTACCGCATTTTTGCCGATCCCCATTTTTTCCGCTAACGAAAGAAACTCGTCCTTAGTTGCCCGGGCTGGCTCGGATTCCGCGGGATCGACATTGACGGGTATCTCCGCCAGCGTGTCGCGGCCGTGGGCGATCACATAGACCCCTGGTTTCTCGGTATTGTCAAACGCAACGACCGAAGACATTCTGCCTCCCGTACTAGGCTGCACAAGCGATTCCTTCCCCGAAGGATCCAGCACACGAAGCGTCGGAGATGCAGCCGGTTCTGTCGCTTCCTCCTTCGTACGGAGTTTCGAAAGAGGAATGGCGATCCGGTCGCCTGCAGTGACGGATGGGAATGCGCCGAGCGAACTTCTTCCAGAAGCCGCATAAAGGATGGTCTGGTAGAGAAGCGGAACGAAAATTCCTTTCACAGGAAAATCCGACCATGCAGTATTTGCCGCGACCGCAAAGCCGAGGATGCGGCGGGTCCCTCCGATCTTTTCCCATAAAAAAGGAGTGCCGTCCGAAAGCGAGATGATCGAGCGAATATTTTTTTCCGAAGCGAAGCGACTGGACTCGTAGACCTTCGGAGATTCTATTTCTCTCTTTTGAATTTTCCCGCCGCCGACGTTTTCGAACATCCCCTGAAAAAGAGGATGATCGTAATCGATTTTATCGAACGAGACCGCAACGTCGGATCTTGTTTGGGGTGAAATTGGAAGCAAGGGAGGGAGCTCGAGTTTTGATAGAACCTCAGAATTATACTCCGCGACGTTGACGCGATCTCCTGGGAAAAAAATGAGGCCGCCTCCGTCGGACATAAATTCGTTCAATTCATCGGCCTGAGTCGAGGAGAGGGAGGCGACGTTCGAAAGGAGAACGACGTCCGTCTTCGTGAGCGCTCCATATGTAAGCTGCTGCGGAGGGATCTCCGTAAACCCGAGGACCGTCGACGTTTCATCTTCGTTATGGACAGAAAGGGCGAGTCGTAGATACGCGGAACTTTTCGGTTCCGACGAAGAGACGAGCACGTTGATCCGTTCAGGAATGTCGACCGAAAAATACCGCGCGTTGTCTTCATCAAACGCATCCTCTTCAAGCTCGACACGGCCTTTGAAGAAGCCGGGGTGTTGCGGCGTCGCAGTGAGTTCCACCGACGTCCGTCCTCCTCCCTCGAGCGTGAGGCTTTTTTGCATGACACGCGTGCCGTCGAGGAAGAGACTGACAAGGTGATTCTCAACCCGTGCAGTGCCGTAATTTTCGATGCTTGCTCTCACCGTAAACGGCTTCCCCTGTTGAAAGAGGGTCGGCAAAACTTCGACAGAAACGATCCCCATATTCTCGAAAGTCTGCTCTGAAAGCGGGACGACGAATACCCTCACGTTCGGGTCGAACAGCTTCTGGATCGGCTGACGGTTTTCGGCGCGCGTGAGGCCGGCCAGCGTCGTTTTTTGGTTATCGGTGAGGATATAAATTTCTTTGTTGAAATTTTTCGATTGCAACAGCAGTTTTGCTGAAAGCCGA
>DATJXA010000016.1:0-8686 GCA_035500675.1 Bacteroidota bacterium | reverse complement strand
TAAACACACGATCGTTATCAGCGTCCCGGATTCGAGCAACACCGCGACTTTGGGTTTTGTTTCAGAGAGCAACAAACAGGGGATCCCGACAAAACTTGAGATCGGCCTCATTCGCAACCACTATGTCGGCAGGACATTTATCCAGCCCGAACAAGGCGACCGCGAGATGAAGGTGAGGACAAAATACAACACTGTGAAGGGCGTGCTGAAAGGGAAAAAAGTTGTTCTTGTGGATGATTCTATCGTACGCGGTACGACCTCGAAGCAACTTGTGAAGTTGTTGAAAGAAGCGGAACCGAAAGAAATTCATTTTCGGATCACGTCGCCCCCGATCGTCAACCCGTGCCATTGGGGAATGGATTTTCCGAAGAAGGAAGAGTTGATCGCCGTCCGTTGCGATGAAAATGTGGAACATATACGGCGCGAATTGGATGTCGATAGCGTTCATTACCTCTCGCTCGAAAAAATGCTCGAAGCGGTCCCTCACAACGACGGAAAGGGATACTGCACGGCATGTTTCGGCGGGAAGTTTCCGACCAAGGTCGACGGAAGTTCCGACAAGAATGAACTTGAATCATAAGCATGGTCCATGTACGCTCGAAACTTTGCCCATTCTTTACAGCGTTTTTTCTGGGCATCTTTTCCGTTCCGTTTTATCTGTACGCTCAGGATTTTGCCCCTAACGAGCTCGTCGTAAAATTTAAGAACGACGCTCCTGAGCTTGCGGTCGACAGCGTGATCTCGCCACAGGGGATCTCGATCCTGACTGGTCAAAGCCGCACGCGCTTCATCAAGAAGATCCAGCCTGCTTTTTCACGCAAAAATTCCGCACAAAGCGTTTCCGTCTCAGCCGCGGCCCCGGTCACTTTTTCCGCAACGCCTTCACATTTGGTCCGGATCGGATTCGCCGATGCTCAGTCAACCGACAACGCTTTATCCGTTCTGCAGCAGAACCCTCTCGTCGAATATGTTCAACGGAATTACCTTTACAAAATTGACCAGACGCCTGACGATTCCGCCGCGTCAAGCCAATGGAATTTACAGCGGATAGGGATTTTCCAACTTTGGGCGAGCGGTTTTTTCGACAAAATTAAAATGGATTCCGTTCGGGTCGGCGTGCTCGACACCGGAGTTGATTATTTACATCCGGATTTGGCCGGGAAGATCTATATCAATAAAGGGGAAACGGGTCTCGATCAATACGGCCACGACAAAAGAACAAACGGGATAGATGACGACGGAGACGGCTATGTCGACGATTGGCATGGGTACGATTTTGTCGACCTTGCCGATTCGGATCTGGGAGATTGGTCTCAAAGGGACAACGATCCGATGGATGAAAACGGACACGGGACTGCCGTCGCGGGCATTATCGGAGCACAAGCGAACAATATCGTCGGCATTGCAGGAATATCTCCCATAGCCCAGATCGTTCCGCTGAGAGCGTTTAACGCAAACGGCGTAGGCACCGATGCGGATATTGCAGCTGCCGTCCTATACGCCGCCGATAACGGTATTCAGGTTCTCAACATGAGTTTTGGAGACGTCATTCTATCACCTCTCATGAGAGATGTTCTCCATTACGCTCACGAAAAAAATGTAGTGCTTGTGGCTTCGAGCGGCAATGATGGAACCAGTTATCCACATTATCCATCCGACTTTAGTGATGTGATTTCAGTAGGTTCAGTCTCTCAAAATGATGTAAGATCTATCTTTTCATCGTACGGTCCTTCATTAGCATTGGTCGCGCCGGGGGAGTCGATCCCGACGCTAACATTGGGCGGAGGGTATACCGGCTCTTTTTCGGGTACATCGGCAGCTGCGCCTCATGTCTCGGCTGTCGCCTCTCTCCTTATCAGCTTGGATCAATCGTTGGACTTAAATAGTGCTAATTATATTCCGATCACGCCCGAAGAAGTGCGGGCGAATATTCTTGCGGGCTGCGAAGACCTTGGTGATAACGGATGGGACAATTATTACGGAGCAGGCATCGTCAATGCGCGGATTCTTCTCAACACGCCCGAACGAAATGTCGTTCAAATTACATCACCACTCGCTGATGCTCAGCTTGGTGGTAACGTCGTACCTGTTGTGGGGACCGCAACAACCGACCAGCTAAGTTCGGTCTCGGTAATGTTCGGGGCGGGGGATTCTCCTACAAGTTGGACAACGATAGCTCAGTATGGCGCCAGACATTTTATCAATGATACGCTTGCGACATGGGAGATATCTTCTTTAACCGAAGGAGTTTATACATTAAGACTCCAAGTCCAAAATATTCAGTCTGGAGAGATTGAAAGCAGGGCTCGCGTCCTCATCGCAAGGTCAGGTCCGATTGTTACGAATTTTACTTTTCAGGATTCTGTAATTTCGGGAAGCCAATCTGCGACTTTGTTCACCCTAAGGCTCAACAACCCGTGCACAGCGCAACTGTGGTTTCGACGGCATGGTTCGATGGGAGAATTTAACTCAATACCAAATTCCGGCGTGCAATTGAACCATTTTTTTCTGCTCTTTTCCTCGGAGCTAATTTCGGGAGCATCTTATGATTTCTACCTTTTAGCTACAGACCAAGCGGGAAGAACAGTTCGCTTTCCGACTGTTGCTCTCGCGGGGACAGATACGTTTACGTATACTTTTAACAACCGGAATATTTCGTCGACCGGATTTGACGAATCCTCCTTTTCGCTTCCGTCCGGCTTTATTCTCAACAGGACAGATTCAATCGCCGGCCGAAAAATGATTATCATAAATGAGTACGATTCTTCCGGTACTTTTGGTAAGCTTAAGGCATATCAGTACTTAAATGGGTCGTTTATTGCAGTAGATTCGACCGCACGAAAATGGGTTCCCCGGGATTTTCGTCAAGTTTATTCTGACGGGACACTATCCACTCTTGTACAAGATCAAGGCGTGACAGTTCTCTTCACGTCCGATCAAGCTGGGACATCTTTTTTTAAATCGATATCCTTTGGAGATTCGACCGATGTTTGGGCCAGCCAATTGTACGATTTTGATGGGGATGGAAAGCCCGATTTGGTAGCCCGGAGCAGCTCGCAATATTTGATCTACAAAAATATGGGGTCTAATGGGTTTAAGTTAATGGCGCGGCTGGACGATCCTACAAGTCCTCTTCCGGGCGATGCAACAAATCAGTTCGGCCCTCCTCGGAGCCTGGTCGGGGACTTTTCGGGATCCGGCAGTACAGAGATCATTTTTGCAGATTACGATGGGGATATGATCATGTATCGTTTGGTCGATAAGACAAACTTCACTTTCCAACTCGCTTGGGTAGATTCAACAGATCTTCTCGAAACGAGTGATTACCTTGCTCAGGGCGATTTTGAGGGAAACGGGACGATGGATTTCGCAATTGCAGGACATTCGAACTTGGATCTTAATGCAGACCGAGAATACGACCCTCCAACGTGGGATGTGAGAATATTTAAGCATCGCCCCGGGGATTCGATCAACAATTTTTCGAAAATATGGGATCAGACTTTTTTTGGAGTGAAAACTGGGTTTTCATACGACAACGGAATAACATCGGGCAAAGCGCTTTCGCCAACGCGCGATCAACTCTTTCTTTCGCTCAATCCGTACCTTTACATTATCGACTATGACCAATCCTCGCAGACATTCAGACCTGTGTGGATCCATTCGTCTGGCTCAAACTCGGTCCTTGTGTCGGACCTCAACGGCTCTGGCACTCCTTTTATCGGATTTAACTCCGGCGGAAGAACGCGTTTCTTCACCTCCACGATGTCGGGAAATAAACCTCAAGCGCCGTGGGCATTATCTGCCATCCCCGTCTCGAGCCATGCAGTCGCACTCCAATGGAGTTCAGCAGTTCAATCTGCGTTACACAGAATTTATCGCGATACGATCGCTCAGGTGCATACATTCTTGGCCGGCGTCACTGGCACGAGTTTTATGGATTCGACTGTGAGTGCGGGCGTGACGTACTGGTATGCTGTCACTGCCGTTAGTCCAACTGAAAGCGATTTTTCGTCTGTGGTGTCGACATCCCCTCATGATCCTGCACGTATTGACTCGGTCGTGCAGCAATCGTCAAGCCAAATATCAATACGGTTTTCTTATCCGTTCGACCACAAGCGGTTGACCGATGCTTCGATTGTGGTCGACGATTCGGTTCGGCCCTCATCTGTAGGAGATCAGACTCCCGTAAAACTGCTGGCAACTTTTCTTCACCCCCTCGTTCTAGGAGTCCACACCCTCCATATTCAAAACTTAATTGATGCGACGGGAATGGAAGTGGATACATCGCAGCGATTTTCATTCGACGCGCAGCTTGAAGCCACCCCGACGTTCTACATCAAAAGCGCTTCATTCATGACGCAATCAACTATTGCGATAGATTTCAGCGACACACTCGCGCCCTCAGCTCTAGACGTAAACAATTATCGCTTTTCAAACGCACTGCGAACATTTGTTCTCAAAGAAGTTCGTTCCGATTCGACCGTCGCCACAAGGGCAATTCTGTCGCTTCAAGATAACCAGCGTCTTACGCCGATTGGCTTTTTAATGACGCTGACGGCAAGCGATAAAGTTCTGGACACGAAAGGACAATCTCTCAACGACGGTAAAGGTCAATCGATCGGTCTTGTTATCGACATAGAGAACTTGGATAACATCGTGGTGTTTCCAGATCCATTGCATTATTCGGCCGTCGATGGAAGTCGTGACCATATTACGTTCGCGAATGTTCCCCAATATTGCCGGATCGATATTTTTACGCCAACCGGCGTCAAAGTTACAACCCTCGAAGGTAATACGGCGGCGGATGGAATCCGTTGGAACCTCATTGATGAAAGAGGCAGGGGAGTAGGCACAGGCATTTATATTTTCCTCGCAACACAATTGAATGCAAACAAAGACGCAGTAAGGACCAAGGCAGGAAAATTCGCCATTATTCGTTGACCATGAAAGATCAATTCTGGACGATTTCAAATATTCTGAGCTTGAGCCGGATTGTGTTGATGGCGCCCGCCATTTATTTCTTTTTGGGACCCAGCATTTATCACCGGGAGTACGCGGTCCTGTTCATCTTATTAGCAGTGAGCACGGACGCCCTCGATGGATACTTTGCACGCTTGTTGCATCAGGAATCAGAGATCGGAAAAATCATAGACCCTCTTGCCGATAAGATCGGAGTCGGGATCGTTGTTGTATTGCTTGTCATTTTTGGCGATATTCCACTGTGGTTCGCTCTTCTTGTTGTCGTGCGTGATCTGCTGATTTTTGCAGGAGGGGTGTACGTCAAGAAGAAGAAAAGCATCATTTTGCCGTCAAATATGCCCGGAAAATTTGCCGTTTCATTCGTCGCCCTTACGCTGACGCTCGCAATGCTTCGCTATTCTATGTTCGGACTGGTTCAGGAATTCTCGCTGTGGCTGAGTTGCTTCTTCCTCATCCTCTCGTTCTCCATTTATGTCAGGCGCTTTGTCTCTGTGCTGAGCGCCGAGGAACAAGGAGCTTCGCAATGAGCATTTTTGATTCACTCAAATTTACCAGGCTGAAGGAAGGGCTTGCAAAGACGCGCGATGCCCTTGCAACTAAAATCAACCGCCTTGTGTTTGCCAAAGGGAATGTCGATCAGGAATTCCTTGATCGATTGGAAGAAATTCTTATCGGCGCAGACATCGGAGTGGATTCCGCGAATCTTATTTTGTCGTCTGTAAAAGAACGCGCAAGAGATCGAAAATACGGGAACGCGGCAGAGCTCGATGCGATTATTCGGTCGACGGTGGAGGAGGTTCTCATCGCGCATCCTGGAAATTCGGCCGACCCTTTTGGCTTGCAATTCTCCTCGAAGCCCCATGTGATCATGGTGGTTGGAGTCAATGGGGTGGGTAAGACGACGACGATAGGGAAGCTTGCTTTTAACTATAAATCATCGGGTAAAAGCGTTTTGATCGGCGCGGCGGATACCTTCAGGGCGGCGGCAAATGAGCAGCTTGAAATTTGGGCGGAGCGTGCAGGCGTTTCAATTATTCAACAAGGGCAGGGTTCGGACCCGGCTGCTGTCGCATTCGACACCGTAAAATCGGCGCAAGCGAGAGGGACAGACATCGTTATTGTCGATACCGCGGGACGTCTTCACACAAAAGTGAATCTTATGGAAGAGTTGAAAAAGATCAAACGAGTGATGGGAAAATGCATCCCCGAGGCGCCGCATGAAGTTTTTTTAGTCCTCGATGCTTCGACCGGTCAAAATGCTATTCAACAAGCCCGAGAGTTTGACAACGCGGTCGGACTTACCGGGCTGGTGATCACGAAACTTGACGGGACGGCAAAAGGGGGGATCATCATTGCGATATCCCGAGCCTTGAAAATCCCCGTTCGCTTCATTGGGGTCGGCGAGAAGATCGACGACCTTCAAGTATTCGACCCGAAAGCATTTGTCGAAGCGCTTTTTGAACCTGAGCATGCCTGAGAAAATGTCCGCGACCATCAACATATTGCCAGAGCAACTCGCAAACAAAATCGCAGCCGGCGAAGTTGTGCAGCGGCCGGATTCGATTGTGAAAGAACTTTCAGAAAATTCAATCGATGCAGGAGCAAAATCCCTCTCGATAATTATTAAAGAAGGAGGTAAGACGCTCATCCAGGTCGCCGATGACGGATCGGGAATGAGCGAAGAAGATTCACACCTCGCATTCGGCCGGCACGCCACGAGCAAAATCAGCTCGTACGAAGACATCGAAAATATCCGTACGCTGGGATTTCGCGGAGAGGCGCTTGCGTCGATTGCAGCGGTCGCGCAAGTGGAATTGCGAAGCCGCCGTTTAGCGGACGAGCTTGGGACTCTCGTTCGCATTGAAGGGGGAGAGATTAAAGAACGCTCGAAGGTCGCAACCCAGCCGGGGACGAATATTACCGTCCGCAACTTATTCTATAATACTCCCGCACGCCGGCATTTTTTAAAATCCGACAATACCGAGTTCAAACATATCTACGACGTGGTCCAGAGAATAGCACTCTCTCATCCTGAGATCGCAATTCACTTCTCAAGCAACGGCGAAGAACTGCTCGATTTGAAAGCGAGCTCACTCGAAGAACGGCTGAAGAATCTGTATGGCGAACGCCATTTTGAAACGCTCATTGCAATTGATGGACATAATGAGCTGCTCTCTTTTTCTGGGTTCATCGGAAAACCCGATTTTGCCCGCAAGTCAAGGGTGGATCAATACCTGTTTCTCAATAAGCGTGCAATTATCAACCGGGCTATCAACCATGCTGTCTTTTCGGGCTACGAGCATCTTGTCGAAAAAGGAAATTTCCCTTTTTATCTTCTTTTCCTCGAGATCGATCCGCGCAAGGTCGATGTCAATGTCCATCCTTCGAAAATGGAGGTAAAATTTTCAGATGAGCAGAGCGTGTACCGTTTCGTCGTGTCGGCGGTACGAAAAGCCCTCGGCTCGGGCGACCTAGTCCCGTCGCTTGAAATGAACAACCCGAAAACGGTCATTCCCTCTTTTACGTCGTTGCGTCATGCGAGCATTCCACGGTATCTTACTGAACAAATTGGGAGAGAGGGAGAAAAGAGCGGCATGTTCCCGGGCGAGGCTGTTTCGAGTGATGTCGCAAAAAAGGATGAGATTTCAATCGAACAGCTTTTTGCCCGTATTCCGACCGTACCGTCGAACGAATTTCATCCAACAAAGCAGATTTCTCATTCGGAAATAGACGCGACCCGCCAGGGGGGTAAATCGATATGGCAGCTTCATGATAAATATATTTTTTCACAGATAGAGACTGGCTTAATGATCATCGATCAACACGTAGCGCACGAACGGATACTCTACGAGCGTGCTTTGACTCGTTTTGATGCGGCGACACCTCTATCGCAACAGCTTCTTTTTCCTCACACAGTGACCCTTTCATCGGGGGACTTCGCCCTTGTCAGTGACTTGTTGCCGCACCTGAGGGCGATAGGCTTCGAATTGAAGATCTTCGGCAAGAATACGATTGTTATGGAAGGAGTACCGACTGAGGTCAAGGCAGGAACGGAAGGGAGCATCCTGCAGGACATTCTGGATGAATACAAGAACAATCAACATCGAGTTAAGCTGGACGCTAGAGATAACGTAGCGAAATCCTTTTCCTGCAAGGCCGCAATCAAAGCCGGCGACAAATTAACAGAGCCGGAAATGAGGGGGCTGATAGATCAACTATTTACCACTTCGATGCCCTATGTTTGTCCCCATGGCAGACCTATCGTAGTAAAAATATCGCTTGGGGAATTAGATCGTCGGTTTATGAGAACATCATAATTTAGTTTAGTTAAACTAAATAAGTATTTATTAAATAAAGCTTAAGAATGAAACAAAGAATTAAAACATCTCTATATAATAGAAGGCTGAAAGAATGAAGAGCTCGGAAAGCCATGAAAACCTGAAGAGGGAGAAGAGAAAATGGGAAACCAAGACAGGGAGGTCTGAAAGAAGGCGAGAAGCAGTATTTACGACGGTGAGTGGCGAACCTGTAGAAACTCTCTATACGCCGGATGACATTTCCGAGATGAATTATTTGACGGACCTGGGATTCCCCGGTGAGTTTCCATACACGCGCGGCGTTCACCAAAGCATGTACCGAGGAAAGCTTTGGACCATGAGACAGTTTGCCGGTTTTGGCACTCCGGAAGACACAAATGAACGATTCA
>DATJXA010000015.1:0-16603 GCA_035500675.1 Bacteroidota bacterium | reverse complement strand
ATTGAAGGAAGAAGGATTTTCCCGCTGTACATTCGACCTGGAAGAAATAGACGGAGCCGTTAAGCTGACGCTCACGCATGGAATCGACCTTCCAAATTCTAAGTTCATCGAAGCGGTTTCCGTCGGCTGGCCGATGATCCTCTCCAATCTCAAATCATTCCTTGAAACAGGCGAGGTCGTTTTGAAAGAAAAGACGGAACGTTATGGCACCGGTAAATAGCCGTCATAAAACAGCTGAAGTGAACGTTATTCCAAGCGCGCGGAGGGTAAGGATGTTAACTCTATCACTAGTACTGAATTCTCCTCCTCGTTCCCAACGTCTCGTTGGGAACGAGTACAATTCTTTAATCGATGAGGCCGAGCTTCATGGCTTGCGTTTCCAATTGGAGATTGGGAACGGGAGGGATATGTCTCGTTTCCCACGGACGAAATGCATTATCGCTTTATCCACATCATCTGGTCCATATTGAGGGCTTTCACATTTGAGCCGTCATCCGTTACAAAGTCATATTGCACATTATACTTGCCTCTCCCCCGTTCGGCGAACCTATTGAAACCGGCCGGAACAAGCGGTACCCCTGCGAATACCTTTTCAAGGTACGTCGAGTAAAGTCTGCCGTCCTTCAAACTTATTGTGAGGCTGTCGAGTCCCCCGGCGAGCACATACGTGCCGGTAAACTTGGTCGAGTCGGTAATGGGCTTCATCCGGTATGAAGGGAGAATGAGCCGGCTAATGCAATTATTGACCCCGGAAAAATCGAAGTCTGTCGTGTTTGTCAGTATTACCCAGCCGACATTCATCACCGGACTGAACACTATCTCGCATTTAAATCCCAGCATCGCTCCATCGTGATCGAGGAAGGGATATGACGATATCCAATCCATGTGAAACGACTGCATCATTGCCTTGTCTTCATCTGAGAGGACATTAGAGGCGGTTCCAGTCTCAAGTTGAAAACGTATGAACTTCGCGAGGTCGGCCGCAGTCGAGTACATGCCGCCGGCGTAGATAGCAGAATTCGGCTCAAAGGCTGGAGCCCTGATGAGAGCCTTTGCGCTGTCGTCATAATAATAGCCCTGGGCGAGCGTGGCCGGGTCCACACCGGGTGCGATGAAACCGGTAGAGTACATTTTCAGCGGGCGACAGATATTCGCGATGACGTACGAGGCGTAGTCGGTCCCGGCAGCTCTCTCGAGAGCTATCCCCAGCATGCAGTAACCGAGATTCGAATAATGTCTCTCTCCGTAACGCATGAATTGGAACGGCGGATACTCCGGTTTAACGAATTTCAACGAAGTCAAGAACTCGTTCTTCGTGGACGCCGCTATTGTAGAAATATTCGTCCCTTTCACGAGCCACTCATCCAGCTGTTTTGCCAAGCCGATGTCGGCCTGCGAATTGCGCGGGAGTCCTGCGGTGTGCGTCGCCAGCTGAAACAGAGTCGTTCCACTCACGCCGGTAGGATCAGCGCTGTCTTCATACTCAGGGAGGTACCGTTTAACATCGTCGTTCAGCCCGACGATGTTCCGCTCCTTAAGCTGCATAAGCATGGTAGCTGTAAATGGTTTGGTGAGCGAAAGGATTGGATACTTCGAATCAATCGTCGCAGGAATGTTCTTCTCAAGATCGGTGTAGCCGAGCGCTTTACTGTAGATCATGTCTGTGTCATGGACTATAACGATGACGAAACTCGGCGAATGGTACTGTTCTTTGAAGCCCTCGATCCCCGCGGTCAGCTGTGCTGAAATCGAATCACTGACGGCCTCCGGCGCCTGTCCCATCGCAGAATGTACCAGGCCCACAGTCAGTAGAAAGGAAAAGAAATGCAGCTTCATATCGCCCTCATGTAAGTCTCATAATTCGAATGATGTTTGCGGCCACACAGTATGTACAACCTACGAGCCGGTGAAAAAAATGTTACGCACCAGGATTCCGCAAATCTAAAGGAGACGAAGGGACTTTATATCGTTCATAAACGATTCGTCGTTAAAATTTCTGGCGACCCCTTGAGATCTTTGGGCGATCCGGTCCACGATTACCTTTCTTCCATTTCCTTCTCTTTCCCAACGTCTCGTTGGGAACGAAAAGATTCTTTAATCGATGAAGCAGGGCTTTATAGCTTGCGTTCCCAATCGGAGATTGGGAACAAGGGGGGAAAAATTTTGATCGGTTTGAAGCTCGGATTTCTTAGCGTTTTCTTTGTTCCAACCCCATTGGAAAACCCCATTCCAAAGGCAATGGGAGCGAGGCAAGTTGCTAAAACAAATTTAATTGTTGTTGATGCTTTGGATGAAATGTCCCTATAATAATGAATGGATTATTGCTGACGTAATGATGTTCTTTCGTCGTCCCAAGGAAGAAATATAGATCCTTGGTCTTAGCAAAATCGTCAAAATATTTCCCCTTGACGTCCTCGCACGCTTCTCTTTCGTTCCCTTCATGCCTTGACAAACACTTCCAAAATAGTTGACCGGTTTCCCAATCTTCAATCATTAGGCGGCTTTCTCTTTTTTCATCATCTTCAAAAATGAAAAAGAATTTATAGGGCAACTTTCGGACAACTTCAAACTTACCTTTCCTCTTTTCAAAAAGGTTAAATTGATTCATACTTGCGAATCTTTCTTTACTCCATTCTCGCTCCGTTTTTTCCCAAACAAAATCTTTTATCGTGGTCGGCTTAAACACTGCCAAAGAGGTACAAATCAATTTATTTTTCGCTTCGTCTATTAAAACACTTAAATTTTTATAAACTTTTCCGAGAATAATTTTCTTCCTTCCTTCCCATTCATTCTCGGTAGCAATATGTCCGACAATGTTGAACTTTGAATGTGCCGAGTACGGCCTATACGTTTCGGGGCGGAAATCTTTGAAATTTCTGACCAAATCCACTTCAACCCAGTCGTATTTTTTATATTGCTGACTGTATTCTTTCTTTCGATATTGAACCGGATATATTCTCACCCATGAGCCGTCCTCTTTAAACCCTGCAGTGCAAACAGTTTCATCGTATTTCGTCGACGGAGTGGGGTAAGTTTTAACGGCAATGAGAACTTTTGTCAGCGGCATGATGTCCCCCCCAATGGAGATGCAGATGTTGAAAAATCGCTTTAGATCAAATATGCCTAATTGTAAAGGTAAATTTTGGAAGCTGTGCGACGGCATTCGCCAGGTGTTTACGATGGCATTGGTCGATGTTCGCTTCAAAGCACGTTAAGACAATTCGCCGGTATTGTTTCAAGAGGTCAACGATCCTTTTTTGTGTTGCAATTGTCTGGGGAAGATTCTTTTTACGGTAGGCAGTAAACAGTTTATTATAATCGGATTGTTCGTATAAGTTTTGCCTCTGCTCGGACTGTATACCGACCTCCGGCAGGTGGAGATACTCAACTCCGATGCACGTGCAATATTTTTGCAACTGGCTTTTGCTAAACCCGTATTTCATGCTTACCGGATTATTACGGACGTCAACGAGCATTTTAATATCATTTCGGATCAATCTGTTGAGATATTCTTCCAGCGAAATACCCTCGTACCCGATTGTGAATAAGGTTGTTTTGTCGGAACGCGTGATGTTCGATCTGACAATCTCATAGTCTTTTTCTGATAACAACCGTTTCGCTCTCTCGCTTCGTGTCGCGTAATAAGGATGAAGCATGTATGTTGTCCGCATCAATTCGTTGGGACTCATCGCCCCATACTCGCGAACGATTTCGCGCAGCATTCTCTTGTCATTTTGTTCCAACTGTTTTACATAATCACTAGCGTCAATTTTAGCGAAAGCCGTTTCGCTCTCCGATAATATTCCTTTGTGTGTCATGACGGTAAGGTCGGAGTTCGACGTAAAGGAATAGCAACCGAATTTATACGGGACGAAGTCAAAAACCGGGATTTCCTGGCGTTGGGAGAATAAAAAGAGAAGTTTCTGGAGCGGAATTTTTTCTATTTTTCCCCCAACCGATTGTATTAACGACAGTAATATTTTTCGGCGGTAATACATGATGAAATATAATCATTCAATTCATCAAAAACACATTAAAGGTGAAACGCTTGCCTGCCTTAAGCAGAGAGCTTCGCTTACCATGCGTTCCCAATTGGAGGTTGGGAACGAGAGGGAAAATTTTTTCTCCGGCAAACTGTCGTAAATGTATACGATCACCTATCTAAATGCAACGTTCTCCGTTTGGCCCGGCACAACGTCTTTCCACTCAGAGGCAACGAGTGTCTGGTCGCTGCAAGTCCATTCTTGTTTTTCCAGCGTTCAAAATTTCTCCGGCAATCCTCATTTTTTTCTTTGTCGTTTTCCATTCCTTGACTATGGTTCCCGAATTTTCTAAGTTTTCTTTATGCCATCGGGGATCTTTCCCCGATACAGATCTCCAAAGCAAACTGGTGGTAAAGAACTTCACTGCAGCATGGGACTGACCATGTCTGCGCGGACGACCCGCGTTGTCGTACGGGCCAGGCAAGAAGGAGGCGGCAGAGTGAGACAGTTCTCTAAAATGTGCACTACGACAAAGTCCCTTTTACAGCCGCGATCGATCCCTTCGTTTTCATCTGCGAGATATGCGCGCCCCGACATCGGGCAAACGGAATCTCCGAACCCCAACCGGAATATAAACCCTTCTGAAAAGGAGTAACGTATGGATAAGAATAGATACAGATCTATTGCGGCATTGCTCTTCATCCTGTTCGTCACTGCAAATTCGTTCTCACAAACAGCGATTCCTCCTTCCGGAAGCGGCACGTCCGGCAGCCCGTACCAAATAGACTCGCTCGCCAATCTTTACTGGGTCACGCAGAATTCGAGCTCCTGGAGTTCATATTTCGTACAGACTGCGGATATCGACGCATCTCCCGATACGGGCTGGGATTCGAATCAGGGCTTCACGCCGATAGGCAACGGCACGACGAATTTCACCGGCACGTACGACGGCGGCGGTCACACCATTACCAGTTTGTTCATTAACAGAAGTTCGGCCTACTATGTCGGAATGTTCGGCTATGCCTCGGAGGCGACGATAAAGAACCTGGGAATGATCGATGTGAATATTACCGGTCACCTGGGCGTCGGCGGGCTTGTTGGCGTTAACGATTATGGTTCATTGACCAACTGTTACTCCACCGGAACCGTGACCGGCAGCTATTTTTATGACGGGTCCAATTACGGAAGTTATGTCGGCGGGCTCATCGGAGACAATGCCTACGATCATGTAAGCCGGAGTTACAGCACTGCGAACGTAAACGGCCAGACCTATATCGGCGGCCTGATCGGTTATTTGGATGCCGGCTCCGTGATAGAGACCAGCTACAGTACCGGAAATGTGAGCTGCCAGTATTCTCATTTCGGCGGATTTGCCGGCTCAATGGTCAGCTGTACGGTCACTAACTGCTACAGCGCCGGAAACGCCAGCGGCCCCTACGGCTCTGTCTATGCGGGCGGGTTTACGGGAGATATCGGTTCCGTCACGCTCACCGATTGCTACAGTACTGGAGGCGTGAGCGGCACAAATTATGTCGGAGGGCTCGTTGGCTTTGATGCGGGTAGTTCGGTGTCCGGCTGTTTTTGGAATACTAACAACTTCGGCGGCGGCAGCGCCGACGGCACCGGGAAGACCACGATTGAAATGAATGAATCGTCGACCTTCCTCGATGCAGGATGGACCTTTTCGACCACTACATGGGCAATGTATGGCGCGATCAACAACGGTTACCCGTATCTGGCGGGCGTGACGCAGTTCTCCACTCCGGCCCCCTCGAGCCTGTACGGCTTGGCGGAATCGGCCGCCAATATTAATTACACATCCGCGCTCTTGAACGGCGTCGCGAATTCGGGCGGCGACACGACCATCGTCCGGTTCCTGTACGGCCTGAGTCCGGGCTCTTATACGGATAGCGTCACTGCTTCATCAAGCCCTCTTCTACCGTGGGATTCTATACAGGTCTCTGCCTCGCTTTCCGGTTTAACGCCGGGCGCCACATACTACATAACAGTTTCAGCGAAAAATACCTCGGGCTACGTCCGGGGAAGTCAGATGAGTTTCTCAACATTGGCTGTGACGGCGCCAAGCGCTATGACCGGTTCCGCTTCTTCTATAGGATACACTTCTGCCACGCTGAACGGGATCGTGAACCCAAACGGAGATACGACAATTGTGCGATTTCTGTACGGCAATGTCTCCGGAACGTACACAGACAGTGTACTTGCTTCTCAAAGCCCCTTGACGGTCTACGATTCCACTGCCGTTTCGGCAGCGCCGGCCGGCCTGACAGCGAACAGCACTTATTACTATCGTGTCTCGGCGAAGAACCATTTCGGCTACACCCGCGGGAGCGAGATGAGCTTCAACACAAAACATTTTCCGGCGCTATCGACTGTGCCGGGAACGACCCTTTCATTCAATTCCGGTTCAAGCCAGTATGTTTACGTGCCCGACAACGTATCGCTGAGACTCACCGACAGCCTCACCCTTGAAGCATGGGTCTACCCGACGGGTTCGGGCAATATGACGGTGATTGACAAAGGGAATTACAATTATTGTTTTGAGATCCGGCCGAACGGTCAGACAGGATTGGGACTTTACAATGCTGCGTGGGGCTGGATATACAGCGGCGGCACTATTCCGCTGAACCAGTGGTCGCACATTGCTGTGGTATTCCACACCGGAACCAACGGTGTAAAGTTTTATCTTAACGGCTCATTGTTGAGCCAATCCACGGCAGCCGGCTCGCTTACTACCAACACGGGGGAACTTGCCATAGGCAAACAGGCGCCGGGAAATTGCGACTGCAATTACTTCCAGGGAAATATAGACGAAGTCCGGGTCTGGGGTGTTACACGGTCCGAACAGCAGATCCGCGAATACATGCACCGCACGCTGACCGGGGCTGACACAGGACTGATCGCGTACTGGCAATTCAACGAAGGAAGCGGGATAACGACAGCCGATTCGATCGGGGGGAATAACGGGACGCTTATAAACGGTCCTGCATGGACCGCGTCCACTGCGCCCCTCGGCGGCGGGTCAAGCGCGAGCGTCTTTAATATCTCGAACGATACAACGACAACGCTCGCCGGGGTTTCAATCGCATTCACAGACGCTTTTGACAACCCCGTAGACCTTACTGCAACGGAGATACTCAGCGCGCCGGATTCACTCCCCGCCGGCTCCGCCACAGTTCTCAACGATCGGTACTGGACCATCGAGTCATACGGCACGCCCGGAACATTCAGCACAAACCTGACGTTCACGGTCCCATCCAGTTTTACCAACAACGGAACGGGGAACGCCTCGCTGTATACACTCTACCACCGCGGCTCCACCAGCGACACCGCGTGGAGTCCGATCGTCAGCGGCGGTTCTGGTTTGACAGATACAACCATATCGTTCAGCGGCATTACGTCGTTCAGTCAGTTTGCGATCGGAACGGACAATGTTCTTCCGGCCGAACTCGTCTCGTTCACTGCAACGGTAGATCGTATGGGTGTGGGGTTGAACTGGAAAACGGCGACAGAAGTGAACAATGCGCAATTCGATATCGAGCGACAATCGTCCGCTTCGCCCGAATGGGCCAAGATCGGATCGGTAGCAGGTACGGGGACGAGCAATGCGCCGCACAGTTATTCTTTTACCGACAACGCAGGCGCGGCCGGGACATATTCTTATCGGTTGAAGCAGATCGACCGCAACGGGGCGTTCATCTATTCACAAGTGGTAGAGGCAACGATAGCGGTGCCGAGAGTTCTGTCGTTGAGTCAGAATTATCCGAATCCGTTCAACCCGGCTACAACGATCGAGTTCACCGTGCCGTCTGATGGGCGAGCGGTGTTGAAGGTGTATAACACTCTTGGACAGGAGGCGGCTACGTTATTCGACGGAGTTGCAGTTGCCGGCCAGTATCATCTGGCGACTTTCGATGCCTCGCGTCTTGCAAGCGGGATATATTTTTCACGGTTGGAGTTTGGCGGGAAGATGCTGGTGAAGAAGATGCTCTTGCTGAAGTAGCATGGAGTGACCGGCGAAATTCCGCAACGGATTATTTCTATCCGCGCACAAATAAAGAATTGTTGTCGAACCGTTGATCTCCTTGTTCCCAACACTCTGTTGGGAACAAGAATCCCATTTCCCGGGCGCTTTTTCATATTTCCGTTGAAGAGAGGCAAATGAAGCAGAGCTTCCTAGCTTGCGTTCCCAATCAGAGATTGGGAACGAGAGGGAAAAAAATGATGGCTCACCAGCAACAGGAAACCCATTATTGGTCGACCATGACTTGCCCATCACTTCACCACCATTTGACCAGGAGTTCACCACATACAACAATGGTAACAAAGGAAACACCGGTAATAATGATGATGATAAATTTACTGAGTTCATTGACTCATTAATTGATCAATTAACGAGGTACAATTATTGAATTGAAAGAGAGCTAATAATAAAAAAATTGAGAGAGCCCTATCAATATTATGGGTTAGAAAAATTGTACAGGACATTTGCAATCGTTGTACAAAGAATTATCGATGGAAAGGGGATTAAAGAGCCTATCTCTTATGGGGTTCAAATATTAAAGAATAAGGCGGCGGAGAAATCCGAGTAAACTTTCTCTGTAACCGAGACCGCAATATTATTTCGGCGATTCTTTTCGACATAGGCATAGTAGTGTCTGGCCTTGAGGCTTTAGTCATCCAATTTTTCGAGCTTCGAGGCTAGCCTATTTTTGCTGTCTGGTCAGGCATGTTCAGAAAATTCAAAAGCGGTCATTGCGGTTGAATTGACCAATTAAAAGCGTTACATTTTGCTGGGTTATTCTGCTGGTGTTCAAAGGGAAACAAGGTGAAAAAGGAGGCCTTGCCAGCTAGTCAGAGTCCGTCATAATCTATCAACTCTCGTTTAAATCTAAGGAATTAATGTGTCTCTGATTCACTTATGGAAGTCGTCGCGCAACCAAATTGAGGAAAAGGAAATTCAGCAACTAATTGGGATCGCCGGTAATGGGCATTTAACGGACGGAACTGCGACCGCAGCAGAATTGAGAGAATTTCTTTCAATCATCCCATCAGAGTTCCTTCGCCGATATGCGGAGCAATGCATCACAGCAAAATTTCCCGGCAATGGCTATGCGTTGCAAGATGTGGTTAATGAGATTGGAACTCGCCTGGGTTTTGTAGTCACTCCGGGCAGATATCATGGTGTCGTTGGCAAAATAGGATTTGACGGGTTATGGTTAGCCCCCGAAGGAAACAGCATTGTAGTTGAAGTCAAAGCGACCGATGCATTTAGCGTTGATTTAGAGACCATCGCTAATTATCGGAGAGGGCTGCAGAAGAATAACCAGGTTACTGAACTCAAGAGTTCCATTTTGATTGTGATTGGTAGAGAGGATACTGGAAACCTTGAGGCGCAAATAAGAGGATCGAAACATGCATGGGACATTCGACTAATCAGTGTAGATGCACTTTGCCGGTTATTAAATGTTCGTGAACAGGTTGATGATCCCGAAATTGAAGCGAGAATCCGTTCTGTTCTTGTCCCGCACGAATATACTCGGATTGATGGAATCATTGATCTTGCTTTCTCGGCTACCGAGGAGTTATTAGAGGATGAGTCCAAGGAATCGATCGAGACCGAGGAGATCTCAGAAGATAATGGGCACAGGGTTAGAAAATTTGTTCCGGTCAGCTTTAATGATGCGTGTGTGGATAGGATATCGGCAAAGTTGGGTCAGTCATTAGTGAAACGATCTCGGGCGATGTATTCAGTTGTAGACGGTTCTCTGGTGCTACTCTGTGTGGTTTCAAGAGAACACGATAGTCGAACAAGGCCGAATTACTGGTTTGCCTTTCACGATCATCAGAGGCTCAAGCTGCAAGCTGCACCGAAAGCTTATGTCGCTTTTGGCTGTGCGTCTCCTGAAAAGTTGGTTCTTATTCCTTTTGAAGATTTTCTTCCTTGGGTTGAGGGCATGCATTCCACTACCCAAGAGGATGGCCGACTATATTGGCATATTCAGATTTTTGAAGAGGAGGGCGAGTTGATCCTACATCGGAAGAAGGGTAATGAGTGGCCAAATGTGTCAAAGTATTTGATGCACAGTTAGTAGCCGTTGTCATTAGATGTAATTTGCAATGGGTGATCGGGTTAACATAGATAGGAAAGTTCAAGATGCCGAGTAAGTCGATCAAAGCGATAGATTTTTTTTGCTCCATCGGTGGAATGACAAAAGGGTTTAGAAGCGCAGGAGTGAATGTTGTAGCGGGGATCGATATTGATCCATCCTGCAGAGAAACATATGAATGGAATAACCCAACTTCCAAGTTCATTGAGGCCGATATCAAAAAGCTTTCTTTTAGACGGTTAAAGAAGATTGCTGATATCAAGGCAAATGATGACAAACTGGTCTTTATAGGCTGCAGTCCTTGTCAGTATTGGACAATTATTAATACCGACAAAAGAAAATCGAAAAGTTCCAGAAATCTTTTATCTGACTTTCAAAGGTTTGTGGTGCACTTTAAGCCTGGCTTTGTTGTCGTCGAAAATGTACCTGGTATCATGAAGCGAAAAAGAGCTAGTGGGCTGAGCAGCTTTATCAAGTCGCTTACGACAATGAACTACGCTGTATCTTACGGTGTCCTTAATGCAAATCACTTTGGCGTGCCACAAAACAGGAGACGATTCGTATTAATAGCGTCAAGAATTGTCATGGTCACACTTCCTAAAGGCGATCCATCAAAGGGGCCAACAACTCGGGATTTTATAGGCACATGGAACGGCTTTGCAAAAATCTCTGCTGGCCATAGAGACACTACAAACTTCATACATACGACATGTCATTTGTCAGAGAATAACCTGAAAAGAATCCGGTTGACGAAAACCAATGGGGGAACTAGAGAGGCATGGAAGAAGAACGAAAGCCTTCAAATAAAGGCATATGATAAAAAGGACGACTCTTTTAAGAATGTATATGGCAGGATGCATTGGGATAAGCCTGCGCCGACAATTACAACAAGGTTTAATAGCTTATCGAATGGGAGATTTGGACATCCAGTCGAAGACAGAGCCTTATCTTTAAGAGAGGGGGCAACATTACAAACTTTCCCAAGAAACTATGCGTTCAAGGAGAAGTCAATTAACAAGATAGCAAGGTTCATCGGAAATGCAGTGCCTCCAAAAATGGCGGGGAAAATTGGCCGGTCTATTAAATTTGCCCTTAATAAATGAAAAAGACTTTCACAATATCGCCAAGAATTCTCTCTCATTTTGGGGAAGATCTGATAAAGAATGAGATCATTGCCCTCGTAGAACTTGTGAAAAATTCCTACGACGCTTGCGCGACAAAATGCAGTGTCAATTTTGTCACGGAGACCTCTCTTGAGTCTAAAAGAGCCGAGGTTGAGAAAATTATCGTTACCGACGATGGAACCGGGATGGACAAGGATACCATAGAAAAAGTCTGGTTGAGCGTTGGCACAGATTACAAGCTGAAGAATCTGAAAAAGAATGCGTGTGGACGGGTGCCACTTGGTGAAAAAGGGATCGGGCGACTAAGTGTCCATAAATTGGGGGACATTATTTCTATGGTATCAAAGAAAAGGGGGAACAAAGAAGTAAGGGTCGATTTGGATTGGACCAAGCTGAATGAAGTTGACCAAATTGATGAGTTTAAAGTGGATGTCATCGAGATTGATACTCCGAGCACTTTTACAACTGGCTCTGGAACAGTAATAACAATAAGTGGATTGAAAACCCAATGGGAAAAACCAAAAACGAGAGAGGCGTACCGGGCACTGACTGCCTTGAATAGTCCGTTTGATGAAGAAGACAAGAAATTCGTGGTCAACGTAACAGGGGATCCCCTTCTTTTCGAAGGTTTGCCAAGGCTTGACGAAATTCGTGACAGTGCGTTGTACTACGGCCGATGTGTGATGCAAAAGGACCAGATTATTGAGTTCAAGTATGAATTCAGGCCATGGGAAACACTATCAAAGATAACCCAAGGAAGAAAAAAATCTAAGTCGGGGCTAACTAAGGAGGAACTCCTGATCTGGAAGGAAACCAGAAAAAGGGGTGAACGAGAAATTATTGATTTAGATGAATTTCAAATTGGGCCAATCGAATTCGAAGTCCTAATCTTTGAGACCGATACTCAAATACTCAATTTTATGGTAGCAGAGAAAAGGACAGTGACTGAATATTTAAGAGAAAACGGTGGAATCAGGGTTTATAGGGACGGGGTGAGGGTATATGATTATGGAGAGAGGGCTAATGATTGGCTTGGAATAGACTTGAGGAGAGTCTCGCGGCTTGGGAGCCGACTTAGTAACAGCCTTGTTATCGGCTCTGTCAAATTACAAAGGATATCTAGCACTGGCCTAAGAGAAAAGACAAACAGAGAGGGCTTCATTGAGAACGAAAGTTATGAAGCATTTCAAGATGCTGTCAAGTTCGCTTTAGGTCTAATAGAAAAAGAGAGAAACATCGACAAGTCAAGGTTATCAGTTCTATATAGAGAGAACAAAGCCTTGGAGCCTGTTTTATCCGACCTAGATGATGCGATTCAACTTGTGGAAAAGAAGGTCAAACCAAGCGAGACAAAAGATAAATTGTTGAAGTGCCTTGGTCGAATAGGCATTAGATATAAGGAAGTGAAGGAGACACTTATCAAAAGTGCCAATGCAGGACTCAATTTAAGTGTCGTAGTTCACCAAATAGACAAGCTTGTGTCGGAATTAACTGGAACAATACGGAAAAAAAGATTCGAGAGAGCGATAGAAATTTCTCTGATGTTGGAAAAAATTGTTCGCAGTTATATGGCAATGATCAGAAAATCAAAAATTGAATATAGCGACTTGTCAGAAATTGCGGCTAGGGCGATAGAAAGTTACGAATTCCGGTTCAAGGATCATAACATCGAAGTCGTTTCTAATTTCAAATCATATAAAGGAAAAGGACATCTTGCGAAGGCTGAATCTATTTCAGCGATAGTCAACTTGCTGGACAACTCCATTTACTGGCTTTGTTTATCAAGAAGTGAAAATCGCAAAATATCTGTTTACCTGACCGACCAAATCAAGGGTTATGGCTCTATCATTGTTTCTGATAACGGACCAGGTTTCAATATTCCCACAGATGTTGCCGTCGAACCCTTCATGACTGGTAAGCCACACAATATAGGCTCGGGGCTCGGATTGCACATTGCTAACGAAATTATGAAAGCGATGAAAGGAGAAATGATCTTTCTAGATGAACACGACATTGATTTACCACAACCTGTGCTCAAAGATAAGATCACTAAGGCAATCATTGGTTTATGTTTTCGGTCAAAAGAATAGGGAGCGAGATTACACTATGATAGAGGAATTTATCGACAGTGCCCTCATTATTGACGATAGCGCGGGCGAAATTCAAGAGCTAAAGAATCTTCTTGAAAGTCACGATATTTGGGTAAAACACTATCGACCCATGGATTTGGGTGAGACTAAGTTAAGAAATAGAAAAATAGTATTTCTTGATCTTTCTTTGGACGATTTGAAAACCCCGGTAGATAATATCTCTACAATTATTAGACCCATGTTGTTGAAGAACTTCGGCAGAAATTTTGGAACCTATGGTGTTGTTCTCTGGACTAAGCACTTTGAAGATGTCTCAGAATTTAAAAAAAGAGTTCAGAAAGATGCCGGCGAATATAGCTTACCCCTGTTTGTAGTTGCTTTGGACAAGACGAAATATTCTGGAAGGGGGGATTATTCATCTGTATTTGACGATCTCAACGAACAGCTGAAACAAAATGCTAGCTCGAGCTTCTTTATTGAGTGGTTTTCCTTAATTAATCGTGCAAGAGATAAATCTATCGATGGGGTTTACTCTCTTGTGAATGACTACGAACTACAAAGCAAAGATCTGCAATTTATCCTTTTTCAATTGGCCAAAAACTATACGGGCATACCCTTTGAACAAATTAAGGATTATTCGCTGCATGTAGATACATTCAAGGCATTTAATGACATCCTGAGCTACGAGGTTAGCGCAAATGTCAAAACCAAAATGGATATTTTCGATCATCCCGAGAAGGTGTCCTATCTCGGAATAGGTGTAGATTTGAGGAGCTACGAGTACCTTGCAAAGGATGACGGTCGCACGATCCTAAATAATGGATTGGCCTTGACTGCGAACCAAAAGAAAGAAGATCCACATAAAAATAGAATAGTTGCCCTTCAGAAGGAGGTATTCGATATCTACTCAAGTCTCAATGGTAAACTATTGATTGACGAATACCATCTCGATCAACAAGTGATTATTCCCGGAAACATTTATGAGATATTAGATCGCAACAGCATGTTTAGACTGCCAACCTTACCGGACAATTCAACTCCAATCATAGTTGAGGTCACGCCACCTTGTGATTTCGCACAGAAACAGATATTACATGCGAGAGTCCTCGGAGGCTACATGACTGAGGTTGTGATCGATGACATTCCCAAGAAAGGCTATTATTACAAAGATGCATTTCCAATTCGTCTGTCGACCAAAGACAAATCTCAAATTTTGGTTTTCGATTTCAGATTCAACGGATTTTTGGAGGAAGGAGACCTGAAAGACAATAGCAAATATAAGTTACTATTTAGAGCAAAAGACAAATTCTTCGCTGACATTCTACAGAAACTTTCTGGACATTCAGCTCGCCTAGGGTTACCAGTAATTCATTGATATGCCCGATATCTATACAAAGCGAAAACGTGCTTTAATAATGGGAAGTGTAAGGGGAGAGAATACCAAGCCAGAAATAAGAATACAGAAAATTTCAAAGGAGCTTGGACTTCGCTTTTCACTACACAAGAGAGAATTGCCAGGGAAACCTGACATCGCATTTGTTAATGAAAAGAGGGTCATATTTGTTCATGGCTGTTTTTGGCATGGCCACAAGTACTGCAACCGTTCGAAGCTTCCGACCTCAAATCGTCAGTTTTGGAAAGACAAGATTGAAGGAAATATCAAACGGGATAGAAGAGTAATCCGCAAGTTAAACAGGCAAGGTTGGAAAACGTTGACATTTTGGGAATGTCAAATCAGAAAATCAAACCAAAAAGAATTAAAAAAAAGGATCGCACGATTCATCGAGAGTCTTGATTGATCTAAAATGAGCTCCTTGGGAAACACTAATCCGCCCAATCATGGTAAGGAATCCAAAGCCGAGTAAAACCGCTTTAACAACAAGAGGGGTAAGACATGGTATTCAACTGTGTATAACCAATGCTGAAAATTTATTTGAGACGGGGAACTATCTGGGAGTTCACAAGCTCTACCAAATGGCAATATTTTCCCTTTGCACTGCAATAGAAGAATCCGGTAAAGCCCTCCAATTGATAGATTGTTATGAAAATATAATTCTAAAGAAAGATAAAAAGGTAATTAGCTTACCTAAATCTTTCTACAGTCACAAAGCCAAGCTAAAAGAAGCTATTCAAGTTTTCGCTTGGGACAAGTACAAGTGGGATAAACTCGGAGAATTAACAAAGCAAGGTGGCTTTCAATCAAAAGAATTTATCCAAAGGATAAATAATTTAATGTTTTCGTGGAAATTTGATCCATCTCCAGAAGTGTCACGCATCTTCTCAGAGAGACAGAAAATGCTTTATGTTGATATGAAGAATGGGAAATTTTCTTCGCCAAAACGCAACGCTTCCAGACAAAAATATCAGAGCATTTTTGATGTTGCTGACAAACTCATTCCATCCGTGCGCTTAAACTGGGTCATTGCTTTACTATCAACACGCCGAGGAGCAACGAGGAGAGAATTTTCAGAAATAGCTCTCGCAAACCTACCTGCCATTATTGAAGAGTGGAAAGGGGTTTCCCAACAAGGAATATAGGTTATAATAAAGGTATTTCTTATTGACATAAATATTTGATCGAAGCTAAATCTCACCATTCTTCCAGCCAATATTTTCCCTAGACTACTTCGGATTTGAAAGTTGTGTATCTAGGTGACCACTCACCATTTTCTCGCATATCAGAGGTAATCTTAAATCAGCAAGACAGCTGACATGGGGAAGTTAATGATACAATGCTCTCACTGCACACCTTGAAGTAACGCAGCACTTTTGTTATCTTATAGTACAACCATGCAATTTCATTGGCGGGAGGTTGTCTGCTAAAGTTGCTAATCCATTTGCTGAATTAACATTCAACTTTAGCAGGCTCAACAGAAAAAATCATTGAAATTTAAGTGCCCGTAGCTCAACTGGATAGAGCACCAGCCTTCTAAGCTGGGGGTTACGCGTTCGATTCGCGTCGGGCCTACACATTGTGGCTTTTCCTTCTTCGGGAAAAGCCTTTGCTTTTTTCAGAGTTTTCGGTGCGTAAGTAAAGCGCATCCATGATTTCCTCCTGTCTGTGTTGGAAATTCCTACCCGAAGTCGGCGATTCCTACATTGCCGAAACATAACACGGCAGATAGTTTTTCTTCCCCTCCCCCTCATCTCCCCGAATTCTAATGTCTTAGCAATAAGACTTTTGCATCGCAATTGTTCGGCACGTCTCTTGCATTATATAAGACCCAACGAACGTACTACCTCCAGCGGACAAATCCGCACAAGCATTTAAGGAGACC
>DATJXA010000014.1:0-27063 GCA_035500675.1 Bacteroidota bacterium | reverse complement strand
ATTGATGCTCTCCTCAAAACGACCGGGTATGACCGCGAAGAAATGATCGGCATGAATGCAATCGACTTCGGGATTTGGCCGAACATGGAAGAACGTCAAAAGGTTATGAAGGTTCTCGCTGAAGGAACATCAAATTCAGCTCGTATCAAAGGAAAGAATAAAGCCGGAGAAATGTTTGATGCTTTAATTGCTTCAAAAGAGATTTCAGTCAATAACGAACCTCATTACCTTACCGTTGTTCATGATATCACGAAACTGGAGCGTACTGTTCTTGCCCTTCAAGAAAGCGAAGAACAATTCAAGGTCATGTTTGAAAGCGCAGCAATCGGAGTTGCTCTTGTCAGCCTTGAAGGGAAGCCGATCCATTCCAACCCGGCTCTGACTAGAATACTCGGCTACAGCGACGCCGAGATATGTCAAATGGCCTTCACCGAGTTCACACATCCCGACGATGTTGAAAAAGACATGAGCTTGTATCGTTCCTTGATCAGTGGTGAGATAGGATCTTACCAGATTGAAAAAAGGTACTTTCATAAAGATGGTACGATCATCTGGGGGCTCCTCACAGTTTCCCTGATCAAATCTCAGAACGGAACTCCCCGTTTTACCGTAGGAATGGTGGAGGATATCACCATCCGTAAACAAGCACATGAGCGCATCATGGAAAGTGAGCTTCGGTACCGCGAACTGGTAGAAACAGCACGGGACGCAATTTTCACAGTTTCGAACGACGGAAAATTTACCTCGATCAACAATGCATTCGAATCTATCACCGGATGGAAAAAGGAAGAATGGCTGGGGAGACCTTTTATGGAAGGCGTTCATCCGAATGACTTGTCAACCGTATCTGAACGCTTCGCTAGGCTGATGGCAGGAGAATTGAATCAGCTCGTGGAAATTCGAGTGAAGACAAAAATTGGAGAATATGTGTGGGTTGAAATGAGCGTCGTCCCCCAGGTTAGGCAAGAAACAATTGTCGGAGCTCTCGGAATCGCGCGCGATGTTACAGAAAGAAAAATGCTCGAGGAAAAGCTCCTTCGCGCCCAGCGGCTGGAAAGTCTTGGGACTCTTGCGGGTGGGATTGCGCATGATCTCAATAATATCTTGGGTCCGATCCTTCTTTCGCTCGAAATTTTGAGAAAAAGTTATGGAGTCGACAATGGAGGTGTTCTCAACGTCATTGAAAAAACCACAAAACGCGGGGCAGAGATTGTAAAACAAATACTTTCCTTTGCTCGCGGCATGGGCGGAGAGCGCATGGTGTTGCAACTTCGAACTCTCATTAACGATGTTGGAAATGTATTGAAAGAAACCTTCCCGCGGATGATCCAGATTGATCTTTCCGTTCCGAAAGATCTCTGGCCTGTAGTTGCGGATCCGACTCAAATTGATCAAGTGATAATGAATCTATGCGTTAATGCGCGCGATGCTATGGCCACGGGAGGACAACTGAGAATCCGTGCTGAAAATGTTATGATCGATGAAGTGTATGTGCACCAAAATCCGGAGGCAAAAAAGGGGGAATATGTTTGCATCACGGTTGCCGATACTGGGGCTGGCATACCTTCTGAACTCATGAAGAAAATATTCGATCCATTTTTTACGACGAAGGAAATCGGGAAAGGAACAGGTCTTGGCCTCGCAACGGTGTTGGGAATCATCAAAAATCACGGGGGGTTGGTCGAAGTTCGCTCGGAAATAGCGCGCGGAACAGAGTTCAAAATCTACATTCCTGCTGCTGAATCCGGGGTTGATGAAACCGTAGTAAGCAAGGAAAATGTAATGCCCCGATATGGCAAAGGTGAAAAGGTGCTGTTTGTAGATGATGAAGCGGCATTTCGTGAAATTGGCAAAACTGCGATCGAAAGTTACGGGTATAAAGTTCTGATCGCAGAAAACGGGATTCATGCGATCTCGCTGTTCCATGAACACCGGAATGAGATAGATATTCTTTTGACCGATATGTTGATGCCTTATATGGGAGGACTGGAGATGATTGAAGCAATCCGGAGAGTAATGCCGGAAATGAAAGTGATCGCCATGAGTGGCTCTTCGGGAGAAATAGAACTCAGTAAACTTAACAGGATGAAGGGGATCATGGTCCTCAACAAACCATTTACATGTGGGCAGTTGTTAGTTGCGTTGGATGAAATGTTGCACGGCAGAACATAAATTCTATTGCTACTGCGCCCAAACCAGTCACTCAGCCTGACGGAAATAGCAGTTGATGATTTCGCTATGCGCAAAATTCTTTTTAAGAAGAGGTGTTGTCTGTCGCGCGTATAGTCTACGATTGATTTGGCTGCACGTCGTCGCCGCTTAGCTCTGGTCCGTTATAGAAAAGAAGATATTATCGGATAAGAAGAGAACGAAAATGCACTACAGAAAACTAGGACGTACCGGATGGGACGTTTCCGCGATCAGTTTCGGCGCGTGGGCAATCGGCGGGACGTGGGGCGAAGTGAACGACAAGGAGTCTCTCGAAGCTCTCCATCGGGCAGTCGATCTCGGCGTTAATTTTTTCGACACTGCCGACGTGTATGGAGACGGTCGCAGCGAGCGCCTGCTCGGAAAACTTCGCCGTGAACGGAAAGAGAACATCCACATCGCGACAAAAGCCGGCAGGCGTCTGAATCCGCATACGGCAGAGGGATACAACCGTGGGAATATCACATCGTTCGTCGAACGGAGCCTAAAAAATCTGGACACCGAATCGCTCGACCTGTTGCAGCTTCATTGTCCCCCGACGTCCGTCTATTATATGCCCGAGCTTTTTGACGCTCTTGACGATTTGGTGAAGGCCGGCAAGATCCGGTTCTACGGCGTCAGCGTGGAAAAAGTGGAAGAGGCGCTCAAAGCGATCGAATACCCAAACGTGCAGAGTGTGCAGATCATCTTCAATATGTTCAGGCATCGCCCATCCGAGCTTTTTTTTGAGCAGGCGAAGAAACGAAATGTAGGCATCCTCGCGCGCGTTCCGTTAGCGTCAGGGCTTTTGACGGGCAAATTCGGTCCAAACTCACGGTTTGACAAGGATGATCACAGAACTTTTAACAGGAACGGTGAAGAGTTTGATAGGGGCGAGACGTTCTCCGGAGTTCAATTTCAGTCCGGTTTGAAGGCTGTCGATGAGCTAAAAACACTATGTCCCAAGCATGTGACCCTCGCGCAGTTTGCTCTTAGGTGGATATTGATGTTTGATGCGGTCACATGCGCGATTCCGGGCGCGAAAACTAAGGTTCAAGTCGAAGAGAATGTAAATGCAGCAAATTTAGAACCTCTTTCACAATCGGTAATGGATCGCATTCGCGTTGTCTATGACACGTATGTAAAGACAAGTGTCCATAACTACTGGTAGTTGTCTGCTTCCCTTAAAGGAATTCCCATAAAACTTTTTGATTGCTTTCCGGAAAAAGCAAATGTAATCAAATAGACCATGATTTTTTAACTTTACGTCCACTTCCATCCAGACCGCATAGGTTTTGTTGCGGAGAATTATTTTTTTTCTCTTGCCTTTGTTATACTACTTCTTTACTATTGAAACGGTTCAATTGTAATTTAACCCGTCAAATGAAAAATTTCAGGATTGCAAAGGCAAAAATTTTTTGACAGTGCTTTTTTGCCTCTCCTGATAAAAGAAGATATTCCGCTATTGCGCTCGGCGCTCGGAAGAGTAAAAAGTCCCGCCTTCACGATCATCAGTTCCCGGGTGGCTCTTCAGAAATTCCTGTAGATTAAACTCCTGTGCCGGGCAGTGCTCAATTTAATTTTACACCTGGCTTTTTGAAACTGCCTACGGACTGCAGCAATGATTGAGAAACTGACACACGCCGAACCTCTCATACGCACTGACCTCATCGACTACAAAAACCCAAAACTGTCGGACGACGACCGCGTGGCGGACCTCATTGCGCGCATGACGCTCGAAGAGAAGGTCGCTCAGATGATGTGCATTTGGGGACAGAAGAAGACCATTTTGTTCGATGAGGCCGGAAAGCTCAACCTCAAGCAATTGAAGGTTCATCTTAAGGACGGGATCGGCCAAGTCGGACGCATCAGCGACACCGCAGGCGGACTTGACGCAAAAGAGATGACAGAGTTTTCGAACAGTTTACAGAAATACTTTGTTGAAGAAACCCGCCTCGGTATTCCGGCGATCTTTCACGAGGAGTGCCTCCACGGGCTCGCCGCCAAAGACGCCACGAGTTATCCCCAACCTATAGGGTTAGCGTCGACGTTCGACCCCCGGCTCATCGAGGAAATTTATACGGCGATCGCGGAGGAAACACGGACACGGGGCGCTCATCAGGCGTTGACGCCCGTTGTAGACGTCGCTCGCGATCCGCGTTGGGGAAGGGTTGAGGAAACGTTCGGCGAAGACCCGTATCTCGTCTCTCAAATGGGCATCGCCGCCGTAAGGGGTTTCCAAGGAGACCGGACGTTCAAAGATAAGAAGAGAGTGATCGCAACGCTCAAACATTTTGCCGCACATGGACAGCCGGAGTCCGGGTCCAATTGCGGACCGGCAAACTTCTCCGAACGCGTGCTGAGAGACGTTTTTCTCTTTCCGTTCAAAGAAGTTTTGTCAAATGGAAAAGCATTGAGCGTGATGGCGTCCTACAACGAAATCGACGGCGTTCCATCGCACGCAAACCGGTGGCTGTTGCGCGATGTTCTGCGCGGGGAATGGGGATTCGAAGGTTATGTCGTCTCCGATTATTACGCGATCACAGAAATGAAGGGGAAAGAAGACAGCGTCAGCCATGCGGTGGCCGCCGATAAAGTCGAAGCTGCAATTCTGGCGATCAACGCAGGAGTCAATATCGAATTGCCCGACCCGGACTGCTATCCCAATATCGTAAAACTCGTCCAGGACGGCGTCATCGTCGAATCCGCTATCGATGAATTGGTTGCGGCTCTCTTAAAGTACAAATTTCAATTAGGGCTGTTTGACGATCCATACCTCAACGCGGACCCTGCACAGCACGATCGACGGATCGAAGAGAATAGAAAAATCGCTCTCCGTGCCGCACACGAAACGATCACCCTTCTAAAAAATAAAGACGGCCTCCTTCCCCTCAACGTAAAAAAGGGAGGGACCATTGCCGTCATCGGACCGAACGCAAACCGGAAAATGCTCGGCGGTTACAGCGGCAAGCCGCGGTATTACACTTCGGTGCTTCAGGGGATACAAGAAAAAGCGGGAAAGAATTTTACGATCCTTTACAGCGAAGGATGCAAGAATACGGTCGGCGGTTCATGGGAAGAGGATGCGGTCACGCTTCCCGACCCTGCTGAGAACCGCGCGTTGATCGCTGAAGCCGTCGCGACCGCCGCCAAGGCCGACACGATTATCCTTGCGATCGGCGACAACGAGCAAACTTCGCGAGAAGCGTGGAGCAAAGTTCATCTCGGAGACAGAGCGAGTCTGGAACTTTTTGGAATGCAGAACGAACTGGTGGAGGCGATGGTCGCGACCGGCAAACCGATCGTCGTCGTCCTTTTCAACGGCCGTCCAAACTCCATTCCGTACATCGAAGAGCACGTCCCCGCTGTCGTCGAGTGCTGGTACCTCGGCCAGGAAACGGGCACAGCGGTTGCCGACGTTCTGTTCGGCGATTTCAACCCCGGCGGAAAACTGCCGATCTCGATCCCCCGCTCCGCCGGTCATATTCCGTGTTTCTACAATCACAAGCCATCGGCTCGCCGCGGATATCTGTTCGACGAGATCTCGGCCCTGTATCCGTTCGGGTACGGTTTGAGCTATTCCTCGTTTTCATTCTCAAACGTCCGGCTGGAGAAACCGATCATCAGAGTTGACGAGTCGACGCAGGTTTTTGTCGACGTGAAGAATACCTCCGGTCGCGCGGGGGACGAGGTCGTACAATTATATATTCGCGACGTTGCGAGCTCCGTGACGCGTCCCGTTAAAGAGCTGAAGGGATTCAAAAGGATCAACCTTAAGCCGGGAGAAACGCAAACGGTGGCATTCGTCGTATCGCCGGATCATTTGTCGTTCACCAATATCGATAAAGAATATCTCGTCGAAGCGGGGGATTTTGAAATCATGGTCGGAAACTCCTCACGGAGCCAAGACCTCTCCAAAGTGATTTTGCGCGTGATCTGAAACCGGTCAACATTTGCCCCGCCGTGAACATCGGATTGGCAGTTATAGATCGTGATCCATCATCAGACGCACCTCGTCTGATGCTACCCATCTCATCTCCCACTTAAAATGAGTCAACCTTGGAAAACACCGTAGAAAAACTTCCGATCAAAGAAAAAGTCGGTTACGCACTCGGCGACACTGCGGCCAACTTTATTTTCCAGACGATGGTGATGTTCCAGCTTGCGTTCTACACCGACACGTTCGGTATCACCGCGGCGGCGGCGGGAACGTTGCTGGTTGTCGTGCGCGTGTGGGATGCGATCTTCGACCCGATCATGGGCGTTGTCGCCGATCGCACAAAAACGAAGTGGGGAAAGTTTCGGCCGTGGATCCTTTGGACGGCAGTTCCTTTCGGCATTATGGGGTTCCTGGCTTTCGTGACGCCCGATTTCAGTTCCGGTGGAAAACTCGTCTACGCCTACATCACGTATATCGTGCTGATGATGGTCTACTCAGCGAACAACCTTCCATACTCGGCGCTGAGCGGAGTCATGACGGGAGATATCGGGGAGCGGACGAGCTTATCGTCGTATCGCTTCGTTTTCGCGATGATCGCGCAGCTCATCATCCAGGGCCTGGCGCTGCCGATGGTAAGTTATTTCGGCGCAGGGGACAGCGCGCTGGGTTACCGGTATACGATGGGGATCTTCTCTTCGCTGGCCGTCGTCCTCTTCTTCATCACATTTTCCACAACGAAAGAACGCATTCAACCCGACCCCGCCCAAAAAGCGACCCTCAAAGAACATTTCGGCGATTTGCGGAGAAACAAACCGTGGATTGCAATGTTTGCCTTGACGCTTATTCTCTTTATTACGTTGGCGATGCGTGGCAGCGTGGTATTCTATTATTTCCGATACTACATGCATGTCGATAATTATGAGAGTCTCTTCAGCTGGTTCAACGTATTGGGAACGGCGTCGACGATCATCGGCATCTTTTTCTCGAAAGGGTTGGCGACAAGGTTCGGCAAGCGGAATGTCTTTATCGGCGGTCTCTCGGGCACGACGCTTTTTACCGCATTATTTGTCTTTCTGCCCGCGACCTCCATTACGGTGATCTTCGCGACAGAGATGGCGCGCCAATTTGTCTACGGCTTCACCATTCCGCTGCTCTGGGCGATGATGGCAGACGTCGCCGATTATTCCGAATGGAAAAATCATCGCCGTGCAACGGGCATGGTGTTTTCAGCGATCGTGTTCGCTTTGAAAGCAGGTTTGGGGTTCGGCGGCGCGATCACAGGGTTCGTGCTCTCCGCATATGGATATGTGCCGAACGCCGTGCAAAGCGACTCCGCATTGAACGGCATCGTCATGACGATGAGCATTTTCCCGGCGATCACGTTCGGCCTTTGCGTCGTCTGCCTGTTCTTCTACGGTATCAACAAGGAGGATGAGATTAAAATCACGAGCGAGCTTGCGGAACGGCGAAAAGGGTTCGCAGCTCAAACTGCCTGAAAAATTTTTTATGAACTATATCGTGCTATGCATCCAATGAAAAAAAATCTCACTCCGTTAGCGGTGTTTGTTATGGTACTCATGAGTGCCGGCAGCGCTGTCGCTCAAACTGCATTGAAAGATGTTTTTAAAGGGTGCTTCCTCATCGGTGCGGCGCTCAACGAGGCGCAATTTTCGGGGAGGGATTCGGAAGGCGCGGCTCTTGCGGCGGCGCAGTTCAACGCCATTACTCCGGAGAACGTCCTCAAATGGGAATTGGTGCACCCGGAACCGAATGTGTATGCGTTCGACGCGCCCGACCGGTACGTCGCATTCGGTGAAAAGCACAACATGGTCATCATCGGCCATACACTCGTCTGGCATCATCAAACACCACGATGGGTATTTCAGGATAGCTCCGGCAACCCGATCGGTCGCGAGGCGCTTCTCGAACGGATGCGCGACCATATTCATACGGTCGTCGGGCGCTATAAAGGAAAAATTAAAGGATGGGATGTCGTCAATGAGGCGCTAAACGACGACGGCTCGCTCCGTCAAACTCCTTGGCTGAAGATCATCGGCGAAGATTACATCGTGAAAGCGTACGAGTTCGCTCACGAGGCAGACCCGGATGCGGAACTCTATTACAACGATTACTCGCTCGAAAACGCTCCGAAGCGCGAGGGCGCTCTGTCGCTCATCAAAAAATTGCAGGCGGCCGGCGTGCACGTCGCGGCGGTCGGTCTGCAGGGGCACTATAAAATGGATTGGCCATCGATGGAGCAGGTGAGTTCCACGATTGAAGCGTTCGCATCGCTCGGCGTCAAGGTGAACATCACCGAGCTCGATATCGATGTCGTTCCCGCGACGCAACGCAATCGCGGCGCCGACCTCTCAGTAAACAGCTATCATGAAGTGAAAGAAGATATTTACGCGAACGGCCTTCCGGATTCGATGCAAGTGCTATTAGCAACGCGCTACAGCGATCTTTTCAGCGTCTTTGTCAAGCATGCCGATGTCATCGACCGCGTCACTTTTTGGGGGGTGACCGACGGGAATTCATGGCTCAATTCTCCGGGACGCGTGAATTATCCTCTTCTCTTTGACCGCAACTTCCAACCGAAGCCGGCCTTTTACGCGGTAGTCAAAACTGCGATGTAACGTAATCCTTGTCAAGGTTTAAAACCTTGACAAGGATCCAGGGCATACTCAAGGGGAACTTGTGCACAGGTTCCCCGTTTTATTTTTCGAGGATTTTTTCGGATACGGCTCGATGCTCAATGTGAACAGGATGGATCCCAATGGATAAAATCGTTCATCTTTACAAAAAGACCGTCCCCGTTCTTCGCCTCCCGCTGAAACTATTTGCTCTCTCCATTCTCCTCAACGGCCTCACGCTGCGGTTTGCGGTCGCACAAACCATCGTAATAACAAAAAGTGAATCCTACGTCTCTCAACAACACCATCGAGGGGACTTCGCTCTATCGAGCGCTGCCGGCGTTGCGCCGATCGTCGTCAGTTCTCATGACTATCCCGGCGTCATTCTCGTAGCACAAGACCTCGCGGAGGACGTTGAAAGAGTCACCGGAAAAAAGCCCATCGTTTTGAACGACACCCCCTCCGGTTTCAAAGAGATGATCATCGCGGGGACGATCGGGAAAAGTTCATTGATCGATACGCTGGTGGCGCAAAAGAAGCTAGATGTCGCCGGGGTTTCGGGAAAGTGGGAAGCGTTCATTACACAGGTCATCGATGATCCGATTCCCGGGGTCGATCGCGCTCTTGTTATTGCGGGGAGCGACAAGCGCGGAACGATGTACGGCATGTTCGACCTTTCCGAGAAGATCGGCGTGTCTCCGTGGTATTGGTGGGCCGACGTTCCTGTTCAGCACCGCGAGGATCTTTTTGTACGGCCGGGGCGGTACACGCTCGGACAACCGGCAGTGAAGTACCGGGGGATATTTATCAACGATGAAGCGCCAGCGCTCTCGGGCTGGACAAAGGAAAAGTTTGGAGGGTTCAACAGCAAATTCTATGTCCACGTGTTTGAACTTATCCTGCGCATGAAAGGGAATTATCTGTGGCCGGCAATGTGGGGAAGCGCCTTCAACGACGACGATCCGATGAACGAAAAGCTCGCCGACGAATACGGCATCGTCATGGGAACGTCTCACCATGAACCGATGATGCGCGCGCAGCAAGAATGGGAACGTTATGGAAAAGGCCCGTGGAATTATGAAACGAACGACAGCGTGCTGAGAGATTTTTGGAGAGGCGGGATCAAACGCATGGATTCCTACGAGAGCATCGTCACGATCGGCATGCGCGGCAACGGAGATATGCCGATGACGCAAGGGTCGAATATTGCGCTGCTCGAAAGGATCGTGAACGATCAGCGGGAAATTATCGGACAGGTGACCGGAAAAGACGTTACGACGATCCCGCAGGATTGGGCGCTCTACAAGGAAGTCCAGGACTACTACGACAAAGGGATGAGAGTTCCAGACGACGTGACGCTTCTCTTGTGCGACGATAATTGGGGAAACATCCGGAGGCTTCCGAAACTGACAGACCCGCCGCGCACGGGCGGTTACGGGATTTACTATCACTATGATTATGTGGGAGGCCCGAGAAATTACAAATGGCTGAACACAAATCAGATCGAGCGCGCATGGGAACAGATGCATCTTGCGTATGCGTACGGCGCAAAACAAATATGGATCGTCAATGTCGGCGACATCAAGCCGATGGAATTCCCGATCGAATTTTTTCTCGACTACGCGTGGAACCCCGGCCAATGGCCGGCGGCCCGGCTTCCGGAATACACGCAACAATGGGCAGAGGAGCAGTTTGGAAAAGAGCATGCGGTTGAAATTGCCGAGATCCTCCATTCGTACACACAATTTAATGCGCGACGAAAACCGGAATTGCTTTCCCCTGCTACCTATAGCTTGACCGACTACCGAGAGGCGGAGACGGTTGTCGCCGAGTACGACTCCCTCGCGGCAAAGGCGCAGCATCTTTACGACATACTTCCGAAGGAATATCGGGATGCCTTTTATCAACTCGTCTTGCATCCCGTTCTCGCATGCTCAAACCTCAACGACCTGTATGTCACCGTTGCAAAAAACCGCATCGATGCGCAAGAAGGGCGTGCGGCGACAAATGCTCTCGCTCTGAAGGCGCGGGAATTGTTCGAAAGAGACTCGGCAATTTCATATTTCTACAACCATACGATGTCGTCCGGCAAATGGGATCACATGATGGATCAGACGCACATCGGCTACACATATTGGCAGCAGCCCGATCGAAATGTAATGCCCGATGTTAAAATAATTGACCTGCCGGTCGCTCCCGATATGGGCGTTGAGGTGGAAGGACAGACGGGCTGGTGGCCGAATGAAACGGGCGAAGCGGCGCTCCCGGAATTCGATCCGTTCAATCGACAATCGTACTATGTGGAATTATTTAACAGAGGAAAAACACCGTTTGACTATTCAATAGAAGTAAAAGATCCTTGGGTTAGGATTGAAAATTCTACAGGCCGCATAGAATCTGAAAAACGGGTATGGGTCAACATCGCTTGGACAGCAGCCCCGAAAGGGATCCAACGCTCGGCTTTCACGATCACCGGACCGACCGGGCAGCAGGTCGTTGTTCATGTTGCGATTAACAACCCGGCATCTCCAAAACCGAATGAAGTTGATGGATTTGTGGAGGGCAACGGTTACGTTTCGATCGAAGCCGAGCATTACACAAAAAAAGTGGACGCTTCGCCGATCGGATGGGAAACGATACCCGGATTAGGACGCACGCTGTCGGCGGTTATGCCAACGCCGGTAACGGCCGGATCGCAAACGCCCGGCGGAAATAGCCCGCATCTTGAGTACAAGGTCTATTTGTTCAGCAAGGGAAATCTCAACGTCGACGCTTATGTATCGCCCACACTGAATTTTCATAATGATCAGGGACTGCGTTACGCGATTTCCTTCGACGATGCAGCGCCGCAAATTGTCACGATCAACGCCGATAATTCGAACCGGACATGGGAGCGTTGGGTTGCGAACAATATCAACATTACATCATCAAGCCATACGATCGAAACGCCCGGCGTCCACGTATTAAAATTCTGGATGGTCGACCCGGGCGTCGTGCTGCAAAAACTCGTGATCGACGCCGGCGGAGTCAAACCGAGTTATCTCGGCCCGCCGGAAAGTTTCCACCGGCTCGCAGACGGCAAGAAAGGTAACTGACGGTTTTAAATTCAAAATGCAAAATTCAAAGAGCAAAATTACAATGAAAAGTGTAAAAGTGATTCCGATTCATTTTCAATTTTTAACTGTAACTTTCCACTTTGCATTTTGAACTTTTAACCATCGTGAGGTATCCAATGAAAAATAGCACTCTCTTCATTGCCCTGATTTTTTTTGACTGCTTTGCCCTGAGCGCGCATGTCCAAGCGAGCGGCATCGATTCGCTCAATTCCCCGCCGCCGGTTGAAATTGCGGGGACGCAATCGCTTCATTTTACTTCTGCGATCATGGGGCAGGAGTTCGACCTCTATGTAAACCTTCCACGAGATTATCAGGACACGACAAAATCGGTTCCCGTGGTATATCTTTTGGACGGTCAATGGGACTTTACGCTGCTCAATGCGATATTCGGCCAACAATACTACGACGGGTTCGTTCCGAGCGTGATCGTTGTCGGGATTGCATGGGGTAGGAAAAATCCGGATTTCGATTTTCTTCGGGCGAGAGACCTTACTCCTTCGGTAGTCCCGCAATCTCCGCAATCGGGCAATGCTCCGAAATTTCTTCAGTTCTTGACGACGGAAGTTATCCCTTTTATTGACGCCCATTACCGCACGAAAAAAGATGACCGCACGCTTATAGGCAGCTCACTCGGTGGGCTTTTTACATTATACACATTGTTCACCACGCCGGAGATGTTCAACCGCTACGTCCTCACGAGTCCCGCTATCGGTTGGGACAAGGGCGTCATATCATCTTACGAGCAAAAATTCGCCGAACGCAAGACCCATCCACATGTCAAACTCTTTATGGCGGACGGAGGACTCGAAAGTGGAGCCGGGAGTTTCCAAAAATTTGCCGACAATTTAAAAGGCCAAAACATCGAAGGGCTGGAGATGGAATCAAGAATTCTTGAGGGAATGGGCCACTCGGGCGGCAAGGCGGAAGGGTTTACTCGCGGACTGCAATATGTTTTTACCCGCCCGTCCCTTACGCTCGACCCGGCGGTCCTGGATCAATACACCGGCACCTACCAGAGTAATAGCGATTTCAAAGTCAAAGTTGAGAGGGAGAACGATCGTCTCGTGGGAGTCGGCCCCGACGGGTCCAAAATTCCGGTGTTTGCCGAAAGCGCCGAAGATTTTTACGCAAAAGGCCAGTATCTTTTCGTTCATTTTAAGAAGAACGAAAACGGCAAAGTTGCCGGCGTTCAGATCGACCAATTCGGGGGAAGTCAATTTCTGAAAAAAATTGATTAGGGCAGGGACACAGTCCGAAAGGCGTAATTGAGTGAAGAAAATCGAAGCCCGAAAAGGCTGGATTAAATTTCGATGTTGGGGGGATGTGCTCGCCATCCTCTTTTTTCTTTGTTGCGCTCGAGTTCCCGTCTCGGGTCAAACGAAAGGCGAGTTTACCAACCCCATACTTGCCGGTTTCAATCCGGACCCCAGTGTGTGCAGGGTAGGGGACGATTTCTATCTGGTCAATTCCACGTTCTCATATTTTCCCGGCATCTCAGTCTCTCATAGCAGAGATCTTGTGCACTGGAAATTGATCGGGTACGTTCTCGACCGCCCCGAACAATTCAACCTGGATAAACAAGGGGTGTCGAGGGGTATCTTCGCCCCTGCGATCCGGTATCACGACGGAAATTTTTATGTGACGTGCACCCTCGTCGACATCGGAGGAAATTTCGTTGCGACGGCGAAAAATCCGGCAGGGCCGTGGTCAAAGCCGGCATGGCTGCCGCAGGTGAACGGCATCGACCCAAGCTTGTTCTTTGACGATGACGGCAAATCATATCTCGTCTACAACAGCATCCCGCCTGAAAATAAATCTCTCTATCCGGGGCACAGGACGCTGCGCATCCGCGAATTTAATCCCGACAGTCTTACGGTCAGCGACGAAGAACGCATTCTCGTGAACGGAGGCACGGACATTTCGAAGAAGCCCGTTTGGATCGAAGGGCCGCATATTTTAAAAAAGGACGGGTTCTATTATTTGATCGCTGCCGAAGGCGGTACGGCCGAACAACATTCCGAGGTCGTTTTTAAAAGCGCACATGTGTTTGGGCCGTACGTTCCGTACAACTATAATCCGATCCTTACTCAGCGTGACTTAGACCAAAAACGGATGAACCCGATCACGTGTACGGGGCATGCCGATTTTGTAGAAGGAAGACCCGGTGAGTGGTGGGCGGTGTTCCTCGGATGCCGGCCGTATCCTCCGGGAGAAGAAAATTATTATAATACCGGAAGGGAAACGTTCCTAGCTCCGGTCCGGTGGAGAGACGGTTGGCCCGTCATCAATCCGGATTATAAGGAAGTTCAATACTATTATCCGGATCCTCTTCCAACTTCGATCGATTCGGGGAGCGTGCCGATGAGCGGAAATTTTCATACGAGGGATAAATTTGATTCACCCGCGCTCAACCTCAACTGGGTTTTTCTGAGAACCCCTCACACGAAGTGGTACGATCTTCAAACGAAAAAAGGATTTCTGTCGATGGAGTTGAGGCCCGAGACGTGTGAAGGAAATATGAATCCGAGCTTTCTTGGCCACCGGCAACAGCATCTGCAAGGTTCGGTCAGTACGTCGATGATCTTCGCTCCGCAAGGGGAGAATGAAAAAGCCGGATTACTGGTCTTTCAAAATGAGAGGCATTTTTATTTTGTGTGCAAATCTATGACGGGAGGACATCCTGCCATAGAACTCTACAAATCTCTCGACACCGAAGCTCCGGGGGACAGCATGGAATTAGTTTGCTCGCAAGGGTTACCGGAAGCGCGTTGGGAAAGTGAAGTACTTCTTAAGATAGATGCTAAAGAGAATTTCTATGCTTTTTCGTATGCGTTTGATCCCGGGATGTGGTTGACCTTAAAAGACAGCCTCGATGCGAAGTATTTGAGCACCAAAGTTGCCGGGGGGTTCGTAGGCTGCATGTATGCGCTCTATGCAACCTCCCAAGGCCGCGACAGCGGCAATTGGGCGCACTTCGATTGGTTCGATTATGCGGGGAACGACAGGGTTTACAAATGAAGGTTATTTCCATTTTGAACCGATTTATTTGTTTGACTTAAGGCGAAATAGTTTTAACTTTATATGGTATTTTTGAAAGTGAGAAACATTGGCATTTGGTGGGATAGGTTGATTTGGATGGAAAAGCCAATTTTTAGTGAAGAATATTCCTTTTTTTACGTTGGTATTGGCGATTTGAAATTGATCATCAGGTTCTTAACAGCTGGGTTCGGATTGTGTGAATAATTTCGGTGCTTTATTACTCTCAACCATAGGGCCGAGAGATATATGTTTTTACAATAGCGCGGCGTACGTCGTACCTAAACGCCGAAATAGATATGAAAAGAATAACAATTGAAGATGTTGCCAAGCGAACGGGGGTTTCAAAGGGGACCATCTCTGCCGTTATCAATGCCAAGAATACAGTAAAGCCGGCAACGAGAGACCACATCCTGGCTGTCATGAAGGAGCTGAACTTTCGTCCGAAAGGAGTTGCAAGAAACCTAAAGAACGGCAATCAGGATAAAAGCATCGGCGTCATTATCAAAGACCTGAACTACCCGTTCTACACGTCGGTTGCAACGGGCGTCAAAGATTACGCACACAGCAAAGGATACTCCGTCGTTGTGACAAGTTCCGACGATGATCATCAGACAGAGAAAGAATTCTCGCATCTCTTCTCGGCAAAAGACATCAAGGGAACGATCATCGCACCGATCGTTGCGGGAACCGCGGAGATCGAACATCTCTTTAAACTGAAGATGATCAACTATCCGTTTGTGTTGCTTGAAGACGTCAAAGGAATCCAGGCGAATGTCGTAGCGATCGATAATCTCAAAGCGATCAAAAAAGCGGTGAAATATCTTATCGACAGCGGTCACTCGCGGATCGTCCATTTTGCGGGGCCGCCACTTTCGTCGCATACCCAGGAACGCATTGAGGGATTTCGCGACGCGTTCAGCGAGAGCACGCTGGTCTTTCACAAAGAGATGATCGTCTCGGTCGGGTCCCACTACGACGAGAGTTTTATGAAGACGCTGGAGTACTTCAAGGACAAAAGAAGAGAAGACTATCCGACTGCGATCGTCTGTTTCAACGATCATCAGGCCTTAGCGGTGATGACGGCTCTCAAGGAATTAAATATCAAAGTGCCCGACGACATCTCCATCATCGGGAACGACGACATCTACTACGCAAAGATCTATCCGGTTCCTCTCACGACGATCCGCGCGCCGCAGCACGAGATCGGAAAAAAAGCCGCAGAAATTTTGATCAGGAATATCGAAGCGCCGACGCTGTTGCCGAACGAGCATGTCGTCCTTGAGACGGAATTTATCGTTCGAGAGTCGACGAGGGTCCTGAACTAATAGTTGCCGCAAGCATCTTAGTCGACGACCCGTCGTTCTCCAACGATCTCCACTTCCTTCATGACCGACCCGGTGGTCGCGCACTGCACGCCGGGTTGAACCCCTCCAACGGCGATTTGAAATTTCCCCGGGTCGACCTCGTACTGTGAGTTCTTATTGATCACCGCCAATTGCCGCGGCCGAAGAACGAATTCCACTTTTCGCTTCTCTCCGGGGTTCAAATGCACTCTCGCGAAACCGCCGAGCGCATGTATCGGCACAACGGCTGAGCTCGAAAGATTCTTCACGTACAGTTCCGCGACTTCATCTCCTTCCCTCGCACCGACATTTTGCACTTCAACGGAAACTCGCACGCTGTCTCCCGCTTGAACGTTGGTCGGAACTACAAGATTGCCGTACTTGAACTTGGTATAGCTGAGGCCGTATCCGAAAGAGAAGAGCGGTTCTCCCGTGAAGTATCGGTAGGTTCGTCCTTTCATGGTATAGTCGTCGAACGGGGGGAGTTGGTCGACCGACTTGTAAAACGTTACGGGCAGCCTTCCAGCGGGATTATAATCCCCGAACAAGACATCTGCTAATGCCGTGCCCCCTTCTTCGCCCGGATACCACAATTGAATGATCCCGGGGATATTGTCCTTCTCCCAATTGACCGCAAGCGCACTGCCGCTCGTCAAAACGCAGACCACAGGTTTCCCCGTCGAATAGATCTGTTTCAGCAAATTTTCCTGGACTGCGGGGAGTTTAAGGTCGGTCCGGTCGCCTCCTTTGAAGCCCTCGAAGTCGACGCGCATCTCCTCTCCCTCAAGCTGCGACGTGATTCCTCCGACAAAAATGACGACGTCCGATTCTTTTGCCAGAGCGACCGCTTTTGCCGCATTGTCGACATCCGGCAATTGCCATTGCACGGAGAACTGAGGTCTCCGTGTCAATGCAAGGACCTCCATCTTGAAAGCGTACGTGGCGCCCCTCTTCAGATCGAGGCGGCAATTTCGCGTGGAGAGTTCCCGATTCGCCCAGCTTTCGATCACGATGCTGTCGCCGATGAAAAGCCGGTAGCCCGCGTCCGACGTCACGAGAAAATTAAACTCGCCGGTTTCCGGTGCCGTCATTATCCCGCTCCATCTGACGGAAGTAAAGTCATACGCACCGTCGAAAGAGGGAATGCGCGTACCGTATATCCAATTTGGGTTTGTCAATTGATCGATCCTGCTGAAGTACGGCCGGCCCGACATATCCTCGTTCTTGAAAAATTCCACGCGCAGCCCTTTCTCTCCCCCCGACTGCAACATGTCGGACATCAGATAGTGGGTGACGACCCCTTCAGCGACAAGGTTGCATCCGGCGTCGTACACGACTTCCGTTCCGGGCGAAACTTTATCCTTGATGCCCTGGAGGGGAGTGACGTACCGAGACGGTGTGCCGTTGTAATTACCGAGCAGCATGAAGTACGAATCGGCGGTCGGTCCGATGACCGCCACCCGGTTTACGCTTTTGCTCAACGGAAGAATTGCGTTGTCGTTTTTTAACAACACGATCGATTCGCGAGCGGCCTGCAGAGCGAGCCCGCGATGTGCCTGTGAATCGTTCTCGCTCATCGGGATTTGCTCATAGGGGACGGCGCTTGGAGGGTCGAACATGCCGAGCTTGAACTTCGCTGTGTAAAGCCGTTTCACCGCAATGTCGATCTCTCCCTCTGTGAGCAAATGCTTGTTCACCGCCTCGAGAAGAGCCGAGGTATAGACGCTGCCGCAATTGAGATCGGTCCCCGCCTTCACCGCAAGCGCCGCCGCCTCGGGAGCCGTCTGCACGATCTTATGATTGTTGAAAATATCCGAGATCGCTCCACAATCGGAAACGATGTATCCTTTGAAACCCCAGTCGTCGCGAAGGATCTTTCGAAGAAGTCTCGGCGAGCCGCAGCATGCATCTCCCATAAACCTGTTGTAGGCGCACATGACTGAAAACGCTCCGCCTTCTTTGACGCATGCTTCGAAGGCCGGAAGGTAGGTGTCGTAAAGGTCGTGATTGTCGATGATGGCATCAAACGTATGTCTGTCGGGTTCGGGTCCGCTGTGGACGGCGTAATGTTTTGGAGTCGCAATGACTTTAAAATAACGCGGGTCGTTCCCCTGCAGGCCTTTGACAAAAGCGACGCCCATGCGCGCGGTGAGATACGGATCTTCTCCGTACGTTTCCTGTCCACGTCCCCACCGAGGGTCGCGGAAGATGTTGATGTTCGGACTCCAGAAGGTCAGCCCTTTGAAAATTTCCCGTTCGCCTTTGCGTGTGAAATCGTTGTTCTTCGCCCGCGCCTCCGTTGAGATCGCATCGGCGACATTGCCCATCAGCGGTGTGTCCCATGTTGCGGCGAGACCGATCGCTTGAGGGAAGACTGTTGCAACGCCTGCCCGCGCAACGCCGTGGAGGCATTCATTCCACCAATTATACTCGGGGATGTTAAGGCGAGGGATGGCAGCGGCGCTGTTTCCCATCTGCGAAATTTTTTCTTCAAGCGTCATCCGTGAGACGATGTCGTCGACCCGCTCCTGGACTGGCAGCGTATAATCCAAATATTTCGGCATGTTTCCCGCGCTCTGAGCCGATAACGAGAATGGCCACGCAAGCAAGGAATATGCAAACACCCGGTTCACTGTCGAGAAGAGCGTTGTAGGCCGCATGCTGTCTCCTGAATTTAAATGGTCGAAGTTGTGATGCCGTAAAATAACAAATTTGACCCGATATGCGCTACAAAAGAATGCACGGTCCCGTCGCGTGAACCGTTCACTTTAAGTGTCCGGTTAATTTCTGAACTGGCGACCGAAGGCGCGATGATATTTTTTGGCAGTGAGTCACTTACAGAAACCTTCCGAAGGATTTTTGATGGAGCTTTGAAAGAGCCTTAGCATTCGCTTATTTTGAATAGAAAACCTTCGGAAGGTTTGTGGTTAATCGTCAAGGTAGCCCACTACCTATTTTTTATCTTTATTCTGTTCCAAATTTTATGTATCGTATCGGGCGGCATTTCAGGCCGCTAAGTGTTATAAAAGAAAGTATCCCGGAGTTTGTTATGTCGTCTCGATTGCTTCTCGGTTACGATATCGGCAGTTCATCTATCAAGGCCTCGTTCATCGATGCGGAGACGGGGGAGTTGGTCGCCTCCGCGAGTTCTCCCAATGCGGAAATGAAGATCGATTCGCCGCAGCTCGGCTGGGCGGAACAGCATCCAGACCTATGGTGGCAGCATGTCGTTCTCGCGACAAAAAAAATGTTGTCGAAAGGGAACCTTTCCACGCATGAAATTTTGGGGATCGGCATTTCGTACCAAATGCACGGATTGGTGATGGTGGATAAGAATAAGAAAGTTCTCTATCCGTCGATCATCTGGTGCGACAGCCGCGCAGTCGACATCGGGAATAAAGCGTTCGACGATCTTGGAAAGGATTTGTGCCTCGGCAAGTTCCTCAATTCTCCCGCAAATTTTACCGCGTCGAAACTCAAATGGGTCAAAGAGAACGCTCCCGATGTGTATGCAAAAATTTTTAAGATCATGCTGCCCGGCGACTTCGTCGCAATGAAACTCACCGATGAAATTTGCACGACTATTTCAGGCTTGAGCGAAGGGATCTTTTGGGATTTTCAAAAGCGAGGATTGGCGGAAGAGCTGCTCGGCTACTATGGTTTCGATAAGAATGTGATCGCGAATGTCGTCCCTTCGTTCGGCATCCAGGGGAAACTGACTCCCGCCGCAGCCGCCGAACTGGGATTGAAAGCCGGGATTCCCGTGACCTACAGAGCGGGGGATCAGCCGAACAATGCGCTTTCGCTCCATGTGCTTGAACCCGGCGAGATCGCGGCGACAGCCGGAACTTCCGGAGTCATTTACGGAGTCAGCGACAAGAATATCTACGACCCCGCAGGCCGCGTCAACACCTTTGCCCATGTCAACTACACTCTCACAAAACCGAACACGGGAGTTCTGCTCTGCATCAACGGGACCGGGATCCAATACAGCTGGATCAGACAAAATCTTCTCGACGGCCGCTATTCGTACGACGAGATGAACGCTCTTGCCTCGGAGGTAGGGGTCGGTTCGGATGGAGTACTCTGTTACCCTTACGGAAACGGTGCAGAGAGGAGTTTGGAGAACCTCGATGTGCTTGCTCAATTCAGAGGCCTCAATTTCAACCTGCATACCAAAGCCCATCTCATACGAGCCGCGCAAGAAGGGATCGTATTTTCTTTCCGGTATGGCTTGGATATCATGAAAAGCATCGGCATGGAATTCAAGGTCATCAAAGCAGGCTCTTCCAACCTCTTCCAGAGCGGAGTGTTCAAGCAAGCATTCGCTAATACGTGCAACGTCGGCTTGGAAATTTACAACACGGACGGATCGCAAGGAGCGGCGAGGGGAGCCGGGATAGGCGCCGGCTGCCTTACAATAGAAGAGTCCTTTAAGGGTCTCAAAATCATTGAAAAAGTGACCCCTTTCGCCGATTTAACAAAAAAATATGAGTCTGCCTATTTGAACTGGAAGCATGCTTTGCTCCAGCTCATAGGTGGATAGAGCGTTATTATTTCGCTTGACATGTAGGAGAAATATTCATAACATTGAATCGGTTCAATTTTATTTGAACTGATAAAGTGTCGGAGGAGATTTTTCACGCGCATTTCGGCTACGTAGTAGCAACCTGGCGTTCAAATTATACTCCCACCATCTGTTTCGAATTAAAACTTCACGATAATCATGCTGAACAAGTACTTCCCGAAGGTCAAGAAGCAAGTTGCGTATGAAGGGAAAGACTCGAAGAACCCGCTCGCTTTTAAATATTACGACAAGAAGCAACGAGTCGGTAAAAAAACGATGGCTGAACATCTTCGTTTCTCAGTAGCGTACTGGCATTCTTTTATGGGGTCCGGCTCGGACATGTTCGGTGGCCCGAGTTTCGACAGGCAATGGCGCGCCGCGAGCGCTCCGCTGGATCGCGCATACGATACGCTCGACGCCGCGTTCGAGTTCTTTCAAAAATTAGGTATCGATTACTACTGTTTTCACGATCGAGATATTGCGCCGGAAGGAAATAACTTCAGAGAATCGGTGAAGAACCTCGAGTCGGTCGTGCAGCGCGCAAAGGAGATGCAAAAAGAAACGGGCGTCAAGTTGTTGTGGGGCACGGCAAACTTATTCTCAAGCCCGATCTATTCTCAAGGCGCCGGCACGAGCCCGAACGCACATGTCATGGCTCATGCGGCAGCGCAAGTAAAGAACGCGATCGACGCAACACATGAATTGGGCGGAGAGAATTATGTGTTTTGGGGAGGACGCGAAGGATACGAGACATTGCTCAACACGGATTTGAAACGAGAGCAGGAGCATATGGCGCGATTTCTGCACATGGCGGTCGACTACCAGCAGAAGATCGGTTTCAAGGGGCAGTTCCTCATCGAACCGAAACCCAAAGAACCGACGAAACATCAGTACGACACCGACGCGGCAGCCACGCTCTACTTCCTCAACGAATACGACCTCATCGACCACTTCAAACTAAACATCGAAGCAAACCACGCGACACTCGCCGGCCATTCGTTCGAACATGAACTCGCGGTTGCGTCTGCCGCGGGTAGACTCGGAAGCGTCGATGCGAACCGAGGAGACTATCTGCTTGGATGGGACACGGATCAGTTCCCGACCGACCTCTACTCGACCACGCTGGCTATGATGGTCATTCTGCAGCAGGGCGGTCTAGGCAAAGGCGGCTTAAATTTTGACGCGAAGGTGCGGCGAAGTTCGAACGATCCGGTGGATTTATTCCACGCCCACATCGGTGGAATGGATTCGTTCGCGCGCGGCCTGCTCATCGCGCATAAAATGATCGAGGAGAAGGCGTTCAGCAAATTTATCACAGAACGGTACCGCAGTTTCGATTCCGGCATTGGCGCAAAAATTATCTCCGGAAAAACCGGTCTCGAAGAGATCGAAAAATGGGTCCTGAAAGAAGGGAAGCCGGAACTCGAGAGCGGCCGGCAAGAGATGCTCGAAAACATACTGAATACTTACATTTGACGTATCAAAAAATTCATGCTCATTGATAATCATCCTTCTTTGTCCCCGTTGCGATTGTCGGCGGCGACGTTTCAACAAAAGTGATGATCATCGTGGTAGTGCTATAAACCGGTAATCCTTGCAAAGGACCCGGGGAACGTTGTCACCCAAAGCTGTTACACAACGACCGTAGACACGATGCTAAAATCAATTCAAACGAAGGTCTGGCGTGCACCGCAAACTGCGATCTCGGCGCGTGCATCCCAGCAGCAGAACCAGCGTTCCGATGTTTCTCTCATCGGGTGATTGTTCGTGGTGAGCCCAGACGGCTCACTCCAAAGAACGGTCACCCGATTCTGTTTTTAGGCAAGCGCAAACGTTGAAGGATGATCAATAAGAAATTGTAAAGCGGCGGTGATCATGTGAGGAAGCGGTTTTGGCCAACTTACAGCGGCACAAAAGAAATAAAAGGAGAACTCTTGTGAAAAACTCGTATGGTCTTATTGCCACGGCAATTAGGGCATTCGCAAATCGCATTGGTCAGGGGTTTAACGTCGTAACGTTTTGTATTATGGCAATATCGCTTTTACTTGTAGCCCCATCGCTCATGGCGACGGGAGTACTTAAAGGCAAAGTTTTAGACAAGGAAACAAATGAAGGTCTGCCCGGCGCGAACGTCGTTATAAAGGGCACAAGCATCGGCGCCGCTACCGATTTGAACGGGGCTTTTTCTATCTCCAATGCGCCGTCCGGCCCGCAGACCGTCGTTGTGTCATACATTGGGTATATTTCGTCGACTGTTGTGGTGAATATCCCAGAGGGCGGAACAGTCAACCAAGACTTTTCCCTCGGAGCCACTATGGTCAAAGGTGAGGTAGTCGTCATCACCGCTCAAGCCCAGGGACAGATGCAGGCGATCAATCAGCAGCTTGCGTCGAACAAGATCGTCAACGTCGTTTCCGAAGCGAAGATCCAAGAACTCCCGGATTTCAACGCCGCACAGGCGATCGGTCGTTTGCCGGGCGTTTCAACGTTACAAAGCTCGGGTGAGGCCAATAAAATTGTCGTGAGAGGTCTCGCTCCTCAATACAACGAAGTCGCCATCGGAGGAATAACGCTGGCGAGCACGGGAAGCGCGCAGATCGGCGCAACCTCCCTGGGAATTACTTCGAGCGCTCCCACTGATGACCGAAGCGTCGACCTCACGATGATCACGCCGTACATGATCAAGTCGATCGAGGTCTATAAATCTCTCACTCCGGATATGGAAGCCAACGCAATCGGCGGCTACGTCAACATGGAATTGCGAGAAGCTCCCACGGGATTCCATGGAGACGCACTCTGGCAATCCGGCTACACGCAAAAAACCAACAACTACGGAAATTACAGAGCGGTTGCAGCCGGCAGCGACAGATTCTTTGACGACCAGCTTGGCGTCTATGTCCTTGCGAACGCAGAGCAATATGACCGCAGTGCGGACAATATGAGCGCTTCGTATGCCACGGCGAACGCTACTCCCGAACCGAACGGATTCAGGCCCGTGTGGGTGAACAACGTGACGTTGAACCGGCATCTCGAGACCAGGCAACGGTACGGAGGGAATATTATTCTTGATTATAGACTTCCCTTCGGTTCGATAAAATCGGTCAACTCGGCCAACCGCCTGAATTCCAACTACAACGATTATAACACGATCATCGACTACTACGCAGGCAACACGAACAAAGAGATGGACTTTTCATACAGAGAAGGAAAGGGGACTACCGACGTCGCGCAAAACTCCTTGGATTTTTCGAGCGATTTTGGATTTATTTCCGCCGACCTTAAGGCGGCTAATAGTTATTCGAGAAATTATCTTCCCTACTCGCCATACTATATTTTCCAACAAAATTTTGCGACGAAGGGATGGAGCACGGCCATTACCGATGCCACTCCGGAAGAATTGACGCATTTAGTGACTTACGGCCCGGATTCCACGACGTTGCTGCAATCCCTGAATCTATTCTCCAGCGATTATCACGAAAATGATCAGGCCTACAAGGCCGATTTCAAGGTCCCGTTCAGTCCCGGGACATCGCTCTCCGGCTTCTTCAAGTTTGGCGGAGAGTACCGCTATAATCACATCACGAACGACCAGAGCACTCCGTACATTACGATACGAGGTACAGGCGGGATCGCGACAGTTGTACAAAATAGCATCGCAGCCGCTTTTCCGGGGTTGAGATATAACGGCGGAACTTCCGGAGGATATTTAGAGGGAACGAACTTTACCTCGACCGATACAAAGCTTCTGAGTTCTTTTTTGAACAACAAATTCGGGTACATGTACTGGGTTCCCACACCGGGGATTCTTAATGGAGTAGTCAATTACATCCATGACAACGCCGCGGCCTTTGCTCCTTTGCAGAGCGATCCTACCTCGGGAGGTTGGTACGACGGCCCGTATCAGGAACTTCCTAACGATTACAAATACGTCGAGAGATATTATGGAACCTACGCGATGACAGAATTGGATTTCGGCAGCGACCTGTTAATTGTCGGCGGCGCGAGGTATGAAGAGACGAAGAGTTTATACTTCGCATACAATATGGAAGACGAACGTAACCCTTACGCTCAGAAGGCCTTCCCCGTAACAGCCTATCCTCAGAATCACTATTGGTTACCTCAGGTTCAGGCAAGGTATAACATCACCTCATGGAGCGACATCCGCTATTCGTACACACAAACGCTTGCGCGTCCCGACTATTCGGCACTATCGCCGCATTTTGTCGTCTCGGCTGCGGCAGGCGCCGTCTATTCTGGCAATCCAACCCTGAAACCGGCGCAAGCGGAGAACCACGATGTGTTGCTCAGTTTTCACAACAACGAGCTTGGGCTTTTGTCGTTCGGCGGTTTCTACAAGGAGATAGATCATTTCACTTATTCCGCGACGTATCCTCTCTACAATCAGAAATTTTTTAACGCACAGGGGGTGACCGACCTTCCCTTCACATTGGAATCCTTCGCTCCTTTTTTGTCTTCGGCCGATCAGAGTCCAAACAACGGTACGAAGGTGACCACCTTCATCAACAGTCCGTATGCAGCGTTCGTGAGAGGCATCGAGACAGACCTCCAGACAAGGCTCTGGTATCTGCCGGCTCCGATGGATGGCATCGTGCTCGGAGTCAATTACTCTCGTATTTCATCTCATGCGGTCTATCCATACTTCGACACGAGACAAATCGGCAGGACTGTTCAGTTCGTCGACAGTACCAGGACGGACAGGCTGGTGTATCAGCCGAACGATGTCCTGAACGCCTATATCGGCTATGACTATAGAGGGTTTTCCGGGCGCGTCTCCTTCACGTATCAAGGGAACATTGTGACAACCATCGGAGCATATCCTGAGAACGAGGGTTTCTCCAGAAGCTATAACCGATTCGATATTTCTGCACGGCAGAAGCTTCCATGGGCGGACGGTCTCCAGCTCTATTTGGATGTGAACAACCTCAATGCCGAGCCGAATATTTCGACGCAGCCGTCGATAGGCGGCTTTACCTCGGAGCAGTTCTACGGACTCACCGGGGACCTGGGGATCCGGTATACGCTGTGATGTAATACTGCGGCAATAAGCGAACCCATCTCGCACAACGGCAGAAAAGCTTTATATGAGAATCAGCATCAATCAAAAATACAAGGAGGTCAACATGAAAAAATTTGTTTTTGCGTTACTCTGTGTAATGTTGCCGGCTTCGCTCGCGGCGCAAACCGTTGTGGCCGTGCATAGCGACGCCGGTGCCGGAGGGAATCTTAACACGGCCATCGCCAGCGTCATTAGCGCCGACCCGACGGGCGTTCAGCTTTCCAATACGATTTTCCAATTGGATGCGGGCGGTTTTTATATCCTCACGGGAACGATAACAACTCCTCCTCATTCCCATCTCTACATTGAAGGGCCGACCCCCGGTAATACGATGGCAACCGCGTTGCCGGAAATCGTGTGGACGACGAGCGGCGGCGTCACGACGACGTATAATTTCGACTGCTACGGCGACCTGACAATGAAAAACGTCTGGGTGCTTTGCGGCAACATCACCGGCGCTCAGATCGGTTCGAGCATTGTGATCGAGGACGACACACTCAAGAACACGAGCGGAGTGGGCGAACATCTATACATGGATGGGTGTATCATCGATTACCAGGATATCGGCAACGGCGGCGGAGCCATCGAGCCCTCATGTCAGCACTTCCGCGGATATATCACGAACACGTATTTCCGGAACTTGACCGACAATCATTATCGCTACTATGGCCGTCCGGTGTCATGGACGTATGGAAGCACATCATGGCATACCGACTCGCTCTTTTTCGAGAACTGCACGATGGCGAACGTCGGTTATGCGTATATGCAGGAATCGCCCGAATATGCCGACTATGTTTCGTTCAACCATTGCACCTTCCTCAACTCGATGGTCTTTATGCTGGAGTCGGATTACTGGTGGTGGCTCTCGGTGACGAACTGCGTTTTTCACAATGCGTTCATGTTCGGGGATGTCCCATCAGGAGATGGAACCAACATGACTCCTAACGGCGGCGTGGTCAATATCGATAGTGCGAAGGGGTTTACTGCTTTAACTCCTGCGATTCCTTTTACCGACGACGGCACTGCTGCGAAGACATTGCAACGTCATATTCTGCTCTCGAACTGCAGCTACAGTCACGACAAATGGTACTATGATTTCATCGCCAGCAATATTGTCAACGACACGGCCCAGGAAGTCAACAAGATCCATGTCATGCCGAT
>DATJXA010000013.1:0-6681 GCA_035500675.1 Bacteroidota bacterium | reverse complement strand
TGAACTTTCCGTCGACATCTGTAACGGTTCCAATGCTTGTCCCTTTCAGGATCACGTTGGCGCCGATCAGCATTTCCTTTGACTGTGTGTCGCTCACCTTACCCGATATCTGACTTTTTGTATCGCAAAACAATACAGCAGGGAGTTGAATAAGCAGAACGATAAGTGCAGAAATTAGCGGAGAGACCTTCCCGAAAACACTCTCCCTTTTACCAATGATTGCATCCAAATTATTTGAACCCATTGACATCCCTCGGTAATTTTTGTGTTTTATATTGTATACGGTTCTGGATACAATTTCGTCCACAACGTAGCAAATGTTTTTTCTTTTGTCAAGGGCATTCTAAGCAAATCTCAGGGGAAACTACTGAGAATTTTGGGAGTGATTTTACAAAAATGTGGCTAAAAGACATTTAAACAAAAAAAGATTATGTCTATCTACAAAATACTTTCTAAAATGAATGACGATAATCGAGAGGACTAAAGTTTCTATAGATCGAAGCAGGGCATCCTTCAACTTTGAGCTAAAGAAGGGATCTATAAATATTCCGAAGATACCTTGCGCCTCGCATGACGATCAAAATAATGCGGTTTGCTCCGAGGCGATTTCATCCAAACCGACTCGGGTAAACGCTGACCCACTTACCCATGTTGAATTTTCTGCGTTGCCAAGTGCACTTTATGCTAAGATTACGTACCATTTTGAAAAGTATGAAGGCATTGCATAAAATGAGAAACGGTCTCCGGCATCGTCGTGTGATGATCACTGGCGTGTTTTTTCTTTTTATTGGGAACTCGGAAGGCCAGACCCTTGCCCCGTACAATCAGCACAATTCGTTTGTCTCCTATGCCTCGACTGTGCGTAATGCGATAACAGAATGGCCGGCCAGGCGGCTGCATATGGAGCAATTTTCATCCACCCCATCGCTTGAAGAGACATACAACGGCGGTGGTCCCTCTCTCTTTGGTAACTTTGGCAACAACATTCTCGACAGTTTTCGCGGGAACAATGTCTACTTTCATCTCTCGGCCGTCGCTGCAACCGCAGCCCTGGTAAGCTCGGGAGCCGACTATTCCGTAGAACATTACTTCAACCAACACCAAGAATTCGGACCGTGGGCGCGTCCAGTCGTTTGGAGCGGACAGTTCCTTCCCTTCATCGCCGGCGGGTCTCTTTTTGCCTACGCAAAAATAAAAAATGACGATAAGGTTTTGGGAGCTTCTTATGCAGTCATGGAGGCAAGTGTCATCGAATTCCTCTACAATTCAACTCTAAAAGCGATCACGGGGAGGCCGAATCCCAATTGGAGGCAAGTCTCCGATATGGACAGCCTCAGCAAAACATTTCGCCTCGGTTTTCTTCGCGGCGGGATATTTTGGGGATGGCCTTCGGGACATACCGCCGCGACGATGGCAGTTGTCTCGGCCTTAACAAGCTACTATCCTAATAATACATGGCTAAAAATTGGAGGGTTTGGACTTGTCGCCTATACAATGTTCGGGGTCGCGGCAAACAATCGCGGGGGGATGCACTGGCTCTCAGATGCTGTGGCGGGAGCGTTGATGTCGTACGCAGTCGGTTCTACTGTTGGCAAGTATTACCGCAACATCTATTCCCGCAAAATGCAATCAATTCCATCGGCAGATAATACTGCCGGCGGATTCAATCCTTCTAATATCACTTTCTCGTTTCAGTTCTGACGCCGTTCTTAAGCAATTTGATTCAGAATCCAACCACTTCCGACAGAGGCTCATCTAATTTTTTTGCGCTTTCCAAGTTCCGTTGCCGGCCACAGATTGATAGTTCCCTCCTCCTGAATTTTTATCAAGATGTCCTGAGACCGAACCGACATTGAATAGCGGTGTTGACACCTCTCCAAAAAGATCGCCCGACGGCGAAAAATTACCTTCAATCTTCCCTATGCCGATATGCCAAAACAAAATGTTTCCACCAAGCGCACCGGTGCTAGAAACATTTAGAGCTATCGGATTGGTGAAGAAGCGATCGTACTTCCCAAGAGACACATGAACAGAGATCCCGCCATCGGCGCTTACTGTCATGGTTCCGCTACCGCTTAACGCTCCATCTACGGCAAACGTCCAATTTCCCTGATAAGAATTGAGGGGGAGGGCAGATTGACAATGACATTGATACATCCCAAGAAGGAGAGAAAAAAACAAGATAAAGGAAGTTCGTGTGAACACATCGATGCCTGGATGTCGCGGCTCACACATGGAAGTCAAAGTTGCGATGCGCGAAACCGAAATAATTACTGGTCCAGTCCTATGGTCAAAAGTTGAAAGTGTCCGGGTCTGCCCCGATCCGCTCATGCCGGTCCAACCTGTCGATCGCCTTCATGTCCTGATCGTTGATTGCGAAGTCGAAGATATCAGCGTTTGAAAGTATCCGGTCGCGATGGACCGATTTCGGTATGGTGACGATGCCTTTTTGAAGGTTCCATCTCAACACAAGCTGAGCGACATCCTTTTTATATTTGCTGGCAAGGGTTTGAAGGGGCGGTGCACTGAGGATCTTCCCCTGCATCAGCGGACTCCACGCTTCGTACTGAATTTGCCGTTCACGACAAAAATCAATAAGGTCTTGCTGGACCAAGTAAGGATGGAATTCCATCTGATCGACCATCGGAATTTCATTGCAGCGGCCGAGTAAGTCCTCTAAATGATGCTGCAAAAAATTGCTCACGCCGATAGCCCGCGCTCGCTTTTCAGCATAGATCTTTTCAAGCGCTTTCCATGTCTCGAGATATTTTCCTCTCACGGGCCAGTGAACGAGGTACAGATCGACGTATTCGAAGCCCAGCAGCGAAAGGCTTTTATCAAAAGCGCGCAATGTTCTGTCGTAGCCCTGGTCCGAGTTCCAGACTTTACTCGTTACAAAAATGTCTCTGCGTGGAATACCGGTCGATGAGACCGCTTCCCCCACTCCTTTTTCGTTTCCATAGAGGGCCGCAGTATCGATGTGCCGGTACCCCGCTTCGAGCGCACATTGCACTGCCTGACGTACCTCTTTTCCCTCCTTCGTTTGAAATACGCCGAGCCCGAAATACGGCATCTTGACTCCGTTCCGCAACTCCACGGTTCCCCGAAGGTCGCTAATTTTCATGGTGCCGTCTTTCAAATGGCCATTCCATTATTCCACAATCCCATTATTCCGCAATCCCGGTTTTCACTTTTTTTAAAATCGAATTTTTACCGTGACAACTGAATTCTTCTTCGTCTCAACTTTCACGACATTCTTGGTGAATGGGATAGGGGCGCCGTCTTCTTCAAGAAAATTAGAAAGAACTACGCTCTTCGGAGCGCGCGGTAATGTTAATACGGCATCCGATTGCACGCCCCGCGTGTCGTACCACTGGACGATCCACGCATCGGATTCTTCTGCTTTTTTCACTGTTGTGAGGACTAGGTTCGAGGGTTCGAGCTTCACGAACGAACCCGATCCGGAGAGTGTCCCTTTATGAGCAGTCGTCATCATGACGATGAGCGGGTTGTTGAAGTCGTATCCGCGATTTTCAGTGTTGGCTTCCTTCCAAGTTCCTTTGTGCGGATAGAGACTGTATTCGATCGAATGTTTCCCGCGGTCTGCGGTCGGGTCGGGCCAATCCGGAGAACGGAGGAGTGAGAGGCGCATCGTGTTGCCTTTGATGTCGTAGCCGTACTTCGAATTGTTGATGAGGCTGACGCCAAAATCTTTTTCCGAGACGTCTGCCCAGCGCTCCGCCGGCACTTCGACGCGCGCTTTCTCCCAGTTATTACGCATCTGCGTCGATCGTTGAATTGAGCCGTACGGAATTTCATACGTCGCGACGGTATCGGAGATGGAAAGCGGGAACGCAACTTTCAACATCGTGTGGTCTTCCCACCAATCGACGTCCGTTTTAAAGTCGATACGATCGATACCTTTATAAAGGATAATGTCCTGCGTGAAAAAAGAGCTCGGGAAATCGGGCGTCGGGTAATCGCGCCGGAAACTCGGGCCGAGACAATCGCGAGTCACCCGAATGACCGTACGGACCGGCCCTCGTTCAACAAGTTCAATTTTTCTCAACTTGGACGGATACTCCGTTCCGGTAAGGCCGAGGTTCCAAGCGTCCCATCGTTTCGGTTTATCCTCAAGAAGCTGCAGCTTGTTCCCCGACCCACTGAGCACCTCTCTTCCGCTCTGTTTGTCGACAATACTTGTCACCCATCCCGAATCCTTGCCCACTGTTACTCGGAAATATTCATTTTCGATAGTGAACGAAGAATCTCCGGAAACCGTTTTGCTCGGCGGGTTCTTTGCCATCCTCAGCTCGTACGTTTCATACCCGAGAGACGGAACATTTTCTGCAATGAACATCAACTCGCGCTTCAGCAATCCCGCCTCGACGATCTGCAAAGGGACAATGTTACCTTTCGAGTCGAACACCGAATATTGGTTTTCATCCCCTTCGGGCAAGGTCACTTTTGCGACATCGGTTCGAACCCAGGCCATCGGGTTGAACACAAGTATCGGGGTGCCATTTTTCATCTTTGCCGTGTTGATGTTCGAAGCGATCGCTGCAAGCGATGTGCGCAATTCATATTCTCCGGCTTTCTCAACGGCCTTATGCCGTTCCGTCGCGTCGATGTAATTCTCGCGGATGCCTGAACCGGGAAGAATATCGTGGAATTGATTGAAGAGTAGCTTCTTCCATGCATCGTCCATCATCGTCCGGTCGTATTCCTTGCCGTACATTGTCGCCAGGGTCGAAAATTTTTCTGCGCTCGTGAGAAGCGCCTCGTTATGGCGGTTGAATTTTTTCATATTGGCCTGAGTCGTATACGTTCCTCGGTGGTACTCGAGATACAACTCATCTTTCCATGTCGGGATGTCGGCAGGGTTTTGCTTCTTCAGATAATCAAGATATTGCGCGGCCGTGCAATACTCGACTGCAGGATAAATGTCGAGATGCTTGAGGCGTTCGATCCGGTTGAGCATGTCGATCGTCGGACCGCCGCCGTGATCGCCGACGCCGAAGAGCACCATCATCTTCGTGAACCCCGTATTCGCATCGAACTGACGCATCCAATCTGCCAGTTGGAATGGATCCCCTATTTCATTCACGTAATCGTATGGGAAGTATGTTAAAATGCGCGAGCCGTCGGGACCTTCCCACCAGAACACGCGATGCGGAAAGATGTTTGTGTCGTTCCAGCCGAGCTTTTGTGTGATGAACGCATCGATGCCGGCGTTGAGATAAAATTCCGGCATGTTCCATGTGTAGCCGAATGAGTCCGGATTCCAGCCGATCTTCACATCGACGCCAAGCTTCTTCTGAAAATATTCCTTTGAAATGAGGAGTTGATGCATCCATGATTCCCCGCTCGGCAAATTGCAATCCGGCTCGATCCACATACCCCCTACGACCTCCCACCGACCGTCCTTCACTCTTTGCTGGATTCTCTTGAAAACGTCAGGGTACTTCTCCTCCATCCAATCGTAATACGCCGCGGCGCTTTGCGTGTATGAAAAGTCCGGCCGTTCATCCATCATATTAAGGACGGATGTGAAGGTATTTTTGCACACCTCTACCGTTTCTTTGGCGCGCCAGAGCCACGCCGCATCGATATGCGCGTTCGAATCAAAATACAGAGTGAACCGCTTGGCAAACTCTGCAACCGGCTTTAACCGAGCGCGCACATCGTTCAACGATGCAATGAATTTCTCCATCGATGGATAGCGGAGAGCGTCAACATCAAGCCGGGCCACTTCAGACTGAAGTAGATCATTCAACCGCCTTTTTTCCTCTTTGTCGATCTTCGACCGGTCTATGCCGAAATCTTGAACCTTCGAGCCGTACGATGTCCCTTGTTTCGTATCGAAGCTCAACAATTCCTGGCCTACTTTGATGCTGAGAGAGAAATCCTTTATCATTTGGCGGAGTGAATCTGTGTTCTGAGTTTCGAGGTCGGCGCGAAGAAGCCGCAGCGGGCCGCCCGTATTGATCGCCCGGATGGCAATAAGAAATCTGTCCCCCGGTTTTGCATCGTGCGTAAGAATGAATGAGCCGTCCCATGGAAAGTATCCTTTTGACTCCCCGTTGATCCACATGTATCCATAGTCGTCGACCGACACAAGAAGCGAAATCGGTCCGCTCACTTTTTTCCCCAGGATGTATTCCGGAAGGACGATCTCCTTTCTAAGCCAGCAAGAATCGAGATATACCGATTCGCCGATTTTCAGAGTTTCCCATTTCGAATCGTTAAATCCGTCTGCGGTCGGGTCTCCGGCAATTTCACCATGTTTCAAATCTGGACTCATTCTCCAATTGTCCATGGCAAATATCGCCATCGAGTCGAGTGCGCTGGTCACTTTATCGACATTTGTCTGAGCGAAGATCATGGAGGGAATGAAGAGAGCGAACAGGAAGAAGGATAATTTTTTCATAACGTCTCCTTAAGTGCGTCGACTCGTAGAAAGACTATGAGATTGAGTTTCAATCGCTTTACGTCGAATGATGAGGATTGCTGTGCAAGGGCTAACAACATAGAATACTTTGAAGTGAGGCCTTGGTCGAGTGCGCGGTTGAAGAATGTAGATAAAGTCCCAGAGAAATTCAAGGAAGTCGACCCTAAGAGTGAACCGTTCAGCGTGCTGCGCTGTTTTTAAGCATTGCAATTGCTTCGGGGTATTTTTAC
>DATJXA010000012.1:0-5383 GCA_035500675.1 Bacteroidota bacterium | reverse complement strand
AGCTGCGAGCTGGACGAAAGTGGGATTTGTTGAGGGTAAAGGAACGACGAATACTCCGACGAACTACACATACACCGATGCTGTGAGCGAGGCAGGATCGTTCAGCTACCGTCTCAAGCAAACCGACCGCGACGGCAAATTTACCTACAGCGCAGAAGTGTCAGTAAAGGCAACGCTTTCGCCCGAGGATTATAAACTGAGCCAGAACTATCCCAACCCGTTCAACCCGACGACGAAGTTCAATTTCGCAGTCAAGAGCACTGAGCACGTTGCGATAAAGGTTTACAACAACATCGGCCAGGAAGTGGTAACGTTGTATGACGGCGTTGTTCCTGCAGACCAGATCCAGTCAGTAACGTTCGACGGATCGCGCCTCGCTTCGGGAATTTATTTTTACGTCCTGAGGGCACAAGATCGCGTCGAGGTGAAGAAGATGTTGATGGTGAAGTAATCTGTGATTACTCGGATTTCTCAGATTTAGCTCAGATTCTGATTACTCAGAGCACTCAGATTTAGCTCAGATTGCAGATTGCTCAGATTAGTTTAACTAAAAATTCCCGTTCACTGAAAAGGTGAGCGGGAATTCTTTTTTAATGGTTGTGCGAGCCTTAATGATTTCTCGGATTGCGCAGATTTCACTCAGATTGCAGATTGCTCAGATTAGCTTAATAAAAATTCTCGTTCACTTAAAAATTGGACGGGAATTTTTTTGTAATAACTTCTTATATCTTTGCCGCGTTCCTCAAATCTGAGTAATCTGCAATCTGAGCTAAATCTGAGTGCTCTGAGTAATCAAAAATCTGAGCTAAATCTGAGAAATCTGCGTAATCTATGTGATCAATTTCCGCATGACGTTCGATTTGTTCTCCAGTCTATCAACTTCCCCCCGCCTCACAGCGATCAATTGCGCAACCACGCTGACGGCAATCTCTTCCGCCGTTGTGGCGCCGATTTCGATGCCGATGGGCGCATGAACTTTACGCAAAGTTTCAATCGAAATTCCGCGCTCGACGAGGTGCTTGTATGTTGTCAATACTTTTCGCTGGCTGCCGATCATTCCGATGTACTTTGCCGGTTTCTCAACGACATGCGATAAGATCTCTTCATCCGAGCGGTGACCGCGAGTGACAATAACGACATAGGTCGACGGTTTTATCTCGATCTGACCAAACGCTTCTGCAAAATCGCATGCGATCGTCTTTTTTGCTTCGGGGAAGCGCACTGGGTTGGCGTATTCCGGCCGGTCGTCAATTATGGTAACATGAAAGCCGACCATCGCCGCAGATCGTGAAATATATTTAGAGACATGGCCGCCGCCAAAGATGATCAAACTGGGCATTCCCTGGACCGGTTCTAGGATCAGTTCGCCGTTCGCGTTTTTCAACCGCTCTGTTTCATTTCGTCTATAAGTTTTTTTTATTCCTTCGACAACAATCTCCATCGTCAATCCGCTTCGACCGTCGACGTTCTTCCACCACTCCATCATTCCATCATTCCAGTCCTGAGACATATTCAGGCAATGTTTAAAAGAAATTTTTCCATCCTGTGCAATAAACGTTACCTGGATGCAATCATCCCCATTGTCCCGTGCCTGTTTCATCTCACGGAAAAAAACCAAGTGTTTTTTTAACAACGGCTCGATAAGAACATCGAGACTTCCCCCACAGATCAGTCCTTGATCAAGATTGGTTTCGTTGAGCTCGAAGGAGAGAATTTTTGAAGCGCCGGAGCCGAACATGGTGATCGCTTCCTGAAGAACATCTCCTTCGAGACATCCCCCTCCGACTGTCCCAAGCCATTTTTTCCCCCCATCCTTCACTAGCATTTTCGAAAGCGCGGACGCGGGGGTCGATCCGTTTGTCGAAATGATCGTCGCAAGGATTGTTTCCTCGTCGGATTGGAGAGCGTCTATTATTTCTTCGAGTATGTCCATTGCATTAGTGTAACGATTCCGCCGTCAATTTTCAAGATAATCATAAGTGAACGGTTCGCTTGAGCGAACCGTTCACTCTCCCCGTCAGCTTGCATTTTGACTGAAAAATTCCATTCTTTCACAACCCAATCATGCAATCATTGCTGCTCCTTTGAAATCGTCAGCATACATTCTCTCGAGCCGTCGCGTTATCACGCCAGATGGGATACGTGCGGCAGGCATTGTGGTCAACGAAGGCATTATTGCCGATGTTGTTGGAGTCGAGGAGTTTCCAAAAGGGATGCCCGTCGAGGATTTTGGGGACCTCGTCGTCATGCCGGGATTGATCGATACCCACGTTCACGTAAATGAACCAGGGCGCACTGAATGGGAGGGGTTTGAATGTGCGACGAAAGCTGCAGCGGCAGGCGGCATCACGACAATTGTCGACATGCCGCTCAACAGTTCTCCTGTGACTACCAGCGTTGAAGCGCTCAATGCTAAATTAAGTGCGGCGAAAGGAAAGCTGCATGTCGATTGCGGTTTCTACGCCGGGCTGGTTCCCGGGAATGCTTCCGATGTAGCTCCTCTGCTCGAGGCCGGCGTTCTTGGAGTGAAAGCGTTTCTTATCGATTCAGGAATAGATGATTTCCCTCCTGTAAGCGAAGAAGACCTTCGCGTCGGGATGAAAATCATCGCGAAGACTCAAGCGCCGTTGCTCGTTCATGCGGAACTCGCGGATATCTCTACATTGCATGTCAAGCACGGAGACGATCAGAGTTTCCAAAAGTATCTTTCGTCCAGGCCGCGGAAATGGGAACACGATGCGATAAACCTGCTCATCCGGCTCTGTGCGGAATATAACTGCAGGACTCATATCGTCCATCTTTCATCCGCAGACGAAATACCCGCTTTGCGCAGCGCGAGGTCTGCCGAGTTGCCTCTGAGCGTGGAAACGTGTCCCCATTATTTATTTTTTTCCGCCGATGAAATTCCGGAAAAAGATACCCGGTTCAAATGCGCTCCGCCTATTCGTGAAAGGGAAAACCGCGAGCGGTTATGGACAGCGCTCCGCGACGGAGACATCGATTGCATTGTTTCGGACCACTCTCCTTGTCCTCCTGAAATGAAGCTGATGCCCTCAGCCGATTTCAGCGGGGCGTGGGGCGGGATTGCTTCTTTGCAGTTAGGGTTGCCGATTGTCTGGACCGAAGCTTCGCGGCGTGGTTTTGCGCTGACGGATGTGGCGACATGGATGTCGACCAACACGGCCCGGCTTGTCAATCTTGAACATCGCAAGGGAAAAATTGCGCGAGGGTATGATGCCGATATTGCGATCTGGAATCCGGACGCTGCATTTATCGTCGAGCCGTGGAGGACCGAGCATCGCCATAAAACGACTCCATACGAGGGGAAAAAACTTTACGGAAAGGTCGAACGGACCTACCTCGCGGGCAGGAAAGTATTTGACGGCGGAAAGTTTCCGGACCTCCCTCAAGGGAAAATCATCACGAGAAGCGAAAAGATTTTTAACGCGGGAACCGAGCGGAAAAAAAGTATCCGAATGGTTCAGGAAAACGGCGGATGACCCTTGAAGCGTTAAACTCCCTTTCTCCCGATGAGGCAAAACATGAATTGTCGCGCTGTTGCGGTTCAAGGACGTGGGCTGAACGAGTCGTACATGGCCGACCGTACGAGACAGTTGAAGATCTTTATAGCGCATCTGAAAAGGTCTGGAACGGATTAACGGAGAATGATTGGAATGAAGCATTCTCCTCCCATCCGAGAATTGGTGAAACGAAGAACGTTTCAGAAAAATTTTCTGCCACTCATACATGGGCAGCAGCAGAACAATCAGGAACAAAGAATGCCCACGTTCATGTGCTTCGAGAGTTGGAGGATGCCAACAAACGTTATGAAGCAAGGTTTGGTAGAATTTTCATCGTTTGTGCCACTGGAAAGAGCGCAAAAGAAATGCTTTATTTAATAAAAGAGCGGATGAAAAATGATCCTTCCACCGAGCTGCGAGTCGCGGCGGAGGAACAAGCGAAAATTACGAAGCTTAGAATAGAAAAGCTTTTGTCGTAAAAATCATTTCAAGGATTTTGGTGATGATTGAAGTCTACCGAGCAAATTCAGCCCAAGAAATTGATGCGGTCGGGAAATTGTTTGCCGAATATGCTTCGTCCATCGGCGTCAGCATCTGCTTTGAAAACCTCGACAGCGAAATTGCGGGACTTCCTGGACCCTATGCCCCGCCCCACGGCAGGCTCCTTATTGCGGCCGACGAGCAGCGAATTGCAGGTTGTGTTGGACTCAAGCGAATTGATGATGAGGTTTGCGAGATGAAGCGACTCTTCGTTCGAAAAGATTTTCGCGGAAGAGGAGTGGGATTAAAGCTCACGACGAAAGTATTAGAAGAAGCCAGCAATGCCGGCTATACGACGCTTCGTTTGGACACGCTCCCTACCATGACAGAAGCGATCGCGCTATACGAAAAACTCGGCTTTCAACGCATCGCGCCTTTTCGTGACATCCCGGTGCCGGATACGCTGTTCATGCATATTAGATTCCGCCGCGATTGTCAGCCTGCCGGCAAGTACGTTCACCTTCGAGAAGAAAAAAAACAATGAAAAGTCCCATCACCACACACGTTCTAGACACGATGCATGGCATGCCGGCCAGCGGCATCACGACAACGTTGGAATACCGCACGACTCCGGGAACCTGGAAAGAACTTTCGCGAAGCAAAACAGGTTCTGATGGGCGCATCATGAACTTCCTCCCGGAAAATTTTACGCTTGATAAGGGAGTTTATCGCCTTACGTTCTTTACCGACGAATATTTTCGAATGGCGGGGAGTGAGAGCTTCTTCCCATTCATCACGATAACGTTCGAGGTAAAGGACATTGCGGCACACTACCATATTCCATTGCTGTTGAGCCCGTTTGGTTACTCGACATATCGCGGGAGTTGAATGGAATAAAGTTTCTGATATACACATTTTTAAAATCGGCATTCGGCACTTGTCAATTGCCAATTGTCGAATGCCGATTGACTTGACTACTCTCTTGTGATCGAAAGGTGGACGATAGTGTCTGATTTAATTCAATATAGGTACGGCAAATCGAGCGTCTGGCTCATAAAGGTCACGCATCTTCCGTACCGCCACGAGTTGAAAGAAGTCAAGGTCAATATTCAGCTGGAGGGGGCATTCGAACGTGCATACACGGATGGAGATAACCGCAATGTTGTTCCGACAGATACGATGAAAAATACGGTATACGCGCTTGCAAAGGACGATCCTGTGCGCACCATCGAATCATTTGGACTTGTCCTTGCGGATCATTTTGCAACGAATAATCCTCAAGTTTCTTCGGTGACGATTGAGCTTGAAGAGAGCAATTGGGACCACATCGCCACTCCGACGGGCCCGGACGGGCTCTCACACCATCCGCACGCATTTGTCGG
>DATJXA010000011.1:0-5683 GCA_035500675.1 Bacteroidota bacterium | reverse complement strand
TACGCCAGGGAAGAATTGAAATAAACTTGAAGAAGAAGAGGAACAACTATAAGTGCAACATGGAAAGAATGCTCGATAATATTGTCTGCTTGAAAAGCAAAAATTAGGACTAAGGTAGCAAGAAGCGCAATGATGGTAATGGGATGAAAGAAACCGATGTAAATGCGCTCGAACCACTCTTTGCCTTTTGCTCTGATCAGAATGAGTCGACTTAAACTTCCAAGCCCGAGCGGAATAACAATAAAGCAGACAACGCTGTAAAAGAGCACATGGAACGGAACCGTAAGATTACTGGCGCCTTTAATGAGAATGGTGACAACCGGGGCGAAGAACACCAGCATGAGAAGGTCGTTGAGCGAAACCTGCACCAACGTGTATGCAGGATCGCCATCGGTAAGATAAGACCAAACGAACACCATCGCCGTGCAGGGAGCTGCTCCAAGAATGATCGTTCCTGCAATGTACTGGTCGGCGAGGGCGCTGCCGATGAGCGGCAGAAAGAAGTGTTTGAAAAATAACCATGCGATGAGCGCCATCGAGAACGGTTTCACCATCCAATTGACAAAAAGGGTGATCAGAATTCCTTTCGGTTTTTTGGGCACTCGCACAATACTTGCAATATCCACCCTGAGCATCATCGGATAGATCATGAGCCAGATGAGCACAGCTATCGGAATATTGATCTGGCTTCCTTGACCGAATTGGAGGTCGCGCAGGCCGCTGATCACACGAGGGAACATCCTTCCGATAAACATTCCTGCCGCCATACATGCTAATACCCAGATCGTAAGATATCGTTCAAAAATTGGGAGCGGCTTTTTCCCGTTAATCATGGCGATCCGCCGTTTGTTCGCTTGCTCGTATTTGGTTAACTTCGACCAGCCAGTCCTCAATTTGCTGTGCGATCCGATCGCGTATAATTTTTGTTTGCGCGAGTTTTTCCGCGTGAGAGCCTTTCAGCTGAGATGGGTCGGGGAAACTCCAGCTCAGCCTTTTCACCATACTTGAAATATCGGGCACCGTTCACTCGCCTCGTCGCACACCGCAATGACGTAATGGAAGACGCGTCCTTGTTTATAGAGGTCGAAAACGTTTTGGGTTTTCTTGCCGGAAATGTCGATTCCTAAATCCTTCAGAGCTTCGACGGCCAACGGATTGATGTTTCCCGGCTCAAGACCTGCGCTTTCCGGTTCAAATCTATCGCCGGCTAAACGTCTCAGCAGCGCTTCAGCCATCTGACTCCTGGCGCTATTATGGATGCAAACGAATAAGACTTTTTGTTTTGGCATGTGCCTCTTGTAGAGTGAGAAGTTGAGCGCGAACTTATTAATCGCTAATCGGCATTTCTGTTTTAATTGCCGTATAAAGTTCCTCGAACTTCACTTTAATTCCATCTCTCACCCGACGGAATTCGTTAAGTAGTATTTCTTCAGTTCCTCTCGCCTCGGCGGGGTCCTCAAAACTGTAATGAATTCGGTGACGAACGGTTCCGCTAAAAACCGGGCAGCTTTCTCTTGCACTGTCGCAGACGGTAACGACATAATCGAATTGGCGCGGAAGAAAACTCGCGACGTTTTTTGTTTTGTTGGCGGAGATATCGATGCCAATTTCGTGCATCACTTTTATGGCGAGCGGATGTACTGCGGGTGCCGGATGTGTGCCGGCCGAAAATACTTCCAGCCGGTTGTCAAAGGATTTAAGGATCCCCTCCGCCATCTGGCTTCGGCATGAATTCCCGGTGCACAGGATGAGGATTCTTTTCATCGTTTCGTGCCGGATATTGTAATTGAAGAGAGCCCTCCGTGGGCAAGCTTATAGTCGTACGTCGTTTCGGCGAGGATCTTCACCTCCGTGAAACCGGAGTTCGCGATTATGTCCAGGTATTCTTTTCTGTCGATCGCGCCGCTGATGCATCCTGCCCAAAGCGCCGCATCGTTTCGTTCTGCGTCCGTGACCGACCCGTCGATGACGATATCGGAGACGGTAAATGTTCCGCCGTTCTTCAGAACGCGATAAATTTCATCGAACGCCTTCGCTTTGCTGGGCACTAAGTTAATCACGCAATTACTGATGACACGGTCGACCGAATTGTCGTCGACCGGGAGCGCTTCTATTTCGCCAAGCCGGAATTCGACATTCTTCGCGCTAATCTTTTCTGCGTTCCTCTTCGCTTTGTCGATCATCGCAGGCGTCATATCGACGCCGATAGCTTTCCCGCTCGCTCCGACGTAGCGAGCCGCCACAAAAACGTCGATGCCGGCTCCGGAGCCGAGGTCGAGAACGGTTGAACCTTCTTTGAGGTCCGCAAACGCCGTCGGAACACCGCATCCTAATCCCAAGTTTGCCCCTTCCGGGACATCGGCGATATCTTCGGGGTGATAGCTCAAAGACATTTGGACGAGAGTGTCCGAGCCTGAGCCGCAACACGAGCTTGGTTCAGGGCCGCAGCATGAACTTTTCGAAGCGACGCCTGTTTCTCCCAATGCGATGTGAGAATACATTTCTCTCACGTTTTCTTTGATTTCTTCGTCGGATTTCATGCTTGCCTTTCATCAATTTAGATTGATACGTTAGAACAAAAAAATTAACAGCAAATTTGCATTTTGTCTTTCACTCTTGAAAGGGCCTGCCGGTCTTTGCTCACGGTTGTTTCATCGCGGACCCATTCCGAAAGCGAAGACAGGAGTTTTCTCCTCATCGGGTCGAGGGAGTGAAGGTCGATGCGATAATAGTTCCATTTCCCTCGCTTATCATCCTTAATAAAACCCGCATCGCGTAAGGCGATGAGATGATGTGAAAGTTTTGACTGCGCCATGTCGAAGGTCGCCATAAGCTCGCAAACGCACGCTTCTTTTTCCATGAGAACCAAAAGAAGGCGGATACGAATTTCTTCCGATAAGGCTTTGAGTGCTGTCGTGACTTCAGTCATCTCTATCCATCAATACTATTTGATACGTAAAGCTATAAAAAAAATGAACGTCTGTCAAGAATTATTTTTGCCGAGGTCGAGAAACTGGCTCCACCGGCGGAACAATTCAGCGGTTGCCCGCGCATCGCCGAGACAATACTCCGCAACCTCCTTGTATTTTTTTTCATAGATCAACCGTCCAATATCAAGGCCCGTGATCCCATGAGACTTTGGGCTTTCGATTCCAAAGGATTTACAATAGAAATCCAGATTAAACTTCCGCGTCGTGCCATAGAAGGTAAGCTGTTCAAGCAGGTCGCAATGATGGTCTGCATCGTAGCGGTACGGAACAAGGTTGCGGGTCGGCTGTATGCCAAGAACTGCGGAACGGACCATCAGGAAAGGGCAATCGAACCCACGGCCGTTGAAGGTAACGATTTGATTGTAGGGGGGAATGATCTTCCAGAACTCTTCCAGAATTTCTGCTTCCGATCCCGATTTGAACTGGATCTGTCCGTCGGAGGAAGTGAATTCTTCCTTCGATTCGGACCGAAACAATACGCGTCCCATGTTCGAATCGGGGTTGACTAAAGCGATCGCGACGACCTGAGCGGTCAGCGCGTGAAGGTTGAGGTTTCGTTTTGTTTCCTCGATCTTCTCGTCGCTGTCCGCAAACTTAAACAAATACTCGCGGCTGGCCTGGTCAAAGCTTTCGAGCGGAAGAGCAAGTGTTTCAATGTCGAAGACAATGCGCGTCATTAACGTGTGATTTTGTAGTGCATGAGCCCCCAATTGGTCTCCCGCGCTGTAACTTTGATGACAGTGTAGATCGGGATCGCCAGGACCATCCCGACGATGCCGAGAAGCTGGCTCCCGATCAAAATGGTCAGGACAATGGTCAGCGGATGCATGTCGAGAATTTTACCGTAGACATTCGGCTGGACGAACATTTGGTCGATCTGCTGGACGATGAATGTCGTCAATACGATGGGGAGGATCATGCGAAAATCTCCGTACTGAAGGAGGGACGCGAAAATGACCGGGATGGCGGCGATAAGCGGGCCGGCCATCGGAATAATGTTGGAGATGCCGCACACAATGCCGAGAAGGATCGCATACCGGAATCCAAGAATCGAGTAGGCGCTCATGTACAAAATGCCGACGACGGTCAGCTCGATGCATACCCCGCGAATGTAACGGCTGAGCTGCTGCTCAAGTTTATAGATGACGTTGAGCGTCATCTCAAAGTACTTATTGGGAACATTGCGGATAAATATTTTTTGTATCCTATGATAATCGTTGAGAAGGAAGAAAGTGATGAACGGCACGATGACCAAAGAACCAAGGATGTTTACGGCGCCGGCAAGCGACTCTTCCGCGCGAGATGCCACCTGCGGCAGGGCGCCGTTCAGCCTGGCAGCGACGGCTTGTGCGTTGAGCGATGGAATTTGGCCGGCCACCGAAGCTCCGAGTTGCGCAAACAATGCATGGAGATGTTCATCATCGAGAGAGGAGGTAAACCCTTCGGCCTGATGGACGATGATCCCGTAAAGATTCATCAACCCTGCCGCGACGAGGCCCCCGACGATGAGGTAGATGGCGATGATGCTTACGGGTCGAGCGACGCCTTTCTGTTCAAAAAAGTCCACAACCGGGTTGAAGACCATTGTGGCCGCGACCGAAATGACGAGGATGAGAAATACGTTGTTGAACAACGCAAGGAAGGCGATGGGCAAGGCAACCGACGCCGTGACAAGGAAAACCTTCCAACGTCGGCTTAAGAATGACTCTTCTGCCGTTTTCGGGAAGCTTCCCGGCCCGGCCGCGAACCTTATTGAGTGATCCGATAACTCTTGAGGCCCCAATTCGTCTCCTTTGCCGTGACGAGGATAATTGTGTAAATCGGAATTGAGAGTACCATCCCCATGACGCCGAGAAGTTCTCCTCCGATGAGGATCACTAGGAACATCGTGAGGGGGTGAATGCTCATGATCTTGCTGAAGACCGTCGGCTGCACAAAAAATTGGTCCAATTGCTGCACGACGACCGTCGAGATCGCGATCGGGATAAGCATCGAGAGGTCACCGACCTGGACGACGGACACCGCGAGAACGGGGAGGGCGCCGATGAAGGGTCCCGCGAACGGAATGATGTTCATGATCCCTCCGATGATGCCGAGGATGATCGCGTAATGCACGCCGATAATGTTGTACGCAATCGCATAGAGGATCGCGACGCAGAACGATTCGATGCACGTTCCACGGATGAATTTGCTGATCTGCTCTTCCAACTTGCTCACGACATTCAGCGACATCTCGAAATATTTGTTCGGGACATTTTCGATGATCGCTTTCTGCATTTTGTAATAATCGTTCAACAGAAAAAAAGTGATGAACGGGACGATGATAAGGGACGCCGCAATGCCGACGGCGCTTGTCGCCATCGCTTCGGCGCTCTGGGCTGCCCTGGCAAGAAGGCCGTTCATCCGTTCGTTGATCGCCGCGGGCTTGATGTACGGCACCTGGTGCGCAATTGACGTGCTGAGTTTACTCAGCATCACGCTGAGATGTTCGCTGTCGAAAGAGGCGGAGAGGCTCGAAGATTGGAAGACAATGATCGGGTAGAGAACGATGAGGCCGATGATGGAAGCGCCTCCGATAACGACGTAGAGCCCGAGGATCGCCGCGGGCCGGGGTATTCCCTTATTCTCCAGGAAATCGACGAGTGGCTTGAGGACCATCGTCAGGGCCAGGGACATCGTCAAAAGAAGAAACA
>DATJXA010000010.1:0-14489 GCA_035500675.1 Bacteroidota bacterium | reverse complement strand
GACGTCGAACAAACATACACGGAATCAATCACGAGCGAATGAAGGAGATGAGATCATGGGTGTGATGAGCGGCGAGATAGCGGAAATTTATCTTGAGGATGGCAAAGCGAAAGCGAAAGTTAGAGTGGGAAGCGCAACGATGGTCGTTGACCTCATGCTTGTGATCTCCGCAAAAGTTCACGATCGCATCGCCTTCGATTCAGGAATTGCCTTATCTCGGGTCGGAAAAGAAAAAGCTACGGTCAGTTGAAAGGATCCGCTGCTGTTGTCGCAATGCCCCTCTTTTGCTGATGCGCCGGGAGGCAATGTGGAGAATAGGAAGAAAAGTATGTGCCTTGCAATTCCGGGCCGGATAGTTGAAATCAAAAAAAAAGAAGATGCATCACGCGGCGGCGTTTGCATGGGCAAAGTTGATTTCGGCGGCATATCGAAATCGGTGTGCCTCGACTTAGTTCCCGACGTCAAGATCGGCGACTATGTCATCGTTCATGTCGGGTTTGCAATCAGCATCCTCGACGAGAATGAAGCACGGGCGACGCTCGACCTCCTCCACAAGATCGAAGGATTTGGAGGCGTACACCAGAAGGGCGATCCCGCAGGCCACGGTGCTTGATGAAATATCTTGATGAATATCGAAACGGGTCGGCAGCCGAAGAAATCGCCACGCTCATAAGCTCCACCGCGCGGCATCCTTGGACAATCATGGAGATTTGTGGAGGCCAGACTCATTCCATCGTTAAATCTGGCCTTGAGGCGCTTCTTCCCGGCAGTATCACGCTGGTACATGGACCCGGCTGTCCCGTCTGCGTTACGCCCATAGAGATGGTCGACAAAGCGGTCATGCTCGGCGGAATGAAGGATGTCGTATTGGCTTCGTTCGGAGATATGCTGCGCGTTCCCGGTTCGCATGCAGACCTGCTGAGCGTCAGGGCTAGAGGTGGAGACATTCGTACGGTCTATTCGCCGCTCGATGCGGTTGAAATTGCGAAACAAAATCCGCAGAAGAAGGTGGTGTTTTTCGCAGTCGGTTTCGAGACGACCGCCCCGGCCGGTGCAACATCCATCACTCATGCCGAGTCTCTTGGGCTCACGAATTTCTTTCTTCTTTGTTCGCATGTCCTTGTTCTTCCTGCCATGGAAGCGATCCTCTCTTCGCCGCACAATCGTGTTCAAGGGTTTTTAGCGGCAGGGCATGTGTGCACTGTGACCGGTTACGAAAATTATTTTTCAGTCGCGGAAAAGTATCGGACCCCGATCGTTGTGACCGGGTTTGAACCGGTCGATATTCTCCAGGGAATTTATATGACGGTGAAACAGCTCGAGGAGGGAAGGTTCGGAGTCGAGAACCAGTATTCCCGTTCAGTTCGGCCGGAGGGAAATGAACACGCAACGAAGCTTCTGGACGAAGTGTTCGACGTCATCGATCGCTCATGGCGCGGCATCGGACCGATAGCGATGAGTGGATACCGGATCAAGAGCCGCTACGCGAGGTTCGATGCCGAAAAACACTTTCGCTTAGGGGATATACACGCGGAGGAATCGAAAACCTGTATGGCAGGAGCCATCCTTCAAGGACTTACGAAGCCTTTTGAATGTCCTGCTTTTGGAACTCAATGCACACCCGAACGCCCCTTCGGCGCTCCGATGGTTTCTTCCGAAGGGGCATGTGCGGCGTATTATCATTATCGAGCTGCTTCCTAGTCAACATTGCAATGGCAGAAAAATAATAGAGGCGATTCTATTAAGGATCGATGAACAATGAGCACGAGACTTGCTACGATCGAGCAATTTTTAGCGGGACCCGGAATTGCAGTGGTTGGCGCTACCGATAACGAAAGGAAATTTGGCAGCCGCGTTTACCGTATGATGAAGGAAAGGGCGATTAAAGTCTATCCGGTGAACCCGGGGCGAGAGGTGGTAGACGGAGACCGATGTTATCGTTCGGTGTTGGATATTCCGGCAGAAGTGAAGTCTGCCATCACTGTCGTTCGTCCTTCGGTGACTGAGTCGGTAATTGGAGAATGTGCTGAAAAGGGGATCACGATCGTGTGGATGCAGCCGGGTTCGGAATCGCACGAAGCGGTAAACATTGCTCAAAGGCACGGTCTCACAGTTGTGAGGAGGGAATGTATTCTCATGTACCTCGAGCCTGTTGAATCCGGTCACGCCGTTCATCGTTGGCTGAAAAAAGCGATCGGCGCGTATCCACATTAAGCAGAGAAGGAATTGGAAGTTGTGAATAAAGAAAGTGCCGATGCAGAAGTCGGCGTATCGTGTCCCGTGCCGATCAATGAATACGAAAATGTTCTTCTCGCGCACGGCGCCGGCGGCAAATTGTCCCACCAACTCGTAACGAAAATGTTCGCTCCGGAATTCGGGAACGAGTATCTCGACGTTCTCCATGACGGAGCTATTCTTTCTGTAGGCGAGTCGAGGTTGGCGTACTCGACGGATTCATTTGTTGTCAGCCCGCTTTTTTTTCCGGGAGGAGACATCGGCTCACTGGCAGTGAACGGAACGGTGAACGATCTGTCGATGTGCGGAGCAACTCCATTGTATCTTTCGGCCGCGTTCATCATCGAAGAGGGACTTTCGATGCACGATTTACGCAGGATCGTTCTCTCGATGCAGGCTTCTGCGAAAATCGCGGGAGTTACTGTCGTCACGGGGGATACAAAAGTGATCGAGAGAGGGAAAGGGGATAAAATTTACATCAACACGTCCGGAATCGGTGTGATCTCCAGCGATGTATCAATCGACCCGAGGAATGCCCGCCCCGGTGACAAGATCATCGTGAGCGGCACGATCGCCGATCACGGTATCGCGATCATGTCGGTGCGCGAAGGCCTCGCATTTGAGACGGAGTTGAAAAGCGACTGCGCCGCTCTCAACAGACTTGTGTCGACAATGCTTGCGGCGAGCAGTCGCATCCATGTGTTGCGCGATCCGACTCGCGGCGGCGTTGCAAGCGCCCTTAATGAAATAGCCGATAGCTCGAACGTCGGCATGACCATCTACGAGACGGACATTCCGTTGCGGGATGAAGTGCAGAGTGCGTGCGAAATCCTCGGCTTCGATCCGCTCTATGTCGCGAATGAGGGAAAATTGATCGCGATCGTACATGAACAAGACGCCGGTAGCATTCTCAATTCGATGAAAGAACATCCGTTAGGAAAGGATGCTGCGATCATCGGCGAAGTCACTTCGAACAATCTAAAAACTGTTCTCATGAAGAGCCGCATCGGCGGAACGCGCGTTGTCGATATGCTTTCGGGAGAACAGCTGCCAAGAATCTGCTGAAGACGATGAGAAGTTAAAAGTGTAAAGTGCAAAGGGCAAAGTTACAGTGCAAAATTCAAAGATCGTACTGATTATCTTTGCACATTGAGACAAAATGGCGGTTTAACTTTGCATTTATCATTGTAACTTTGCCATTTGCACTTTGAATTTTTCATTAACATTGTTGAATATCTCAACGATTAGCTTATTGGATTTAAGAACATCGCGTATCGATGTTCCCAAGCTTGCCAATTTGCTTTCACTCGGGATTTGAAAAGAGGCCATAATCAACCTGCCTAGCTGTGATTCTCATGGCACAATAGTTGACGTTCGAGATACTATAAAATTGCAGATGCACCAGAGCAGGAGTTCAGCATGATACGCGGGACAGTTCTCATCAACCGGGATGTGTGCAAGGGCTGCGAGTTGTGCATCGCAGCGTGTCCGCAGGAAAGTCTTGGATTATCCGACCAGATCAACCGACGCGGATACAGATACGCGCAGTTAGTGCAGGACAATTGCACGGGGTGTATCAACTGCGCCCTGGTTTGTCCGGATTGTGCGATCACAGTGTATCAGGAATCTCGTATCAAACCAAATTTGTCTTCGAGAGTGATCCCTGCCGTGTAATACTGCATTCCGATCAAGATCGTTTACGGAGTAGATGTCATGGAGTCTGCACCTCGATCCGACGCTCGCCTTATGAAAGGGAATGAAGCGCTTGCCGAAGCGGCCATCAGAGCCGGCATGCAAGCGTATTTTGGTTATCCGATCACCCCTCAATCTGAAATTTTAGAATATCTTACACTCGAAGCGCCGAAAAGAAATTTTGTTGCCCTGCAGGCGGAAAGCGAGCTGGCGGCGATCAACATGATCTATGGCGCAGGAGGAGCGGGCGCGCGTGTGATGACCTCTTCGTCCAGCCCCGGGATCAGCCTGATGCAGGAAGGGATCTCATACATGTCGTCGGCGGAAATCCCGTGCCTTATCATCAACGTGCAGCGCGGAGGCCCGGGACTGGGGACGATCCAGCCGTCGCAGGGAGATTATTTCCAGGCGACAAAAGGAGGAGGCCACGGCGATTATCGGCTTCTCGTCTTGGCTCCCGCTTCGGTTCAGGAGATGGCCGATTTTGTTTTTGAAGGATTTCGACTGGCGGAGAAATATCGCAACCCGACAATGATCTTGAGCGACGGCGCACTCGGTCAGATGATGGAGAAAGTTGCGCTTCCTGCTTCCGGATCTCTACCTGTCATAAATAAGCCGTGGGCGACAACAGGAAAGCCCGCAAACGGCGAGAGGCGCATTCTGACTTCGTTGCATCTCGAGCCGGAGAAAATGGAGCAGATCAACATGAGGCTTCAAGCAAAGTATCGAAGAATGGAAGAAGATGTCCGGTACGAGTTGCTCGGAAGCGAAGAGCCCGAAGTTGTTCTCGTGGCATTTGGATTGACCGCGCGCGTATGTCAAAAATCTTTGGAACTCGCGCACGAACGCGGGTTGAGAGTTGCGCTGCTGAGGCCGATCACCCTCTTCCCATTTCCCTCCCGAGTCATCGAATCGTTGTGCGAAATCGCAGATTCATTTTTGACAGTTGAGATGAATGCCGGTCAGATGGTGGAAGACGTGAAGCTTGCGGTGAACGGAAAAAGGCCGGTCTATTTTAAAGGGCGGATGGGAGGGATGATCCCTACTCCCGAAGAAATCCTTCTGGAGCTTGAAGCGATCACAGAGAAGGATGAAACGGCAACCGCATAATGAGGATAGCATGGAGATAGCTACAACATCCATACCGATGCAGCTTGTGTATAAAAAGCCCGAGACGCTGACGGATGCAACGATGCACTATTGCCCCGGATGCGGTCATGGTGTCGTGCACAGAGTGCTGATGGAAGTCGTGAATGAAATGGGCATAGTTGGAGAGACGATAGGCGTGGCACCGGTCGGCTGCTCGGTCTTTGCCTATAATTATATGAACATCGACATGCAGGAAGCTGCGCACGGAAGGGCGAGCGCAGTCGCGACAGGAATCAAACGAGTTCTGCCGGAAAAGATCGTCTTCTCCTATCAAGGCGACGGCGACCTTGCTGCGATCGGAACGGGCGAGTCGATCCATACGGTCAACCGCGGTGAGAATATCTTGATGATATTCATCAACAACGCGATTTATGGCATGACCGGCGGACAAATGGCGCCGACGACAATTCTGGGACAAGTGACGTCGACGACGCCGTACGGAAGGAATTCGGACCTTATCGGATTTCCTTTAAAGATCACCGACCTTGTCGCCCAACTTCCCGGCGCGTTTTATGTCACGCGCCAGGCGGTTCATACTGCAGGCGCCGTCCGAAAATTGAAGAAAGCTGTCGAAGCATCATTCAAATATCAACGGATGAAAAAAGGAACATGCTTTATCGAAGTGGTATCCAATTGTCCATCGGGATGGAAAATGACGCCCGCCGAGGCCAATGTCTGGATGGAAAAGAACATGTTTCCACTCTATCCTCTCGGCGACCTTAAAGTACCGGTTCTGAATTAGCGTGTAGGATCCAAACGATGAACACTGCGCATGAAATTATCATAGCGGGTTTTGGCGGCCAAGGAGTTCTGTCGATGGGACAGATCATCGCTTACGCGGCGATGAAGGAAGGGAAGGAAGTGAGCTGGATGCCTTCCTACGGTCCGGAAATGAGGGGCGGCACTGCAAACTGCATCGTCATCGTCTCGCCGTCGCGGATCAGCTCTCCGCTTGTGTCGAAGTTCGATTCGGCGATCCTTCTCAATCAACCGTCTGTTGATAAGTTTGGAGCGCATATAAAGCCGGGGGGAATTATTCTCTTTGAACGGTCGGGCGTCCTTATTCCCCCGTCGCCGGATGCTGTCGACGTGTTAGGCATCGAAGCGCAGGATGAAGCGCAAAAACTATCGAAAAAACAAGTTGCAAACATGATCATGCTCGGCGCTTTCCTTCAGGCGCGTCCGATCGTCTCCGATAAAAATGTTCTCATGGCGCTCAAGGAAGTTCTGCCGGAGCGCCATCATCATCTTCTGCCGCTCAACGAGCAAGCGCTGAAGCGTGGGAAAAAGATTGCTGAAGAAATACTGCACGAAATTGTCGCATAACGGTTTTCGAAAAGGAAGAGGCGTCTGTATGAATCTTGACAATATCCACTGCGAACATTCTTGCCGGAACACCTGCGCAATGCTCACTGCCGCGCTCGCTCAGGAGACGATGACCGTCCGATTCTACCAGTCGATTCTCTCGCAGTGCGACGAGCCGGATGTCCATAGTTTTGTTCGCGGGCTTGTCGAGGAACGAAGCGCTTCCGTCATACGCATCATGCAGAAATTGAACGAGATCAAAGCGCGGTCGCAAACGATGGACGGAGTCCAGTCGGCTTTTCAATCGTAAACGACTTCATGAAGAAAGAGATTAAGAAGAAGATCGAGCGGTGTGCGATCTTTACGCAGTAGAAATTCCATACCCTAAAACCCTCCCCCTCCGCCCGCATTAAATTTTATTCCCCTTCGGGCGCGAGTTCCCGAGATTCCTTTGTCAGTGAAAACAAGAGCAGCATAACCGCAAAGACGAGGTATGCAGCAGCGAACTGATACGGAATTTTTTGCGCCATGCCGGAAAGTGTCCACGGCAGATACATGATCCCGTCGGCAGAAGCGGAGTGCACGACGCCGAAAAAGGAGAGTGCTGCAAGGATGAAGAGGTACACGGAAGATTTTTTCAGATGCCGGTCGATGAGCTCAGCAAGGAATCCCCCCCAAAGCATCGCCGTCAAGATGAAACCGTTTCCCAACGCGATGGTGACGAGCATCTCAGGCAAAGCCTTGCCTGGTGCTTCCATAAGTTTTTGAAAGATCTCCGTCGGCACGATGTCGGGATTCGTGAATTTGATCGACAGAAGTCGTGCAACGGTCGGGAAAAATGCGAATGCGACGGCGGGACCATGTCGTACTGGACATGCATGGAACGACTGCACGATGATATCCATCGCGACGAAGATCAATATCGGAGCGAGCACTGCGCGGGGAATCAACTCCACGAAAAATGATACGTATCCCAGCATTCCTCCAAGTCCGATAAAAATTCCCGTGATCAGAGTATAACCGGCTCGAGATCCCATTCGCTTGTAAGCAGGTTGGCCAATGTAGGGGGTCGATTGCGCGACACCGCCGCACAAACCGGCAACCAACGTCGCGATCGCTTCTGTGAGAAGGATCGAGCGAGTATTATAATCGTCTCCCGCAACGCGTGCACTTTCCGTTACGTTGATGCCGCCGACAACGGTCAAGAGGCCAAAGGGGATCGCGATCGGCATGTATTTCCATGCGTGGCTCAGTCCGTCCAAAAATCCCAACGTAGGGATTGGCATGGCAAAATGGAGATCCATCGAAGGAGGAGCCGCATAAGTTCCCCCGATCCATCCGCTCGGCCCAAGCACGTAATAGACAATCGAGCCGATTAAAATTGATGCGAGAACTCCAGGAAAATTTTTAGGGAGACGAATTCGTGCAACAAGCGAATAGAGGATCAATCCGAGTGAGATCATCCCTACCAGCGGCATTCCGAAGATGTCGACGAGCGGGACCAATCCGATCAACGCCAAGCCGATGCCGGCGAGGGATCCGAGCAGGCCGGCCTGAGGGACGACGCGCTGAACCCACTGGCCAAAAAAAGAAAAGACGACTTTCAACAATCCGATGACTACCATCGTTGCCATGCCGATGTACCACGTCATCATTGCGGCATCCCGTTCGGCGAGGCCCTCCGCTTTCAGGCCGATAAAGGCCGGACCGAGAACGACAAGGGCGATGCCGATCGTCGAGGGCGTGTCGAGACCCAGCGGCATTGCAGTCACTTTCATATTGCCCGTTTTTTTTGCCAGGCGAAATGCCATCCACGTATAGACGACGTCGCCGAACAGCACGCCGAAAGCGGTCCCCGGAAACATCCTCGTGTAAACTATATCGGCAGGAAACTTGAACGCAAAGATGAGTATGCCGGCGAGGAACGAGAGAACCGTGAGGTTGTCGAACATCAGACCGAAGAACCCGTTGATGTCGCCGATAGCAAACCAGGCGTATTTTTCTTTATTCTGTTCCATACTGATTTCTCACTAACCTAACTTCACTTTGACAAACTTACTTACCCCTGTTACGCAAAACGCACGAATACTTGCCACGAAGACACAAAAGCACTAACAGAACCAGAAGTTTAAACCCACAATCTTACAAGATTAAGTCTATCGTAAAAATTTTTTGTCTTTGAGACTTTGTGGCATACCTTTGATACCGCATAACATCAGTCAATTAACGAACATCCCCGCGATTGAGGCGGTCATCCATGTGGCAATAGTCCCGCCGAGCAATGCTTTTAGGCCGAGCTTTGCGATATCTCCCCGCCTGTTCTCGGCAAGTGGACTGATGCCGCCGATCTGGATCGCAATGGACGAGAAATTCGCGAACCCGCAAAGTGCATACGTCGCAATGACGATCGCTTTTTGCGAGAGCTGATGTGCTGTGATGGCGTCCGTCATTTTTGAATATGCGACAAATTCATTGAGCACCATTTTGATCCCCATGAGGCTCCCTACGTTGAGAGCGTCGCTCCACGGCACGCCGATGGCAAACGCCACAAATTGAAAAATAAGCCCCGTGATAAGTTCGAGCGAAAGGGGCATGCCGAAGTGTGCCTGGGTCATCGCGCTCAAGCCCGTTGCAGCGCCGAGGAGGCCAAGCAAGTAATTGACGAGCGCGATAAGAGCAATGAATGCGATGAGCATCCCGCCGACATTGAGTGCGAGACGGACCCCGTCCGATGCGCCGGCCGCCGCCGCTTCGATGACATTTGAATGGGCTTTCTCGATCTTCAGTTTGACCGTTCCCATTGTCAACGGCTCTTGCGATTCCGGGAAAAGGATTTTTGCAACGACAATAGTCGCGGGCCCGGCCATGATCACCGCAGCGAGTAAATGTCCCGCGAAGTAGACTTGTGCGGTGTCGAAGGATATTCCTTGAAATTTGGCGAACGCAACGCCAAGCATTGTGTAGTACGCGATCATGACCCCGCCGGAGATATGGGCCATCCCGCTCGTCATAATCGTCATAAGCTCGGATTGGGTCAGCGTGGCGAGGTACGGCCTGATGACGAGAGGCGCTTCTGTTTGTCCCATAAACGTGTTCGCCGCGACGCAGAGAGATTCGCTGCCGCTGGCGCGCATGAACTTCGCGATGACCCACGCCATTCCCTGGACCACTCGCTGCATAATTCCAAGATGATACAAGACTCCCATGCATGACGCGAAAAAGATGATCGTCGGAAGGACTTGAAATGCGAAGAAGAACCCCAGACTCCCCGCCGAGCCGGCCGGACTAGCAAGCGAACCGAAAACGAATTGAGCTCCCTCTCCGGCAAAACCGAAAAGGCGGACAAAAACTTTGCTGATCCATTCAAAAATTTGACGTCCAACCGGAACTTTGAGCACAAAGAGAGCGAAGCCAAACTGCAATGAGATTCCCACCCCGACGAGGCGCCAGTTGATCGATCGTTTAGAGGTGGAGAACAGATACGCAAGCCCCGTAACGGCGGCAAGACCGATGAGACCGCGGAAGATAGAAGTGAATTCCATGCAGCAGTCTATTGGGTGAATGGTGTGTGCAGATAACGTACGACGATCGGCATCAAAGTATTAAGTTTTCAATCAAACCGCCATAGAAAAAATGTTCGTTTTTCTTAGTTCGGGGTTGATGTTTTTTGCGCATAGATCTTTATTGATAATTAACTTGGATGTGCAGCGTAGTATTTATGAGCAAAGAAATGTCGCACGTGGTTTTCCCCGACGGGCTTCGTCTCAAACGCTTCATCACGGCTATGTTCTATACTATAGAGATAACGTCGATCAAGTAGGAAATCCCCGTGGCTCAAAGCTATAGAATGTTCCGTTATCCTCCACTTTATTGACTTTTCCCGCACCTTTGACTATATTTTGAATGCATTTTCCCTTATAACGTTATATAAAGAAAGTGAAGCGGCTTTCTCATGATTAATGAGATCCTAGCGGTAGAAAGCGTTGGTTCTTTTCATTCGGAAGAGGGAACAATTTTCCCTCTTTTCTTTTTTTAAGAGGAAATCATGGCTGATAAACAATATGATGTCGTTGTTGTCGGAGGCGGACCGGGTGGCTATATTGCCGGAATCAGAGCCGGACAACTTGGTTTGAAGACCCTTGTGGTGGAAAAAGATAAGCTCGGCGGAATTTGTCTGAATTGGGGATGTATCCCCACGAAGGCGTTGTTGAAGAATGCAGAGATTTACAACCTCCTCAGACACATCGATGATTTTGGATTTTCGTTCGATAATTTGAAAGCGGATTTCGGCAAGGCGGTCAAACGAAGCCGGGACATCGCCGGACGGTCGTCGAAAGGCATCGAGTTTTTATTCAAGAAATACAAAGTCGATTACCTCCCTGGGACCGCTAAGATCGCTTCGAAGGGAGTCGTCGAAGTTGCGCAGGTCGGCAAGTCTGAAAAGATCAACGCGAAGCATATCATCCTGGCAACGGGCGCTCGGCCGAAGACATTTCCGTCTATTAAGATAGATGGAAAACAAGTGATCACGAGTTCGGAGGCGATGGTGCTTGGCGCTCCTCCAAAGAGCATGGTCATCATCGGCGCGGGAGCGATCGGCGTAGAGTTCGCATATTTCTATAACGCCTATGGTACGAAAGTAACGATCGTCGAAATGATGCCGAGCCTTCTTCCCATAGAGGATCGCGAAGTGACGAAAACCCTGGCAAGGGTGTTTTCAAAAAATGGGATAGAAATCCTCACCGAGACCAAAGTGGAGAATGTTGCGACCGGCAAAGAAGTGACGGTGACTGTGAGCAACAAGGAAGGGAAGAAAGACCTTAAAGCAGATATCGCACTCGTGGCAATTGGCGTGCAGGGAAATATCGAAAATCTGGGACTTGAGGCGCTCGGAGTGAAAACCGATCGCTCTTTTGTTAAAGTGGATCAATACTACAAGACCAACGTCGATGGAATTTATGCCATCGGCGACGTCAACGGTCCGCCCTGGCTCGCGCACGTCGCCTCGGAGGAAGGGGTGGTTTGTGTAGAAAAAATTGCGGGGAAGAGCCCGCACCCGATCGATTACGAGAATATCCCCGGTTGCACGTACTGTCAACCGCAGGTCGCGAGCGTTGGGATGACGGAAGAAAAAGTTCGTGAAAAGGGACTCGATGTGAAGATCGGCCGTTTCCCGTTTCGTTCGCACGGCAAAGCGCTTGCCATCAACGAGACGGAAGGGTTTGTGAAATTGATCTTCGACGCCAAGTACGGAGAACTGCTCGGCGCTCACATTATCGGGTCTGAAGCGACGGAAATGATCGCGGAGCTGGTCGTCGCCCGGACGCTCGAGACGACGAGGGAACAGATCGTTCAAACTATCCATGCACATCCTACGCTCACCGAGGGAATTCACGAAGCGGCATTGGATGCATACGGCGAAGCGCTGAATATTTAAGGGACACTAATGTTAACCGTTCGCTTAAAGCGAACAGTTAACGCCGAAAATCACATTGTGAACCGTTCACTTAAAGTGAACGGTTCTCTGGTGTAAATGCAATGAATCAACTTCTCACCATACATATCGGTCGGACACGTTACGCGGAGGCATGGGAGCTTCAGAGAAAGATTTTCTCTGCGCGCCTCGCGCAACGCATTCCGGACGTTCTTCTCCTCACGGAACACGAACCGGTGTATACGCTGGGCAAAGGTGCGGATGCGAATCATCTTCTCGCGAACGACCAGGAACTGCGCTCCAAGAACATCGACCTTTTCAACATCGACCGCGGAGGAGACGTGACCTTCCACGGGCCGGGACAGTTGGTGGGATATCCTATTCTCGACCTCAACGACCACTATCTCGATATCCACCGGTACCTGAGAGATATTGAAGAGGTGCTTATCAGGACTGCCGCGGAGTTTGGGATCCGTGCTCAACGATCGGAGGGATACACCGGCGTGTGGGCCGGAAACGATAAGCTTGCCGCCATCGGGGTGAAGGTGAGCCGTTGGGTGACGATGCACGGCTTTGCCCTGAACGTCAACACGGACCTCTCATATTTCGACAGGATCATCCCGTGCGGAATATTTCATAAAGGAATTACATCGCTCCAGACATTGCTCGGTCATGACGTGAGCATGCAAGAAGTCGAGCGGAACATCATTCATAATTTTGAGTCTGTATTCTCACTCGCGTCGCAATCCGCGGCGCTCGATGAGTTTCTCGCGGGCGCGCATCTTGAGGACGCTCCAGTTGTAGAGGAGAAGATCTCATGACTTCAAAGAAGAATGTCCTAACGATCCATAAGCATGATTTTTCCGCCAGCCGCGATTTGAAAAGCGTCAACATTGCCCATGTATCGAACGGCGAGCTGACGAAAGCGCAATTGGTCACGGCATACCGCACGATGTTCCTCTCCCGCAGCGTCGACGAAAAGCTGATGATCCTCCTGAAGCAGGGAAAGATCCATTTTCACATCGGCGGCCCGGGACACGAAGCGTGTCAAATTGCTGCGGCGATGGCCCTCAAGCCGGGGTACGATTGGGCGTATCCATACTATCGTGATCTATCGTTTGCCCTCCAGTACGGTTCAACCCCCTACGAAATTTTTCTCGAATCGATGCACCGCGTTGGCGGACCGAGTTCGAACGGACGTCAGATGCCGTCGCACTACGGAAATAAGGCGCTGCGGATCCCCGCGCAATCGAGTCCCACCGGAACACAATTCCTGCAGGCCGTGGGGACCGCGATGGGCGCTGTGAAGGAAGGAATGGACGAAGTCGTGTATGTCTCTTCCGGCGAAGGGGCGACGAGCGAAGGAGAATTTAGCGAAGCGTTGAATTGGGCGAGTCGCGCAAAGTTTCCGGTGATCTTCCTCGTCGAGAATAACGGGTATGCGATCTCGGTGCCGGTGAAGGACCAAATTGCAGGATGCTCAATCGCGGATCTAGCACGAGGCTACCCGAACCTCCAGAGGTTTCATATCGATGGGACAGATTTTGCCGCCTCGTACGCCGCCGCTCATGAAGCGGTGAATTACGCACGGGCGGGAAAAGGTCCGAGCTTGATCGAGGCGGATGTTGTTCGCCTGTTCCCTCATTCCTCGTCCGACGATGCAAAAAAATATATCCCGGCGGAAGAACTTGAACGCAACCGCCAACGCGACCCGCTTCCGAGGCTTGAACGTGAGCTTCTTGATTCCGGCGTCATATCGCATGAGGAACTCGAAGAACTCAAAGCGGACGTGAAGAAAGAGATCGATGACGCCGCGGAACGAGCTGAAGCTCAGCCAAGTCCCGATCCCGAAACGGCCGAACGAAATGTCTTCTCTCCGAACGTTGTCGTTCCGAAAGAAAATTATTCGGAGCCGTCGCAACACGGTAAAAATATCGTGATGGTCGACGCGATCAATCATGCGCTCCACGAAGAGATGAAACGCAATCCGAAGATGCTCATCTACGGAGAAGATGTTGCAGGAAACAAAGGCGGAGTGTTCACGGCGACTAAAGGATTGACTGATGCTTTTGGAGACGAGCGTGTCTTTAATTCTCAACTCGCGGAAGCGAGCATCATCGGGTCTAGCATCGGTTTGGCGATCCGTGGATTTAAGCCGGTCGTCGAAATTCAGTTTGGCGATTATATCTGGCCGTCGTTCATGCAATTCAAAGATGAACTGGTGAAATTGCGTTATCGGTCGGATGGAATTTTCTCCTGCCCTGTCGTTGTCCGCGTGGCCGTTGGAGGATACATTCGAGGTGGATTGTACCACAGCCAAAGCATCGAAGGCTTCTTTGCGCACATGCCGGGTCTGTGGATCGCAATGCCTTCCAACGCTGCCGATGTGAAAGGATTGCTAAAGACCGCCTGCCGGGAAGAGAATCCTGTATTGTTCTGCGAACACAAAGGACTTTACCGACAAGGGTTCGCTTCAAGCCCTGAACCGGACGAGAACTATCTTCTACCGTTCGGGCTAGCGAAGATCAAGAAAGAAGGAAGAGATATTACGATCGTGACGTGGGGAATGATGGTGCAACGGTCTCTGGAATCTGCAAAGAAGTTAGAGGGAAAAGGAGTGAGCGTCGAAGTGATCGACCTGCGGACAATTTGTCCATGGGATAAAGAAACAGTG
>DATJXA010000009.1:0-17596 GCA_035500675.1 Bacteroidota bacterium | reverse complement strand
ATATGTTATGTAAAGTTGAATAATTGATTAAGTCCCTCCCAATATTTTATCTCATTAATTCTGCAATTGAATTGTTATAAAGATCCACCCCTTCTTCTAATGCGAGAATTTCGTTTCCATTTAACATCAGAGTTGGAGCAGCAATCGTTCGGCCTATGATCTCCAGTGCGACGTCGTTTGCCATCGCAGCTTTTAGAATTTCCTCCTTATTCCGCGGCGAAGCAGAAATAACTATTCTATTTTGCTCTTCACCAAAAAGGAAGAAATCATCCCTTAACTTTTCTGGTCTATTAACATTCATTTCGCACCCTATATACGTGCTCTCAGAAACAAAGCAACTCTCTGCAATGGCTACCGCTATACCGCCGTCAGAAATGTCATGCGCTGAGCTAATGAGCTTATTTTCTATAAGCTTGAGACAACATTCCTGAAGTTTTTTCTCTTCTTGAATATCAAAGAATGGCGCTTCATTCCCAATTTTTTTATGCAAGAGTTTCAGATATTCACTGCCATTAATATCACCCCTCGCTTTGCCAAGAAGATAAACATCTTCCCCAGCATCTTTAAATTCACTAGTCACGATACCAACGCTGCTTTGAATAAGTCCGACTACACCAATAACAGGAGTTGGAAAAATAGATCCTTTTGGGTTCTCGTTATAGAAGCTTACATTTCCTCCAGTCACCGGAATCCCAAGGGCGTTACATGCGATCGAAATTCCAACTATGGCCTCCTTGAATTCCCAGTATGACTCCGGCTTATAGGGATTTCCAAAGTTCAAGCAATTTGTCATCCCAATAGGCGTTGCCCCGCTGCAAACAACGTTGCGAGCAGCTTCTGCTACCGCAATTTCTGCGCCTATTTTAGGATTAAGGTAAACATAACGAGCATTGCAATCAGTCTTCATGGCAAGATATTTATCTGTTCCGGGAACTCGCACGACAGCGGCATCGGATCCGGGACCAACTCGTGTTCCCGTTCTCACCATAGAATCGTATTGCCGATATGCCCATTTCTTGCTGGCAATGTTTGGGGAAGCCAATAGGGTTTTTAAAGCCACTGCGAGATCAATTTGCGGAAGGTTTGAAAAGTCATCTTCTTTTTTGATTTTTATCCGCTCAGGTTCTTTTGATCCTCTCAGGTAAACCGGAGCACCGCCCCCTAGAACAAGCGATTCTGCAGGCACTTCGGCAACCAATTCTCTGGCTTTTGTTACAGAAACAAATCCTGTATCTGTCACTTCTCCAATAACGACCGAATGAAGGTCCCATCGCTCAAATATTTCTTTCACTTTCTCTACACAACCCCTTTTAACAACAAGCAGCATCCTTTCCTGAGACTCTGACAGCATTATTTCGTAGGCGCTCATATCTTTCTCTCTGACAGGAACGAGATCGAGGTCTATCTTCATTCCCGACTTCCCCTTCGCGCTCATTTCGGTTGTTGAGCAAGTGATTCCGGCAGCTCCCATATCTTGCACACCCACAAGGTATCCGGCACCGATGACCTCAAGTGTTGCCTCAAGGAGTAATTTTTCGGTAAATGGATCTCCTACTTGGACGGAAGGCCGCTTGCTCTCGGACTTTTCCGAAATTTCTTCGGATGCGAAAGTAGCTCCGTGTATGCCGTCCTTCCCTGTCGCTGATCCAACAATCATGACCGGATTACCGGCGCCTTTGGCTGTTGCAGAAGCAATTTCTTCATGTCTGACAATTCCCACAGCCATGGCGTTCACAATCGGGTTTCCTTGGTAACAATTGTCAAAATAGATCTCTCCAGCCACAGTAGGGACGCCGAAACTATTCCCGTAGTCTCCTATTCCCTTCACAACATTCCGAAAAAGCTGCCGGGAATGCGGGTCAGTAAGCTCTCCAAACCGCAGCGAATTAAGTGAAGCGATAGGTCGTGCTCCCATTGTAAAGATATCCCTCATGATGCCGCCTACGCCCGTTGCTGCCCCTTGATACGGTTCTACTGCTGAAGGATGATTATGGCTTTCGATTTTAAACGCCACAGCGAGCCCGTCTCCGATATCTACAAGACCTGCGTTCTCCTCGCCCGCTCCGACGAGAACTCTTTCCCCAGTTCGTGGAAGAGTTTTGAGCAATGCGATCGAGTTTTTATAGCTGCAGTGCTCACTCCACATGACGCTATAAATTCCAAGCTCGGTATATGTTGGGGTGCGGCCGAGAATTTCAAGAATTTTTTTATATTCTTCTTCAGTAAGGCCGTGTTGAATGGCTAATTCCTTTGTAATCTTTGGTTCGATCATACTTGTCCGCACTATCCTTTGAATGAGTTCTTATTCTATAACCAGTAACAATTCCCCTTTTTCAACCACTTGTTTGTCAGAAACGAAGACCTTTTTTACGGTGCCTCCGATTGTCGATTTTATTTCATTCTCCATCTTCATCGCCTCTAAAACAACCAGCCCATCTCCAGGGTGAATCGCGTCCCCGTCTTTTACCTCACACCGAACCACCATTCCCGGCATCGGAGCGCGAACTTCCAACCGTGAACTATGTCCGCCGGATTCTTCTGACAGGCGATCTAATCTCTTTCTAGATGATGATTCAACCGAGACTTGTATGTATTTTGAATCGATCAGAATATCATATCCATCACCGTTTCCATGGACAGATGCATTGAACGAGTTCCCGTTCATTAAAACCGATATCGTATGTTGAGTCACTTTTCTAACTGAGATATCAATTCGTTGACCGTCCAGATAAACCGACCCTGTATCGTCAAACGTCCATGTGAAGGTCCTCTTCCCAATTTGTGCGATAATTATCGGCATTTGTCTATTCTTCAAGCCTGCCGCGTTTCCATGCGCTTACTGTAGCCCCATCGCTATTTAAAATTATACTTTCGTTTTGCCGATTATGGTACAGCGATGCAGCTACAAATGAGGCGACCATATCTATTTCATGGTCTGGAGTTAAACGATTTGGATTAAAGAAATCTTCAAGAAAATTAATATTATATTTTCCTTCAATGAACTGTGGATGCGACAACACAAATGCGCATAGCGGAATTGTCGTTGCCACTCCTGAAATTTTGTATTCGGACAACGCCCTTATCATTCTGCGCCGTGCCTCCTCCCTATCTTCTCCCCACGTTATCAGCTTAGCAAGCAGAGAATCATAAAACAGCGATATTTCGCTACCTTGATGTGCGCCAGAATCATTTCTCACGCCAATCCCCTCACTGGGAGTGAATTCCTCAATGATTCCCGTCGAAGGAAGAAATCCATTGTAAGGATCCTCGGCGCATATTCTGCATTCTATCGCATGTCCTTCCGGCACAATGTCACGCTGGGTCAAAGACAGTTTGCCACCCTGAGCTATTTTAATCTGTTCTTTCACTAAATCTAGGCGATAAACTAATTCCGTAGTTGGATGCTCAACTTGTAGGCGGGTATTCATTTCAAGAAAATAAAACGCCTCGGATTCATCAACCATAAATTCGATCGTCCCCGCATTTACGTAACCGCAGGCTTTTGCGGCCTGAATTGCAGCAGAGCCCATTGCATTCTTCGTGTCGTCAGAGAGCTTGGAGCTCGGACACTCTTCAATTACTTTTTGATGCCTTCGTTGGATCGAGCATTCCCTTTCTCCTAAAAAGATACAACTGCCATGCGCATCGGCCAAAATTTGGATCTCAATATGACGCGGGTTGACTAAATACTTTTCCAGAAAAATTTCATCGCTCTTAAACGCAGCTAAGGACTCGGACCGCGCTTGTTCGAACGAAGCTTGAAGCTCCTTTTCGGTCGCTACTTTTCTCATTCCTTTCCCCCCTCCGCCATGAACAGCCTTAAGGAGAATTGGGAAACCGATCGTTCGAGCTGCCTCAAGCGCTTCATCATAATTTTTTAAATATGATGGCGTTCCGGGAACTACCGGAACCTTTGCTTTTATCATAAGATTGCGTGCATGAGTCTTACTTCCCATCATTCTCATTGCATCCGGAGGAGGTCCGACAAAGATCATCCCCGCGGATATGGTCGCCTGTGCAAAATCGGCGTTCTCGGAAAGGAAACCGTACCCAGGATGGATCGCGTCGCAGTTCGTCTTTCGTCCTATATCAATGATCTTATCCGCATCGAGGTATGTCTCGCGTGAGCTGTTTCCTTGCAGAGGGTATGCTTCATCGCTGCCCAGGACATGCGGAGCACACCGGTCGACATCAGAGAAAACCGCAACCGTGCGAATCCCCATCTCTTTTGCGCTACGTTGAATTCGTACGGCGATCTCGCCCCTATTTGCAATAAGCAGTTTTCGTATCTCCGGAGGTTTCATTCATCCCTCAGTTCAACGACGGTGACCCCTGCGCCGCCTTCGTTCCATTCTCCTAAACGATAGGATTTAATTCTGGAATCGTCGCCGAGGAAGGTTGCAATCTTTTTTTTCAAAGCTCCGGTCCCCTTCCCATGAATAATATCTACTCGATGCAATCCAGATAACATTGCACTATCGAGAAACTTATCGATATTTCGTAAAGCTTCTTCGCCGAATAATCCTCGCACGTCTATAGAATTTTCTGCTGAGATTTCAATGGGCAAATAGGCAGAAACAGAAGTCGAGGCTGAATCCTTGTTAATGATCTCAACTTCCTTTGCGTGCGTACGAAGTTTAAGGCTGCCTATCGCAACTTGCATTATGCCATTCGCATCAGGCGGCTGAAGGACAAGCCCCGTCTGCCCCCCGGACTTCAACCGTATTTTGCTTCCTGCACTAATCATCGGGATTATTTCTTTTGCACCTTCTTGACGATCCGCTATGCTCCGCTCTGACTCAACAACTTGTAATTCTAAATCTTTTATTTTTCTTTTCCCTTCAACTATGCTTCTCTTCTCCGCCTGATTTTTCCGAATATCTAGTACGGTCTGCTCAATGACAGAGTTTGCTTTGGACAAAATTTGTTTCGCTTCATCTAGCGCCTGAGCTTTCAAAGTTGCAATCTCGCGCTTAAATTGCTCTAATTTAGACTCATAATGGCCTGTTAAGTCATTTAATTTTAATCTCTCTTCTTCAATCACTTTAAGTTTATCTGCCAGATCTTGAGACCGTGTCTCAAGGTCTATGATAAGCTTTTCAAGCCTCGTCTTCTGTTCTCCGGTCATCTTCTCGGCCTCGTTAATAAGCGATGCCGGAAGGCCAAGGCGTCGCGCAATCTCTAGCGCGTAGCTACTCCCTGGAACTCCGAGACGGAATTTGTAAGTCGGAGTTATGGTCTTTTGATCGAATTCCATGGCGCCGTTCTCAATACCCTCTGTCTCGTGGGCAAAAGCTTTTAAAGCAACATGATGTGTCGTAGCAATCGTCAATGCTCCCACTTTCGTAAGTTTGCCCAATATTGCCGCAGCAAGGGCCCCTCCTTCAACCGGATCTGTGCCTGCACCGATCTCGTCCAAAAGAACGAGGCTTTTTGAATCAGCCGAAGAAAGTATTTCTTTGAGGCGAACGATGTGCGAGCTGAAGGTGCTTAAGTCGTTCTCGATAGATTGATCATCCCCAATGTCTGCATAGATCTTTGAGAAGAGAGGAAATTCCGAATCCGGTCCAGCAGGAACGTGAAGCCCAGATTGAAGCATAAGGACCAAAGTACCGATGGTTTTTAATGCCACGCTTTTCCCCCCGGCGTTTGGCCCGGTGATTAACAGCGTTGTAAAGCCAGTTCCTATTTCAAGCGACAGGGGAACAATCGTTTCCTTCTGATGTTTCATGAGAAGAACGGGGTGCCGCCCTTCGACGACCTTCAGTGATCCAATATCTTTTAAAAATGGTTTATTTCCTTTTATTTCAATTGAATACTTTGCTTTTGCGTACAATAAATCTATGTGTTCAAGTATTGCAAGTCCGTTTAGCCACTCGCCGCTCACTTCCCGAACCTGAAGAGTTAAAGCTTTGAGAATTTTTTCGATCTCCCTTTGTTCTCGAAAATGGAGTTCTCTGATCTCATTATTCAATGAAAGAGTTTCCGCGGGCTCGATATAAACCGTTGAGCCGCTTGCAGATGAACTATGAATGAAGCCCGGCACGTTGTTTTTCAGCTCGACTTTAACCGGGATCACCATCCGACCTTCCCGAGTGGTAATAATGTCGTCCTGGGTGAGTCCCTGGTCGGAAACTTTTTTAAGGATGCGAGCCAGCTGTTTCCTCAGAGACTCATACATCGAAATAATTTCGCCGCGAATCGTATGCAATTCTTTGCTTGCAGAATCACATATTAATCCATTCTCATCAATAGCTTGAGAGATATTGAATTCAAGTATTTTATTTGTAAAAATACCAGCAGACAGTTTAAAGATCTCGGGAAGAACTTCCTGCCTTTTGTTGAGAAAGGATTTGATGTTTCTTGAAGCTAAAAGGGTCGAGCCGATTGGAAGGAGTTCTATCGGCGGGAGAATGCTATTTTCAACTCTGGCTCGCTGAAGCGATTCGCGGATATCCTTGAGGCCTTCTACCGGGAAATGCTCATCCCCTTCGAGGATGCTCTTCATTTCTGTCACCCGGTTAAGTTCCAGTGCAAGGGAATCGAGATCCTCGGAAGGAACTATATGCTCCGCCGCTCTCTTCCCAAGGTCGGAAGAGGCAAAAGTCTGCAGTCTGTTGAGTATTTTGGCGAACTCAAGCTTCTCGGCTGCAGACTGGAATTCCATCATTGGTGAATTTGAGGGATTGTGTTTTCTTGCAACTTTTTCCCCACTGCGACCATTTCTTCATAAAAATCCTCCGATTCGGGGAAAAAGGTGTTGATGCTATCGAAAATGCGGGGGGCAAAGTTCTTAACCGGCAAATACAGGGCCGAAGTGGCGCGTGTTTCTTGCGAAGGAAAATGAAAATAGATACTCAGGAACAAGACGAGCATGCTTAGAATGATCGCCCCTTCAATCAGTCCAATGACGCCCCCTCCAATCTTGTTCCACAATCCATCAGCGATCTTTTTTATCGCGATACGGTAGATGATCGCTTGTATCAGCATAATGCCACACACTATCAGAATGTACGCAAGAATTGTACTGAACCCAGCATCAACGCCTAATGGGATCAAGAACTCTTCTCCAAGAGGCGCCGCATATTTCGTTGCCAGGATAAGCGCCAACCCGAGGCAGACGAGTGCGATGATTTTTTTTAAAAAGCCTTTTCTCCAGCCGGCAAAAATAAAAACGGCCAAGATGATCAGGAGAATGTAGTCGAAGCTATTCATAAATTTACTGAAGTTTCTCTTTTACGAGGTCCGAAATCGTTTTCGAGTCGATCTTCCCCTTTAATTCTTTCATCGCCAGGGGCATAACTTTTCCCATTTCCTTCACGGACGTCGCTCCTGATTGCTTTACAAGGGCGCTGACAATCGCCTCGGCCTCTACGCGCGATAATTGCTTTGGCAAATATTCAGTAATAATTTCCAGTTCTTTGGACTCTTTATCGGCCAGTTCCTTCCTGCCGGCATTGCTGTACTGTTCGATTGCTTCTTTCCGTTTCTTTGAAGCAGTAGAGAGGATCGACAACTCATCGTCGTCATTCATGGACCGATCCAGCCCCTTTTTCTCGAACTCCAATATCTGGGCTCTCAGCATGCGTAAGGTTTCGAGCCGAAGCTTATCCCCCGATTTCATCGCTGCTTTTAAATCATCATTGATACGTTGACTAAGGTTCATGCGGAACTCTTCCTACACAGTGTGGTTTAAACGTCGCCGTAAACTTTAATGGTCTGGCCGTTAATTGCCGACGCTTTGTCCGAAGCCAGAAAGGTGATGGCCGCCGAGGCTTGTTCAAGGGTTACCCACCGCCGCAAATCTTCTTTCGACGCAGACTGCACATTCCCTGAAGTAAGCAAAACACTCGGCGCAATTGCATTGACGGTGATATCTGCGTCTGAAATTAATTTTACTTCTTCGCCTGCAATTGCCGTAAACGCGGCGACCGCATTTTTAGAAAGCCCGTACGATCCTCGACCTGCCTCCGGTGTCAGTCCGGCCATCGCCGATACATTGATAATTCTACCGTATTTTTGTTTTCGCATAATTCTCAACGCGCTTCGGGAACAGAGGAAGCACGTTTTAAGGTTTAGAGAGAACATGAAGTCCCATTCTTTTTCTGTCAAGTCGGCGATCTCTTTCTTTGGCATGTATCCGCCGACCAGATTACAAAGAACGTCTATTCGTTTTTTTTGTTCAAGAAGTTCTCCAAAAATACGAACGACATCGGCTTCTTTCGAAAGGTCGGCCTTAAACGTAAGAGCGTCGGGAAAACGCGACCGGAATTTTTCCGCCTCCGGCTCGCTGTAGTACGTCGCTGCAACCGAAGCGCCTTCGTTGATAAACGCTGATGTCAGCGCTGTCCCCAGTTCACCAGTTCCTCCCGTAATCAGCGCGACTTTTTTTCCCAACTCCATGATGCAATATATTATACGCCCCGACGAAAATCAATGACCCAAATTGATTCTGAGCACATTACCCCGTATATTAAAACCACTCATTTTAATGAATATCCCTAAAAGCATGGATTGGATCGACTACAAACAGATTCAACACACTGACGCCGGCGTTACACCACTCTTCGTTGATTACCTCAATGACTTCGAGAAGTTAAGCTCGTTTTATTCTGCCGATTTCCACAATAGAAAAAGCTGGAAAAAAGTGATCGAGCGCGTCCTTGCAGCTCATCCCGATCGTTCCGTTTTGGTGCGCGTCCTTACCGAACAAAACAAGCAGAATCATTGCGGCATAAAGGCGCTGGCGAACATTGACATGTTAGGGAATGACAACACCGTCGCCGTCGTCACAGGCCAACAGATTGGCATCTGTACAGGTCCGCTGTACACTCTTTACAAGGCCATCACCGCAATCATCCTCGCAGAACAATTGTCAGCCCAATTTACCGATTACAATTTCGTCCCGGTGTTCTGGGTTGAAGGCGAAGACCACGACTTCAACGAAATCAACTCCATGAACCTTTTGACCCTCGAAGGCAAATTGCAAAAGGTCGAATATCTTTTTGGAGGGAAACCCTTCGAGCGGAACCCCGGGCCTGTCGGTAATATTGTGATCGATGGCTTCATCGAAAAATTCTTCGACGACATTCAGGGACAAACGCAGGAAACCGAATTCAAGGCCCCCCTATTTGCTTCGTTGCGCAGCCAATACCGGGCCGGCGCAAAGCTTGGGCAGGCATTTACGAGTTTCATGAATCAACTTTTCGAAGATGCCGGACTGGTCTTCATCGACCCGAGCGATCCAGAGTTTAAAAAAATTGTTCGTCCGATTTTTATCAAAGAGCTTGCCGAGGTGACGAAAACATCTCAGATCGTCATCCAGAGGAGCGCCGAGCTTGAGGAGCATTATCATGCGCAAATCAAGGCAAAGCCGCTTAATCTGTTCATGCTGCATAAAGGCGGACGGTATTTAATTGAACCCCGTGATAGCGATTACAGTTTAAAGGGAACGAGGCAGTTTTTTTCAAAAGAAGAGCTTACAAAGATCGTCGAGGAATCGCCGGAACTCATCTCACCGAATGTCGTACTGAGACCAATTTCTCAAGACACGCTTTTGCCGACTGCAGTATATGTCGGCGGACCTTCCGAAATTGCATATTTCGCGCAGCTGCAGCCCGTGTATGATTTCTTCGGCGTTCAAATGCCGGTCATTTATCCGCGTGCAAGCGTCACGATCCTCGAAGAAAAGATCAAGAGTATCCTCGAAAAATATCAAATTGATTTTACCGAGATCTGGACGGACGTTGATCCTCTGCTTCTCCGTATCGCAGAGCAGGTTTCGGAAGTGAAAGTAGACGCGCTCTTCGAACAGATGCAGAGACGGATCAACGAGGCCGTCGCAGAGTCACGATTCGGCATCCAACAGATCGACCCTACTCTTTCCGGGGCGATCGACTCGACGTTGTCTCGAATTGAGGCGCAGTTGAATGTGTTGAAAGGCAAGACGCAGGGGGCTCAACAGCGAAGGCAGGAAGTAACGATGAAACAGATAGAGAGAGTTTCGGCCAACATCTTCCCCAACTCAAACTTTCAGGAGAGGGAACTGAATGTCGTATACTATATGAACAAATACGGACCGGATTTTGTCAAGTGGTTACGGGGGGAGATCGTTATCGATCGGTTCCAACACCAACTCATCGGGCTTTGAGAAAGCTCAGATCACCTTTTCGCTTTCAGTGTCGAAAAAGTGGGCCTTCGTCAAATCAAAAGTGAGGTTCATGTTTTTTCCCGCCTTCGGCTCCTCCGACGCCACGATCCGTGAAACATATTGCGTTCCGCTCCCCGTCGTGAAATAGACAAAAATCTCGTTCCCCATCGGCTCCACTACCTCAACTTTCACCGAACATCGCGAGGCCTTTCCCTTTGATGTCTCTCCGTGTGCGATATGCTCGGGGCGAATTCCAAGCCACACCTCCCGTCCGATGTAGGGTTTCAACTTCCTCTGCTGCTCGTTCAAAAGTTTTAATACGATGCCGTTCCCATTTTCCGTGAAGGTCAGTATCTTCGAGCCGGAAATTGTCCCGCGGAAAAAATTCATGGCGGGGCTTCCGATGAACCCGGCGACAAACTTATTGAACGGCGCATGGTACAAGTTCAGCGGAGTGTTCGTTTGTTGGATGAGGCCGTCTTTCATGACGACAATTTTATCTCCCATCGTCATGGCTTCGGTCTGGTCATGGGTCACGTAGATCATCGTCGCTTCCAGAGTGTGGTGTAGCTTAGAGATCTCCGTGCGCATTTGGACCCTGAGCTTGGCGTCAAGGTTGCTGAGCGGCTCGTCGAACAAAAATACTTTCGGTTTCCGCACGATGGCTCTTCCCACGGCGACTCGCTGCCTCTGGCCTCCCGACAATGCCTTTGGCTTTCTGTCGAGATACTGTTCGATGCCGAGAACGCGCGCCGCTTCGTTCACACGCGCATCAATTTCTCCTTTGTCAAGTTTTCTCAACTTCAGCCCGAAGGCCATGTTTTCATACACTGTCATGTGGGGATACAGCGCATAGTTTTGGAACACCATTGCAATGTCCCTGTCCTTTGGCGCAACATCGTTGACGACTTTCCCGTCGATCGAAACGGTCCCGCCGCTGATCTCTTCCAGCCCGGCGATCATCCGGAGGGTGGTCGATTTCCCGCAGCCCGAAGGGCCGACGAGAACGACAAATTCCTTGTCCGCAATGTCGATATCGACATCTTTGACGGCGACGACTCCCCCTTCGTATTCTTTCCGAACTTTTTCTAGTCGAACACTTGCCACAGTGCGCCTCGTTTAATGAGCGAGCAATTGAAGAGTATCCCAAAATCCAGGATAAGAAATATCGACGCATTCGGCTTCCTTCATCGTCGAACCGCCTGGAAGATTGAGCGCTGCAACACCGAACGCCATTGCGATCCGATGGTCGCCGAAGCTGTCGAATTGCGAAGAAATTAACTTATTTTGCGGACTAAATGCAAATCCATCCTCATACTCCTCTACTTCAATTCCCATCGCTGAAAGGTTTGAACATACAGCTCCGATTCTATCGCACTCCTTATTGCGCAATTCGAACGCGTCGTGAACCTCGAACGTTCCACTCGCAAATGCCGCGGCAACAGCCAGAATCGGTATTTCATCGATGATATTGGGAATGATCTCCCCCTTGAGGACAGTCTTCGAATGAAGGGATGAATGTTTGACGACAATATCCGCGATCGGCTCACCTCCGATAACACGCTCGTTTTCGACGGTTATGAGCGCTCCCATCCCACGCAGAACATTGAGAAACCCGGTGCGCGTTGGGTTAAGGCCGACGTTCTTGATGAGGATCTCTGCGCGTTTCGATGTGAGAGCGGCGACGATAAAAAAAGCCGCCGAAGAAGGATCCCCGGGGATAAAAAACCTAGTAGCGGAAATATGATGGCCGCCATGCACCGTCACAACGCTTTTGCCGTCGATGAGTTCCCGAGACAGGCCGAGCATCCTTTCGGTGTGGTCGCGTGAGCTCTGTGATTCCTCGACTTTCGTTGTCCCTTCAGCGAATAGCCCGGCGAGCAGGACCGCCGATTTTACCTGAGCGCTTGGAATAGGAAGATCGTACACAATGCCGTGCAATTTCTCGGAGGGAAATATCTTGAGTGGGGCGGTGAACTTATCGGTGCCGACAATATTTGCTCCCATCGATGTCAGCGGGTCGATAATCCGCTTCATCGGACGTCGGTTGAGATATTGGTCGCCGGAAATCTGGGATGGAAATTTTTGCCCTGCGAGAATCCCGGAAAGGAGGCGCATCGTCGTTCCAGAATTTCCCGCATCGAGTTTCGCGCCGGGTTGGCGATAACCGTGCAAGCCCTTTCCCGAAACCTCGAGGGTATTTTCCCTCATCGTTGCGGAAATACCAAGAGCCCGGATGCACCCCAGCGTGCTGAGCGGGTCGGCGGCTTCGAGGAAGCCGGCAATTTCGGACGTCCCTTCGGCCAACGATGCAATCATCACCGACCGGTGAGAAATTGACTTATCTCCCGGAACCGTTATCTCTCCGCGAAGCTGGTGTGCCGGTTGGATGGTCCGATCCATTTAAGAATCATGCATGTGCCATCGCTTCCCTCGCGTTGCAATGGCCCTGAAACTGAATAAAAACTTATTTTGGTTGTGGGGTCTCGTCCGTTTTCTTTTGAGCGAGCAGGACGGCTTTTCTGCTCAGGTTTAAACGGCCCTTGTCATCGATCTCGACGAGTTTAACGTCAAACACATCTCCGACTTTTACAAAGTCAGCTACTTTTTCGATGCGTTTTAGGTCGAGTTGCGAGACATGGACGAGGCCTTCTTTGCCCGGAAGAATTTCGACGAACGCGCCGAAATCCATGATCTTTTTCACCGTTGCCGAATAAATTTTCCCCACCTCGGGAACTTCCGTGATGCGTCCGATCATAGCCCGGGCGCGGTCGCTTGCTTCTTGCGATGTCGCTGCGATCACTATCGTTCCGTCATCCTCAATATTCACTTCGGCACCAGATTCTGAAACGATATTTCGGATATTCTTCCCGCCTGGTCCGATCACGGCGCCGATCATATCAACCGGAATTGTTATTGTGGTCAACCTCGGAGCGTACGGGCTCAAGTCGGGGCGTGGCGCAGAGATCGCGGCGTCCATTTTCTCGAGCTTATGAAGACGTCCGGCCTTTGCCTGCTCGACTGCATGGCTGAGGATGTCAAAAGAAATTCCTTTGATCTTGATGTCCATCTGAAAAGCAGTGATCCCGTCGCGCGTTCCTGCAACTTTAAAATCCATATCGCCGAGATGGTCTTCATTCCCTAAAATGTCGCTGAGGATCGCAACCCTGTCTCCTTCTTTGACGAGTCCCATCGCAATTCCCGCCACCGATTTTTTCAGGGGAACGCCCCCGTCAAACATTGCCAGTGAACCGGCACACACCGTTGCCATCGATGACGAGCCGTTCGACTCAAGGATGTCGGACACGATACGAATCGTATAAGGGAACGCTTTTTCTTCCGGGATGAGGTTTTTCAGAGCGCGTTCTGCAAGATTGCCATGGCCGATTTCCCTACGGCCGGTCGCAAGCCGTCCCGTTTCACCGACGCTAAACGGAGGGAAATTGTAGTGCAGCATGAATCTCCTCGTTGTTTTCGGCAACAGGCCGTCGATCATTTGCTCGTCAAGTTTAGTGCCGAGCGTCAACGTCGTAAGAGATTGAGTCTCCCCTCGTGTGAACAGCGCGGAGCCATGAGTTCGTGGGAGAAGCCCGAGCTCGATAGAAATCGGCCGGATATCCGCCAAGCCCCTTCCGTCAAGACGCTTCTTCTTGGTGAGGATCATTTCCCGCATCTCTACTTTTTCGATGTCGTGGAGAATTTGTTTAATGATCTTCTCCTGTTCGGGGAATTTCTCGGCAAGCGCGGTCATTACTTCTTGCTCGATTGCTCCATCGGCTTTCGACCGCTCTTCTTTCGATAACACCGTGTTGACGGTCGACCGGATCTTCTCCGTCGCGAGTCCTTTGACGGCAGCAAGAAGCTCGGGGTTAATTTCGGGAAGCACGACGGCCCGTTTTTGAACCTTCAGTTCCGCCGCAAGCTCCCTTTGCGCCGCGCATATTTTCTTGATCGCTTCATGAGCTGCCTTCAGCGCCGCGAGAATATCGGATTCCGAGATCTCTTTCGCTTCTCCCTCGACCATGACGATCGAATCTTCTGTTCCAGCGACGGTGACGTCCATATCGCTTTTGTCAAGCTCGTCGAACGTGGGGTTGATCAACAATTCTCCGTTGATCCGGCCGACGCGCACTTCAGCGATGGGGCCGTCAAAAGGAGAATCCGAAATCATGAGCGCCGCAGATGCTGCACAGGCGCCAAAAACGTCTGCATCGTTTTGCTGGTCTGACGAAAACACGTTCACGATGATCTGTGTCTCGTTGTGATACCCTTCTGGAAACATCGGTCTGATCGGTCTGTCGATGAGACGGGCGGACAAAATTTCTTTGTCGGACGGTCGGCCTTCGCGCTTTAAAAACCCTCCGGGGATTTTTCCGCCGGCAGCCATTTTTTCCCGGTATTCAACTTGGAGGGGAAAATAATCGAGGTCGTCGGAAGCATCTTTCGGTGCAACAACCGTTGCGAGCACCATGGTATCGCCGTAGCGCGCCATCACGGCGCCGTCTGCCTGTTTTGCAAACCTTCCGGTTTCAAGTGAGAGGGTGCCGTTTCCAATTTTAATTTCTTTTTTTACTACCATAATTCCTGCTTTATCAAATTTAATTCATAATTGTGCCGAATTAGATCGGCAGTCGTTGCTCATGCCGTCCGTTATTTACGGATATCCAATTCCTGGATGATCTTTCTGTACCGCTCGATATTTTTTTCCATAAGATAGTCGAGAAGGCGCCGTCTTTTTCCGACCATGCGCAGCAGCCCAACGCGCGAATGGTTGTCTTTTTTGTGCGCTTCAAAATGGCCGGACAGCGCGTTGATATTCGCCGTAAGGATGGCAATCTGTACTTCCGGGGTTCCGGAATCGTTGGGAGATTTTCCGTACTTTTTAATGAATTCTGCCTTCTGGGTTTTTGGGATCGACATACATACTCCTTCGTGTATAGTAATTAGGATGAGACCACATTTTCAAAAATTCTTTTCCCCCTCGCAGTATCCTCGCCCATTTCTTTGACAAGTTCCTCCGCGGATTGAAACTTCTTCTCCCCGCGGATCCAACCAACGCACTCCACAGTCATCGTTTTACCGTAAATATCTTTGTCAAAATCGAACAGAAACACTTCGCATACCTTTTCATGATTGTCAAAAAATGTCGGAAGCACGCCGATGCTCATGAGTCCCCGGTACTCCGTGCCGTCGAGAATCGCCACCACGGCATAGACGCCGTTGCCTGGCAACATTTTACGACGGTCGTTCAACGCGAGGTTCGCTGTGGGAAAGCCTAATTCCCTGCCGCGTCGATCTCCTCGCACAACCACTCCTGAAAAAGCGTAACGCCTTCCGAGCATGTCGCTTGCTTTAGCGACGTCCCCCTCGGAAAGGTAAGCTCGTATTTGCGAACTGCTCACCGCCGTTCCATTGATCATGAACTGCTTTTCCGCGACGACCGAGAAGCCAAACTCGCGGCCAAGCTCGAGCAGCTGCGCAAGACCTGCTTCACGATCTCGTCCGAACCCATGATCGTATCCTTCGATCACTTCCCCCACTCCGATGCCGTCGACGATATCGTGGGCATAAAAATCTCGAAAGGGCCTTCGTGAGAATTCATACGTGAACGGAACGACGAATGTCACATTAACGCCGAGATCCGCCAGAAGCTTCAGCTTTTCGTCATGCGTTGTCAAAAGCTCAACCGGCTGAGAGCCATGCAGCCCATCATCCGACCGAGTCTTTCCAACAACCTCCTTGGGATGAGGATTGAAGGTTACGATGACGCTTCTGCCGTTCCGTTCTTGCCCTCGTTGAACGACCTCTTTGATAATTTTTCGATGGGCCAAGTGAACGCCATCGAAGGTTCCGACGGAGACGACGGAATTTTGATCATGGGGTATTTCCGAAAGCGAGTTGGCCACTTTCATGCTTCTTGGAGCGACCTCCTCGGCGCACACTTCTGAGCAAGCACGTGCAGGTCTTCTATGGTCAGAGCGTCCCGGACGGAGAATTCTCCGATCCTTGTTCGTCGAAGCTCTTTAAGAAACGCTCCGCAACCTAACTTGTCCCCGCAATCCGAAACCAGAGATCGGATGTAAGTCCCTTTGGAGCAGACGATCCGAAATTCTACGAACGGCAATTGAAAAGAGACCATTTCGAATTGCATGATTTCAATATCCCTCGGGGTTCGTTCTACTGAACGGCCTTTCCGAGCGTATTTGTACAACGGTTTTCCCGAATGCTTGACCGCTGAATACATCGGAGGCAGTTGGGATTGTTCACCGAGGAAGCTGTGAAACATGGAAACCATGTTCTCTTCCGTAATCGAATGGAACTCTTTCATGTCTTCGATTGGCGTCTCGGAGTCGAAGCTCGCCGTCGTACTGCCGAGCTGAAGAATGCCTTCGTATTCTTTTTCCTTGCCCGTAAATTCGTCGATCTCTTTCGTTCTTTTTCCGGTGCACAAAATCAACAAACCGGTTGCCTTTGGGTCCAGCGTTCCCGCATGCCCGACCTTCTTTACGTGAAAAAGATCGCGAACCCGGTGCACGACGTCAAACGATGTCCAGTCCATCGGCTTATCGACAAGGAACAACTCGCCCGCCTCGAAGTCCAGCGACTCGACATCGGAGGTCATGGACACGGGTTCAGTGAGCATCGCCATCGTTTTCATGAATTTTCTTGATCAGCCTTTCCAGGTTTTCAACTCTATCCATCGTATCATCTTGGTAGAACTGGAGGGCCGGCGTGAATCTCATGTTAATATGCGCAGCGAGAGTGCTTCTCAGTTGGGCCTTTTCGCTTTCCAACCGGGCAAGCGTTTTCGTCCTCACCTCCGGCGAGCCAAGAATGCTGACGTAGATCTTCGCGATCTTCAAGTCGGGCGTTACCCGAACTTCAGTTACGGTGCTAAAACCAAGTTCTCCGCCGCTATATTCACGGCTGATAATTGTCCCGAGTTCATGGCGCAGAAGCGATGCGACTCGTTCTGTTCTAACTGACATTCTTTTCTTTCTGCGGGACTAACAATAACCGGCCCTTACAATGTTCGTTTCGTTTCGACGGTTTTGTACGCCTCGATGACGTCCCCGACTTTGATGTCGTTGAAGTTTTCGAGGCCCACCCCACACTCAAACCCCTGCTCAACTTCGCGGACATCATCCTTAAAGCGCTTCAGGGAAGTGAGCGTCCCCTCAAAAATAGAGATCCCATCTCGGAGGAGCCTCACTTTATTGTTGCGCGTTATTTTTCCGTCCGTGACATAACATCCGGCCACAGTACCGATCTTCGGCACTTTGAACGTCTCGCGGACTTCAACGGTCGCAGTCACTTCTTCTGAAATGGTCGGCGCGAGCAACCCTTCGAGAGCGTTGCGCACCTCGTTGATTGCGTCATAAATAATGTTGTACAGGCGGATATCCACCTTCTCTTGTTCCGCGAGTCTCCGCGCGTTCAGATTCG
>DATJXA010000008.1:0-11344 GCA_035500675.1 Bacteroidota bacterium | reverse complement strand
AAACAGGACCCGAGGGCAAGGTTGTGAAACGTCTCCTCATCGAGCAAGGGATAAACATTGCGAAGGAAATGTATGTCGGGGTAACGCTCGACCGAACGAAAGGAATGAACGTTGTCATGGTTTCGACAGAAGGAGGAGTCGAGATCGAAAAGGTAGCCGCAGAAACGCCCGAGAAGATCGTTAAAGAACACGTGGACCCGGCCGTCGGCTTACAGCAATTTCAGGCCCGGGAGCTCGCTTTTGCTCTCGGTCTTACCGGCGACGCGTTTAAAAACGGGGTCAAGTTCCTTCTTGCGCTCTATAAGGCGTATGTGTCAACCGACGCATCGCTCGCAGAAATCAATCCGCTTGTCATCACGAAAGAGGGAAATGTTCTTGCCCTCGATGCGAAGATCAATTTTGACGACAATGCGTTATACCGACATCCAGAATTTAATAACCTGCGCGATCTCGATGAGGAAGAACCGCTGGAGATCGAGGCATCGAAATCCAACCTCAATTACATCAAGCTCGACGGCAATGTCGGATGCATGGTGAACGGCGCCGGGCTCGCGATGGCAACGATGGATATCATTAAATTGGCGGGGGGCGATCCGGCGAATTTTCTCGACGTTGGCGGAGGCGCAAACGCACAAACCGTCGAGAGCGGGTTCAAGATTATTCTTGCCGATAAAAATGTAAAAGCAATTCTCATCAACATTTTCGGCGGCATCGTTCGTTGCGACCGGGTCGCCACCGGGGTCGTAGAAGCCGCGAAAAAAGTCGAAGTGAAAATACCGATTGTCATCAGATTGGCCGGAACGAATGCAGACCTCGCCGCCGATATTCTCAAAAAGTCGGGAATGAGGTTTCTTGTCGCCGAAAATCTCAAAGATGCGGCGGAAAAAGTGACAAATGCGTTAGCGGCGTAAACGGCACGCCGGAAGGGATTTATGGCGCACAACGAGAAATATGAAGCGGTGATAGGGCTTGAAGTCCACGCTCAGCTTTTGACACATTCAAAAGCTTTCTGCGGCTGCACCACGAAATTCGGCAATGCTCCTAACTCAAACTCCTGCCCAGTGTGTCTCGGCATGCCAGGCGTGTTGCCCGTCCTCAACAAGAGCGTTGTCGAGTTCATCGTAAAAATGGGACTCGCTACGCATTGTGCCATCGCTCCGATTTCAATTTTTGCGCGGAAAAATTATTTTTACCCGGACCTGCCCAAAGGATACCAGATCTCGCAATATGAAGAACCTATTTGCAGAAACGGTTATGTGGATATAGAGTTGAACAACGGGTCGACAAAGCGCATCGCGATCACGCGCATCCATATGGAAGAGGATGCCGGCAAATCGATCCACGACCTGGACCCGGACACGCTCGTGGACGTCAACCGATGCGGCGTTCCGTTGATAGAGATCGTTACCGAACCGGATCTCCGTTCCTCTCATGAAGCGTACCAATATTTATCGGCGATCAGGCAGATCGTCACGTACCTCGGCATCTGCGACGGCAACATGGAAGAAGGGAGCCTTCGTTGCGACGCGAATGTCTCCGTACGGTTAGTCGGGGCGAGCGCGCTCGGCACGAAAACCGAGATCAAAAACATGAATTCATTCCGCAATGTCGAACGGGCGCTCGACTACGAGATCGACCGTCAGATCGAAATGATCGAAGACGGGGGAGCAGTGGTGCAGGAGACATTGCTGTGGGATGCCGACAAGAACGTTGTAGTGTCAATGAGGAGCAAAGAAGAGGCGCATGATTATCGGTATTTCCCGGACCCCGACCTCGTCCCGGTCCGCGTCGATGAACCTTGGATCGCATCATTGAAGTCCGAACTTCCCGAACTCCCCAAACAGCGTCGGGATCGTTTCATCAAACAATTCAGCCTGCCCAAGTACGATGCCGATATTCTGACCCTCGAAAGAGCCTCGGCGGATTATTACGAACAGACCGCATCGACGCTTTCACAAAAGAATCCTGAATCGTACAAATCTGTCAGCAACTGGGTCATGACGGACGTTCTTCGCGTCATCAAAGACCAGCATCTTCAATGGACAGATTTTCCGGTGTCGCCCGACAACCTCGGGGCGATGGTGAACTTGATCGCGGGAGGGACAATCAGCGGCAAGATTGCGAAGGACGTCTTCGAAGAAATGGTGAAGACAAAAGAAACCCCCCAGAACATCGTCGAACGTAAAGGGCTCGTGCAACTTTCCGACGCCGGAGCTCTGGAAAAAATTATCGACGAAGTCGTTTCGCGGAACCACGCACAACTCGAAGAATACCGGAAAGGAAAGACTCAGCTCATCGGTTTCTTTGTCGGAGAGACGATGAAGGCAACCAAAGGAAAAGCAAATCCAAAAATGGTCAATGAGATCCTAAAAAATAGACTCGCCAATCCTTGAATCTCTTCCTGCCCATTTTCTCAACCTCAACCTCAACCTCAACCTCAACCTTAATCTCAACTATCCCACTTACGCCTTTACACTAGAAAGAATAATTCTATGAGAAACAAAGTCATTGCGGGCAATTGGAAAATGAACAAAGATGTATTTGAAACGGCCGACCTCATCAGCGGACTGAAGAGTGCCATCAAACAATCAAAAGCTGAAGTGATCATTTGTCCTCCCTTTACCTCACTTGTTGTCGCACAGCAATTGTTAAAGGGAAGCGACATAAAGCTTGGGGCTCAGGATGTTTCAGTCCATGATGACGGCGCTTATACCGGAGAGATATCGGTCAAGATGTTGAAATCGGCGGGATGTCAGTACGTCATCGTCGGCCACTCCGAACGAAGGCAATACTTTCATGAAACCAATGAGCTGATCAATCAAAAAGCAAAAAAAGTCCTTGCATCGGGCATGAAACCAATTATCTGTGTGGGCGAAACGTTGGAGGAGAGGGAAAAAGGAATTATGGAAAATGTCATCACGGTTCAGGTGAAGGGTGTGCTCGTCGGGCTTTCAGAAGAAAATCTGAAGAATGCTATCATTGCTTATGAACCAGTCTGGGCTATAGGGACGGGAAAAAATGCTACTCCGCAACAAGCGGAAGAGGTGCACCAGCTTATCAGGAAATTGGTAGGCCAATTGTACTCATGGAACGTCGCCGAGGGAGTGATTATACAGTACGGAGGGAGTGTAAAGCCCGAAAATGCAAAGGAACTCTTAAGCCAGCCCGATATTGACGGCGCTCTCGTCGGCGGGGCATGCCTCAAACCGGATTCATTTTCCGCAATTATTGCTGCTTCTTAGCCCCCCTCGAAATTTGCAAAAAAAGGGCTTATTTTTTGAGTTATGCATTTATGAGATGCTCTAAGTCATTATTTAAAATTGACTTAGAGCATTCTTATTTTGATTGCTTTTCGGGCTCTCATGTATTATATTCAAAAGAATAAAGGACTTGTGGAGCGTTAGTTCTTCAAGAAGAGGCGTTTTTCTTCAATAATTTTGAGTCCATTATTGCAAACCTCATTTTATCGTTACCTTCTCGCATTCTCCTGTTTTCTCGTTCTCTCTTCCCAAGCTCTCTCAAAAAGTAAGTTCTACCAAAACGGGGGAAAATCCAGACCCGAAGTTCTCAATCTAGCTTCTTCCACAAGATCTGTTATTGATTTGTCGGGGGAATGGAATTATTCCACCGATGATGGGGCGACATGGAATAAAGTCGTAGTGCCGTCGGCTACGGATTATGAGGGGAAAATAATTTTTACGCGTAAATTTGACCTCCCCGCTTACCTTCTCACTTCCCATAGCTTCAAGTTTGTTTCGTATGGGATAAATTACCAAGTCGAAGTCTATCTGAACGAAACATTCATCGGGAAGCACGAAGGAGGGTACACTTCTTTTTCGTTTCTCGTCCCTGAGAATACCGTTCAGCTGGGGAGTGAAAACGTGATTCGGTTGGTCGTCGATAATACGCTTAACTCGCGGAGCACCTTGCCTCTCCGTCAGCAAATAGGAGGATGGAAGAATTATGGGGGGATCTTCAGAGATATTTTTCTCATCGCTACGCCGCCGGTATGGATCGATGATTTAAGCGCGTCGGCCGAAAGTCTCGACCCTAAGCTGGTGAAACTTGCCGTTCATGCCGTTGTTTCAAGCAGGGACATTTCAAAGCTCGTCTTTGGCGACCATCAGGGTCAGTCTGTCATGAATTTCAACGTCGAACTCTCCGACAGAGCAACGGGCACGGTGGTGTCGAAAAGTGTTCCGGTGACATTCAGTCCCGAGGCGAACAGGGATGTTGCAGTGCAGACGACGCTGCCCCTTGTGAACGCAAAAATGTGGAGCCCCGACCAGCCCAACCTCTATACGGTCCATGCGACCATCTCGAGCGGAGAAGGCAAAACGACGATCATGATGGATGAATGCTCGATACAGACCGGGATCAGGACGGTCGGGAAAGAAAAGCAGCAAATTCTTCTCAACGGCGCACCGGTTACTCTGCGAGGAGTCACATGGGGAGAGGATACACCCGACCACGGGAGTGCAATGTCGTACGAAGAGATGGAGAAAGATATAGCTCTGATCAAAAACCTCGGAGCCAATGCCGTTCGCTTTGCCTTTCATCCGCCGCACCCTTTTCTCCTTAATCTCTGCGACCTGTACGGACTTCTCGCATTCGAAGAGATACCCCTGTACGAAGTGCCGGCGGACATTTTTTCGGTGGAAAATTATCGGACGCTGGTAGAAAATTACATGAAGGAGATGATTCACCGCGACCGGAATCATCCCTCGATCATTGCATGGGGTTTTGGCGATGGATTCGAATCGGTCGACCCGCGCGCAAAAGTGCTGATCACCGATCTACAGACCCTTGAGAGATCGCTCGATAGCAGGCTGACCTACTACATCTCCATGTCGCTCGACGACAATCAGAACTCGACGCTCGTCGATATTGCCGGCGTCCGATTGACGACTGCGGATCTTCATGCGTTCAAATCGGACCTTGCGGATTGGAAACGGGCGCACCCGGATCAACCTGTGATCGTCGGCCGTTACGGAAAAAATATTGAGCTCGACAACCGCAACGGGTACAGCGATCCGATGTCGCAAGAATCGCAGGCGCGTTTCCTTTTCCAGCGGTATGACCTCATCAAGGAAGCAAACGTTGCTGGAAGTTTTGTCTGGAGTTTTAACGATTGGCGTGGGGACAGGCCGATGCTGACCGTCAAGTCCGACGTGCCCGACCTCTATTCGCACGGCATTGTCGAATTCGACCGAGAGAAGAAAGAGGCATACGATGTCGTGCGGTCGATGTTCCTCGGAGAAAAAATCGCAGCCCTCCCGATCGGCAATCATTCGGTCGCGTCGCCGATCGCATACGTGCTTCTCGGGCTTGTGCTCTTGATTCTTTTCTTCTGGCTGCTCAATACCGACCGCCGTTTCAGGGAGAGCGTGTTTCGTGCGTTACGCCGTCCCTATAATTTTTTTGCGGACATCCGCGACCAAAGGATCCTTTCGAATTTTCACACTGCGATTCTCTCCGCGATCGTCGCCGTGACTTTTGCGATCGTCGTTTCGAGCATCGCATATCATTTTCGTTCAAGCTTGGTGCTCGATTATATTTTAACGATGCTCGTCACTTCGGATTCTCTCAAAGGGGCGATCATCGAACTCATTTGGCATCCGCTCGAGTGCATCGCATACTGCGGGTTGGCCTGTTTTGCGTGGATGTTCGTCGTCACCGTTCTTGTGCAGCTGTTCTCTTTTTTCGTCCGCACGAAGGTGTATCTTTTTCATTCGTATTCGGTGGCAGTCTGGTCGACGCTGCCCATGGTTATTTTTATACCGCTCGGCATGATCCTCTACCGCGTTATGGAAAGCGACGTGTACGTTCTGCCGGTGTTGGTGATCTTCGGGTTTGTCATGCTTTGGATCCTTTTCAGGACGTTGAAAGGAATTTCGATCATCTACGATAGCTCGCCCTTTAAAATCTACGCGATCGGCATTGTGGCTATCGCGGCGATAGGGATGATCTGGTACGGGTATTTCGATTATGCACACGCAACGACGGCGTACATCAGGTTCATGATGAGTACTGTCGTTCCCGCTTCGAACTGACGACGGAAGGGACTTATGTATCTATCCAAGTTAGAGGTTGTCGGGTTCAAGTCTTTCGCCAATAAAGTGCATTTGAAATTCGATTCAGGGATCACAGCGATCGTTGGCCCGAACGGATGCGGCAAAACGAACGTGGTCGACGCGATCCGGTGGGCGCTTGGCGAACAACGCCCCAGCACGCTGCGGAGCGACAAGATGGAAGACGTCATTTTCAACGGCACAAAAAAGCGAAAACCGATCGGCATGGCCGATGTGTCGCTGACGATCGAAAACACGAAGGGGATCCTGCCGACCGAGTATTCCGAAGTGACCGTGACGCGCCGCGTCTATCGTTCCGGTGAAAGCGAGTATTTCCTCAACAAGACCCTCTGCCGGCTCAAAGATATCAAAGACTTGTTCATGGATACCGGTATGGGTTCAGACGCATACTCGGTTATCGAGCTGAAGATGGTCGAAACTATCCTGAGCGACCGGACCGACGAGCGGCGGCGTCTGTTCGAGGAAGCGGCGGGAGTCACGAAGTACAAGCATCGGAGGAAGGAAGCGTACCACAAGCTCGAAACGGTGCAGCAAGACCTTGTGCGGGTAAACGACGTCGTAAAAGAAGTCCAAAAGGCGGTCAATTCCCTTGAACGGCAGGCACAGAAAGCGGAGAAATACAACGAGTTCTCGCAACGGCTTCGGGCGCTCGAAGTCGACCTCCTCGAGCGGGAGTACGCCGCTCTTATCGGGAACATCGAACCGATGAAAAAGGATCTCAACACCGCGCGCAGCGAAAAAGAGCGGATCGATATGGAACTCACAAGCAAAGAAACGCTCCTCGACATTTTGCGCAAAGAGCTGAGCGAACTCGAAGCCCGGTTGACGGACGCACAAAGCGACCTCACCGAACAACAGCAGAAGTTGAACGCCGTCCAGCAGCGGCAGATTTCTTCCAGCGAACGGAAAAAATCCCTCGGCCTTTCGATCGAACGGTACGAGAAAGATAAAGTGGAATTGCGCCGGCAAGAGGAGGAACTGCAGGCGCGTTCGAAAGAACTTCGCGCCTCGGTCGAGCAGGCTCATGAGAAAGTCGACGCAGCCGAACGGCATTATGCGGACAAGAAAGCGGAGCTCGATGCATTTACCATCCAGGTCGACGCCAAAAAGGGAGAGGTCAAAAAACTTCAGGACCTCATCATGGGATTGCTGAATGAGATTTCCCTCAAGCGGCAAGAGCATGAGAGGACGAAGGCGCGGGTCGAAAACATCCACGGGCGGATAGATTTTTCCAACGAAGAAAATGAGATCTACAAGAACGAGGTCGGGACGAACTCCGAACTTGTCAACCAGCTGAGCGCGGAAGACCGGGCGCTCCGCAAGCAGTTTGCGGAAGCCGAAGTACGGGTCCACCAGATGGAGCAAGCAAAAATCACGTTGGAAAAGGAAATAGAATCTTCGAGGAACCAAGAGTTCGAAACGCGCGGGCTGCTCGATCGTCGCCAGGCAAGATTGGAATTTCTCAAAGGACTTGTGGAAAGCTACGACGGATTTTCCGAAGGGGCGAAATTTCTCATCACGAACGATGAATGGAAAGCGCATGTCCAGACGACGGTCGCCGACGCGTTCACGACAGAAGCCCGCTTCCGCATCGCGATCGAATCTGCTCTGGGCGAGATGGCGAGCTTCATCGTCGTGAAGAACATCGACGAGGCCTACCGCGGAATTGAGGTCCTCAAGAAGAATCAAAAAGGGAAAGCGACGTTCATTTGCCTCGACCGCATTCCGCCCCTTACGCGGCAACGTCTGCCGGTGACGGGCGAGGGCGTGATCGGCTGGGCTAAAGAGGTCGTTTCGTGCGACCCGGCTTTCAGCAATCTTTCGGAATACGTCTTTGACAATACAGTTCTCGTCAACGACGTTCGATCTGCTCTGCCGATGGTGAACGGCCAGCCGCTTCTTAAATGCGTCACTCTAGACGGCGAGATCGTGACGGGACAAGGGGTCTTGAAAGGCGGAAGCGCACACACCGACGACGGCGGAATGATCGGGAAGAAAAGCCAAATTACGGAGCTCGAAGGCGAAACGGCCTCGCTCGAAGAGTCGTTGGCAAAGATCCGGAGGGAGATCGCAGGGAAGGAGCGAGCACTCGCCGCCATCGAGATCAAAACCCTCAGCGAAGCCGCGAAGCGGATCGAACAGCAGATGACGAGCGTTGAAATGCGCATCGCTCAGATCGAGTTTGAAAAGAAACGCATCAACGAGAACATGGCACGGAATACGTCGGAGAACTCCAAACTCGCCGTTGAAGCGGATGACCTCCAGAAGGAGATCGACCTCCTTCTCCCCGAAATTGCGCGCCTTGAAAAAGAGAAATCGACAGGGGAACAAAATTCGGGGGCAGCGGCAAGTGAATTGGAGACGATGGAAGTGCTTTGGACGGAATACTCCGAAGTCACGAATACGGCGCATGTCGCCCTCGTGAACCTCCAGAACGAGGAGAAAAATATCGCCCGTGAGCTTGAGTACACGCGCGAGACCATTGAAAATATTACCTCAACCCTCGCGCAGCGCGACCGCGACATTGCGGAGGCCAAAGTCGAGATCGAGCGCCTCACTGCCGACCTTCGCGATACGGAAAGCGAGATCAATGGACTGAACAGCGGGCTCCAGGCGATGGTCGAACGCCGGAAGGGCGTCGACTCGGAGTACAACGTCAAGCGGAACCAGATGCACGAGATCGAGCTGAAGATCAAGGATGAACGGAGGCTTCACGACGATTCACTCGGCGTCACGCACGAGCTTGAGATCAAGCTATCCGAGCTTTCTCTCCGCGCGGAGAATCTCGTCACACGTGCGCGGGAAGAATACGGATTCCTTCTCGAAGTGAAACAGTATGCCGATGCGGGCGATTTCAATATTGAAACGGTTCGCGGGGAGGTCCAAACGCTCAAGGAAAAGATCACCGCCCTCGGTCCCGTGAACTTCGCCGCCTTCGATGAATTCAAAGGAGAAAAAGAGCGTCTCGAATTCATCACGACCCAGCGCAACGACCTCGTCGATGCGGAAAAAACTCTCCTTTCCACCATCGACGAGATCAACACCACTGCGCAGAAGACGTTCGGCGATACCTTCAGCAAGATCCGCGATAATTTCATTGCAACGTTCAAGGGACTGTTCGACGAAGGGGACGAGTGCGACCTCCGGTTGGAAGAGGATGTGGATCCCCTCGAGGCGCGGATCGAGATCATCGCGAAGCCGCGCGGCAAGCGTCCGACATCGATCGACCTTCTGTCGGGCGGTGAAAAAACCCTTACAGCAATAGCGCTCCTCTTTGCGATTTATCTCGTCAAGCCGAGTCCGTTTTGCATCCTGGACGAAGTCGACGCGCCGCTCGACGATTCCAACATCGACCGTTTCTCCCGGATCCTACGAAAATTCAGCGACAACACGCAGTTCATCGTCGTCACGCACAATAAAAGGACGATGGAAGCGGCGAATGCAATGTACGGCGTGACAATGGAAGAAGAAGGCGTCTCCAAACTCGTCTCCGTACGGTTCAATGAAAATGCAGTAGCTCAAAACTAATGACGGAAGAACTCACCTATATCGTGTTCACGGATTTCGACGGCACCATCACGCGCAATGATATCGGGGATACGATGTTCGGGGTCTTCGGCGATCGCGAAGAAGCCGGAAAAGCGTTCCGCGATTCGGTGGAGGGGATCATCAGCGCGCAAGAGAGTTGGCGAAGGTCTTGCGCTACCGTCGCCTCACTCTCGACGGAAACGTTCGGCTCCTTTGTCGAAGGTCAAGAGATCGATGCGGGTTTCCATCGTTTCGAGCGGTATTGCAAGTCGCTGTCGATCCCGATCCATATTTTGAGCGATGGTTTCGACGTTTATATCAAGCAGGTGTTGCAGCGCGAGAACCTCGGCCATCTTCCTTTTTATGCGAATCGTCTGGAGATACAACCCGGCGGCACGATTGTCCCCGTATTTCCGTTCGCCGACGAGGAGTGCATCAAGTGCGCGAACTGCAAGAGGAATCATGTGCTGACGAGATCGAGCGACGAGAATGTCATCGTGTACATCGGCAACGGTCATTCGGATCAATGCCCGGCACGGTATGCCGATATTATCTTCGCGAAACAAACGTTGTTAAAGTATTGCGAGCGTGAGAACATCACCTATCATCGGTTTGACACGTTCGACGATATTCTCCGAACCTTCAAGTCCATCGTCGAAGATGGCCGTCCCCGCAAGCGTCGGACCGCGGAGCTTTTGAGAAAAGAAATTTTCATGCGAGGATAGGGCGTGGATATTGCGGGAAAAATATTCAACATGCGCAGTTACACGCCTATTCCGTTCATTCTTCTCATGCTTGTGTACGCGCATCCTACAATAACGTCGCTTGCATCCGGTTTTTGTATTGCGCTTGCGGGTGAATCGTTGCGGCTCTGGGGGGTTTCGGTTGCGGGGACGGAAACACGCACCACGGGCGCAGTGGGAGGTACTCATTTGTTCGTTGACGGGCCTTTCAGCTACGTGAGGAACCCGCTCTACGTCGGCAACATTTTGATGTATGTCGGAGTCGGGATCATGTCGAATGCGCTCGCGCCGTATCTGGTGCTGGCGGCGTTCGTTTTTTTTCTGTTTCAATACAGGGTCATCGTGATGAAAGAAGAAGAATATTTGCAGACGGCATTTGGAGAAGAGTACAGCCGTTATCTTCTCAACGTCCCTCGTTTTTTTCCGCGGCTCACGCGCTACTCGGGAGAGCATTCGTTCCACCGCGGACCGGATATTTCACGCGGGCTTCACTCGGAGCGTCGCACGCTGCAGGCCTTTTCGCTCCTTACGGTCGCTGTCGTGGCTCTGTATTTTGTCCGTCAAGGATGACCTATGGTACAGCGCGTCATGATGATTGCTGGGGAAGCTTCGGGAGATGCGCACGGGGCGGGCGTCGTCCGCGAGCTGAAGCGGTTGCAGCCGTCGATAGAAATTTTCGGCATAGGCGGTGAGAAGATGAAACGGGAAGGCATGGCGTTGACGTATCATGTGCGCGAACTCTCGTTCATGGGCTTTCTCGAAGTCATTCGCCATCTCCCGCTTATCCGCTCCGTCGAACGGACGCTGGAGCAATTGCTTGTTTTGAAAAAGCCCGACGTCGTCGTCTTGATCGACTATCCGGGGTTCAACCTCCGCTTCGCGCGGAAAGTGAAGAAGCACGGCATTAAGGTCGTCTATTATATCAGCCCGCAGATCTGGGCGTGGAAAAAAGGAAGAGTGAAAAAGATGCCGGGCGTGGTG
>DATJXA010000007.1:0-14606 GCA_035500675.1 Bacteroidota bacterium | reverse complement strand
ACAAAGGAACTATTGCTCGCGTCTCGTTCTCCCCGCACGAAACTGTCATACCCGAGCCACTGCCATGAGTTCAAAAATCTTTCCAACAGACCCCGTTCTACTCGTCGACGATGAAGAGCACTTTCTCCTGAGCGCAGAGCTCACGCTCTCTTCCAACGGTATCAACAACACAGAGACCTGCGCCGACAGCAGGAACGTCATGGCGTTGCTGGAGAAGAAACCGTATTCGCTCGTCGCCCTCGATATGAACATGCAATATGTGTCGGGGATGGAGCTTTTAAAAAAAATCATCCAATTCTATCCCCATATCCCGGTCGTCATGATCACTGCCATCAACGACGTGGATAGTGCGGTCTTATGCATCAAAGAAGGGGCGTTTGATTACGTCGTCAAGCCGGTGAATGACACGAAGCTCGTCACAACGATCAAACGCGGACTCGAGCTGACGGAAATTCGGAGTGAGAACGAGCTATTAAAACAATCCCTCTTCCGGCAGAACCTCGAACACCCGGATGCCTTCAACGAGATCGTGACCCACAGCGCGACGATGCGTTCGATCTTCCGTTACATCGAAGCGATAGCGAAAACGATCCTCCCCGTCCTCATCACCGGCGAAACCGGAACAGGAAAAGAGCTCTTCGCTCGGGCGGTGCATACTATCAGTGGACGCAAAGGCGAGCTTGTCACCGTCAACGTTGCCGGCGTCGACGACGATTTCTTTTCCGATACATTGTTCGGACACAAAAAAGGAGCGTTCACCGGCGCGGAGGGAGAAAGGATGGGATTGATCGAGAGAGCCGACCAAGGAACGTTGTTCCTGGACGAGATCGGCGACCTCAGCATCGAATCACAGGTGAAGCTGCTGCGCCTCTTGCAGGATGGAAGCTACTACCCTCTCGGGTCCGACATGGCAAAGCTTTCCGATGCGCGGATCATCGTTGCGACCCATCGCGACGTCGCTGCTATGCAGACGAGCGATTCGTTCCGTCAGGATTTGTACTATCGGCTGAAATCTCATCATATCTCAATCCCCCCGTTGCGCGAAAGAAAATCCGACCTGCCGCTTCTCATCGATCATTTTATGACAAAGGCTGCAACGAGTCTCGCAAAGAAAAGGCCGACTGTGCCGAAGGAATTCTATACGCTCCTTGCAAACTACGATTTTCCGGGAAACGTACGGGAACTGGAAGGGATGATCTTCGATGCCGTCAGCGTCCATAAGTCGGGCGTCCTCTCGCTCGACTCAATCAGGAAAAAAATTGCAGACCGAAATCATGGCCGAACGGGCAAGAGAGAACGTTCCTACAACGAGGTTCAACCCGACGAACTTCTCTCCTTTCCCAATCGCTTTCCGACATTACAGGAAGCGGAAGATGCTCTCATTGCCGAAGCGCTCCGCCGCGCTGAAGGAAATCAAACAATCGCTGCGGAGTTGCTCGGCATTTCTCGACGAGCCTTGAACAACAGGCTTCGAAGGCTTGAAAACGACCCGCCGGAAACTTAAGACCCTACGAACTTCACCTCATGTTAAGCTTCCCTGTTGTAAATCCCTGCCACATTCCAGCACAAAGCCACTTCTTCCTTGCATCTTTGCAATCGATTATGGCCTAGTAACATACAGACGCCAGTTTACGAATGGCTGCAATTACGTGGCACTCCTTTAAAAACCTTGACGCGGAAAGGTCAACGTTATGTCTAAAATTCGATCCCTTTTTGGCATTCGGTTTGCTGATCTACACGGTGAGGCTGTTATCTAAAAACATTTTAAGGAGGAAGTGCTTATGAAGAACGTCCCAAAAACAATCGCAGCGGTTGTTGCTTTCGCCCTGCTCGGTGTATCTGGAGCGATGGCTCATCCCGATAGAGTCGACAAGGTCCCCTCGAATCAAGCGCTCGTCTTGAAGAACTTCGAGTATTCTCTTCAGCGAGACGATTTTCCGGGCATCGTGGAATCGACGATCTATAACGTAGTGATCTACAAGAATCTTTATCCGGATTTGGATTACTCCCGTCTTGCCTCAATGCTCCAACGTGTATCGAAGGATAATCTAGATTCGTCTATCAGCTACAAGGCGCATCTTGCCAACATGTATTTGAGCTACGGGTCGACGATCAATCTGATGCTCGAGCATGCACCCAGTAACCATGAATACATTTTCAAACAGATCTCGGAACAGTTGGAGCAGAAGTTCCTGGCGTCTCATGATTAATCCATTATCTTTTACATTCGCCTCCCCGAAAATAAATTAATTTGACGCGCGGAGCCCTCGTTACAAGGGGCTTCGCGTCGGGGAAGGTCCCGCCTTATTCATCCATCCGCAAGTTCCTAGCAGCATTTCCAATCACTCCATTCGTGCAATAAGCTCATCTATCGAAACGCTCGCGCTACGGACAGCACGGTCGGACATTGCATATGGCACGATCAATCGGCGTTTGTGGGCAATCGCGCCGCACGTGTAAACGACATTCGGTACATATCCTTCTCTCTCCCCGTCATCCGGCGCGATAAGCGGCTTCTTCAGCCTTCCGATCACCTTTGCGGGATTGTCAAGATCAAGCAGGACCGCACCGATACAATACTTCCTCACCGGGCCAACGCCATGAGTAAGAAGAAGCCATCCTTTCTCGGTTTCAATCGGAGAGCCGCAATTCCCTACCTGAGTGAATTCCCAATAGAACGATGGCTGCATCAGCGGCGAAGGGTCGTTCCATTGATACACGTTGTCGGAATAGGCGATATACAGATTCTCGGCGTCATGTCTGGATACCATTGCAAATCTGCCCCTGATTTTCCTCGGGAACAAAGCCATCCCCTTATTTTTAGCCGCATTTCCGCTTAGCGAATTGACGCGCAGTTGAACAAAATCGGTAGTTTGAAGAAGCAGCGGCATAATGGTCTTGCCGTTGTATGCCGTGTATGTGGCATAATAGGTCGCCCTTCCATCATCGTCGACAAACCTGACAAACCTCGCGTCTTCAATTCCGTTGACTTCATATGACGACACCGGAAAAATTGCACGCTCTGAAAGCGGCACCCGTTGCGGAAAAGTTATTTCATAATTGAGTTCGAGCAGCGACTCGAGATGATCGGCAAACCGTCGCTGAGCAATTGAAAGCTTTCCGTGGCGTTTTTTGAATTGGCCGATCCTCCCCGACAATTGAGATCGTGTGAATTGAGCGGGCAATGATCGTTTCAGCTCTTCCACCGACGAACTTCGTCGGACTTCATCCTGAAGTTTTGCGAAAAACTCCGATCTAGTGTAGGATGGGTTCGGATTTACCGAAGGGGTCGAGACATATTTGCCTGACGCATCGAGAGAAACTTTACCGTTCTTGTCGATAATCCCCGTCCGAAATTCGATAGAAGAAATATGCCCCTCTCCCGTCGCGCGCAGGCTCATGATAAATCGCAGAGATCCATGCGACACGCCCTTCTGGTCGACATGGGGAACAATGGAAGGATTAAAGAGAGCTGCAGCTTCGAGCGAATATTCACACGCGAAGTACGACCCGACAAGCAACCGTTGTGTTTTTGATAGTTTTCGCCCGGAAGGCAAAAGGGCCTTGACCCGCTCATAGCCTTGCTGAAATACGCCTTCAAGATCCCGGTGACGATTCTTGAATTCGGCAAACACGGCGTTGAGAATAATCGTGGATTCCCTTTCGGTCAGATCCAGAACTCTCTTAAGAAGCTCTTTGATCCTCGGCGCATATGTAGGGCTGCGCGGGTTTACCGAATCGAACGGCTTGATGATGACCCGTGATATATCCGGCTCAATAAGTAAAGCGTGCCTTCGCACTTGTAGTTCTTCCCTCTTCATGATCTCTGCCTTCTTTCTATTTGAGTAACTCTCGCGATCGTCAAACGCGGCTTCAACTTCACAGCGCTCGAAGTCTGAGTCTTTCCTTAACCAACTTTTGAGTGCGATCCGAGACAATCCGGACGACTTTTGGTATTCCAGCGTCGATGTCGAAATAATTATCGTCAATTTCTGCATCTTCGCCTTCCACTTCGATCCTTAAATTTTTTCGCAGCAATGCGGACATGATGGTCATCGCATAAGCGCCATCAGCAGCTTGTGTCAACTGGAATTCGACACTCGGAGCCATTTTTAGCAAATGTTTCAACTCCACAAAATAGAATCTATTTTCGGAGAGAGTGACGTTATCTCTCTTTAAGTGAGCCAAAAGATACGATTGAGTGGGGTCGATATGAGAACATTCCGAAATCTCAATATTCATCAGTCTCTTCGAGACGTTCTCGCCAAGAGTCGTTCGAGTAGTCTTAGTCCACACTACAGACCCATCGAAGGAACGCAAGGTCACGTCGAGGGTCACATCCGAGGGGACAAAGAGATCGGAGGTCCCCCACACTTCTACTCGCGCACCCGCATGCAGAAAACTGACGAGAACCGGCGCGAAAAATTTTTTCGCGTAGTAGTACGCCGCTTTGGGGCGCAAAGCGCTGTCAATCATGGACCAGCTCGTTACCGGCCAGCAGTCGTTGAGCTGCCAGATGAGAGACCCCGCGGTCTTAAATTTGCGCCGCCTCCAATGCTCGACGGCCGTCTTCAATGCTTCAGCCTGGACAATCTGACCTTTATAGATAAAATCCGGCAGGTCGGTCCCAATTTTCACATGACCGGCTTGAAACCGAAAAAGGCGCTCAGTCCCCTCTGGAAGTTTATTGTGATGTTCAAGCACCATGCTCTGCGGGTCGAGGTCGAAAGGCGTAGTGACGGGCTCAAACGTTCTTACGTGGGGCGGAGCTTGAAAACCGAACTCCGTCACAAAGCGCGCTTTATCGTTCCGGTATTCTTTGTAGTCCTTCCACTTTCCCCACATCTCCCATTGGTGATGATTGCCGTTCGATTCGTCGTTAGGGAATCCTTTTCCGAACGGAGAGCTCCTCCAATACGGGCGCGTTCCGTCGAACCCGCGGCAAATCTTCGGAAGGAGCTCTTTAAAGATCTTCGCACCGCTCATCTTGTCGGGCGAAACGCCAGGGTTGCGCTGGCAGAATATCCATTCACACTCATTGTTGCCGCACCAGAGGACAATGCTGGGGTGATTCCGTAATCTCTTCACCGCTTTGACCGCTTCATCGTTCACTTGTCTGAGGAACCACGGCGCTTCCGGATACTCTGCACAGGCAAACATAAAATCCTGCCAGACCATCAAACCAAATCGGTCGCACAGTTCATAAAATATCTCCTGTTCATAAATGCCCCCGCCCCACACGCGAAGCATAGTCATGTTTGCAGCTTTTGCCATCTGCAGCAATTTTTCATATGTCTCGGGAGAAATTCTCGGAATAAATGAATCGCTGGGAATCCAATCTGCGCCTTTGCAAAAGATCTTCTCCCCGTTCACTTCAATGACAAACGTCGTCCCCTCCTTGTCGGGATCCTGTAACAACCGGATCGTGCGGAGCGCGAACGGAAGCTCAATGTGTTCGACCTCTTCGCCATTACACAACACGGAGAACATTGCCCGGTAGATGGGTTGCTTTCCATATCCATTGGGCCACCAGAACTTCGGCCTTTTGATGCGGACTCGAAATTTTACCCGGCCGTTTTTAATCGGCCTTTTATCCGTGGCAATAATGGTTTCATTCCAAACATCGGTCCGCAATTGCATCGGCACTTTGCTGAACAACGATGCGTCGATTGAAATCTCAACGATCGCTTCGCTCTTCTTAAGAGAAATCACTTTCACGAATGGCGACTGCAACGAAGCGTGCGTGCGGAATTCCAACCTGATGCTCCGCCAGATGCCCGAGGTCGCCAACCGAGGCCCCCAGTCCCAGCCGAACGAGTATTGCGCTTTCCTTATGTAAACTCGGTTGGACTCATAACCGGCGGGAAGAACGCCGTGCGTTTTCTCAAGCGCCCTCGACCGCATTACGGGAGAATCAAAAAGTATCTCAATAAGGTTCTTCCCTTTTCGCAGAAATTGCTTCGCATCGAAACGATGTTCAACAAACATATCCGCGGCTGCTCCGACTGTCTTGCCGTTGATCCGGATATCGGCGTAGGTGTCGAGTCCTTCCGCGACAAGTTCGATCCGTTTTTCAGAGAGAAATTCCGCACCAATCTCAAATTCCCGACGGTACAGCCACTGCTGCGTCTCGACCCATTGCACTTGATCTTCGTTCATGCGATAGAATGGATCAGGAATTTTCCCGTTCTTTAAAAGGTCGGTGTGCACCGTCCCGGGGACGGTCCCGCTCAACCATTCCGTGACGCTTGCCATTGCTGCAGGCAACGTCCGATATGAATCGACAGCCTTAAACTGCCATGCACCGTCGAGTTGTATTTGTTTCATAGGTATTCTCTGCCTATTAAAATCAGTGGCCTCGCTAATTGCGTTACCGGAGCAAAACCATTTTTTTCACCAGAACAGACTTCGCCGTCTCAAGTTTATAATAGTACACTCCGCTTGCGCAGTTGGCGGCATTCCACACTACGGAATGCTCGCCCGCAGCGGCATTTTCCCGAACCAGTGTTGCAATTTCCCTTCCCAGAACGTCAAACACTTTTAACGTGACTGCTCCGGGGGATGAAATCTCAAAATGGATCGTTGTCGACGGATTAAACGGGTTGGGGAAATTCTGTTCGAGGGCGAAATCTGAAGGAAGGACAGCCGCCCGCTTTGCGATCCCTGTATTGATATCATACAAAGCTGAGATCTGTGATACCGGAAGCATGTAATTGAATATTCGTATATCGTCGAGTACCCCGTTGAAATTATAGTTATTGTCTCCCGGAAGATCCTGGCCGATCGTCAGCGCGTATGTTGTCGCGTTGATGGCTCCGGAGAATGATGTGAAGGCGTCGAGCTGACCGTTCAGGTAAATTTCAAAATCAGAACCGTTGTAGGTTCCAGTGACGTTGTATAAACTGTCGAGGACGAGGTGCGTTTGAGAATCGAGGTCTTTTGCAGTCCCTAGCGTGTTCTTGATCGTCCAGCGGAGGGTATTGGTATTCGGCGAGATCGAGAACTTCCACCTGTTCTGCCAATTTCCATGGGATATCGGATATTGTTCGCGGTTTGAATAAAACGCTCCTACTTTCATCCAAAAGTTAACCGTAATGCCATTCTGAAAATTCAGCGTCGAATCGTTGGGAACATCGATGGACGCGGTTGTCCCGTCGAACAAATAGGCGCTGGCAGATTGGCCGAAACGATCGCCGGTAAATGAACCGCCGTTCGCGATACCATCGTGGTGAGCTCCGCTCGCATCCTTCGTATTTCCATTAAACGGATAGTACGCAACCAAACTGCCCGTTTGCCATTGGGAAAAATCCCTCACTTCCAATCCTACACTATCCTCGGCAGTTCCACCCTGACCGTCATCTACCATGCATCGGATGTAGTAGTTGCCAGCAGTTCCCGGCGCTTGCCATGAGACAACAGAACCAGCACCTGAGAACGCACCAACCGCACTCGACCAGTGATACGTCATTGCGTTGTTATCCTGATCTGTGGCGAAACAACTGATCGAACTTGCCGCGCCGAGATCGATCTTTCCGGGGGAAGCTTTCAGCCATTGAATCAGCGGTGAATGATTGATAGCTTGCACAACCGTCATTGTATCCGAAGCAACTGTCTGTGCGCCGTGCGTATCGCCGGCGGTGCATGTCACAACATATATTCCCGTACTATCTGGTGCGGTCCATGTAATAATAGAGGCACTTCCTGCAACTGAGCCACCGGAAGCATTCCATGAGTACGAAATCGAGTCACCATTTTCGTCGGTCGCAGTGCAAAAAATGAATGTCGATTGGCTCTTGAGCACGGTGCTGCTGTCGGGCGTGAGGCTTTTGATTCTTGGTGGATAGTTTCCGACCGGATGGCCGGAATGATAATCTACGACGACGCCGTTGATAAGCATTCGATCAAGGTCGTATGTAGGCGTCACGGACGCCGGCGTATTCACAACAAGCACAGCGCTGCTTGAATTAATCGGCAAGCTCACAACTCCCGACACATTTTTTAAAATGTATGAATGCGACGCGGCATCGTACAGGTCGTGCTGGCCGGACCCGGCGTCAAAACTCACAGAATGCTGGATGGAGTCCGGGTTAAACAGAAGAAAGGTCGGGTATGCCGCGCCGTGAAAATAATCTGTTTTCAACACATCCAACCGCAAGATCATCGGGACATCGGTCGTGTCGATGATCCCTCCAAATATTCCAACGTGCGACGACCCGTAGAGTGCAAAATTTGTCGGGTTGCCGTTTCGGATCGCATCGCCGGTTGCATACGGAGAGATAGATGCATTGGAAAGATTATACTGATGCATCGATTCGTGCGCAATGTATGAATGAGGATCGTATTGACGCGCCCATGCCGCCCCGTCTTGATTCTGATCGGGCAAGAAGTTCGTATAAAAAAGACGGGAAGCGTTCGCCGCATTCAGCACCCACTTGCCGATGGCTCTGGCGAAGCGTGCGTCGTAACGTACCAACGGGACAAGGGCACCCACTTGTTCGAACGTGTTCATTGCAAACGGGTAGCCGTTCCCGCTGCCGTATCCGGTTTCGCCGATAAGCCCATCGCAATCATATCCTCCCCAATTTCCCACTGTCACTCCCCACAATCGGGAGTTATCGCTCCCATCCGAAAAACACCAGTCGACGATCTTACCGATGTCGTACGTTGTGCCTAATTCCGCGTTCATCCGCGCAGCGATGTACGCCCCGTACGGCAGCTGCAACTCGTATGAAGGATTCTGATTCGGCGGATAGACGAGCAATGATTCCATCGCCAGCTCGGCCCCGATTCTGTATTGATCATTCCCTGTTTGAACATAGGCGGAGTAAAGAAGCCATGCAATGGCTCCACCCGCTTCCGGCTCGACCCATCCGGAGTTTGTGGGAGTCATTGTAGAGAGGTTCCAGGCGGTATGGTTCAGGTTGGCAAGGCTCCAGGGAGTTGTCGCGGCGCCCATCGCCTTCAGTGCAGTAAGCCACCGATTTGCAACCGTAACAAATTGATTTTGAAAATTTCCCGCGGATGGATACATCCTATAGAGCTGGTAGAAAAAAATATTCGGCATCACATCGTACCACCAATCGCTTCCGCTAGAACCTCCGGGATTATTGAGGTATACATTTTCTTGGGGATTCTGGTTGAACCAATTCTGACACTTCGAGACCCAATCGTATCCGAATTGATTCGTTTTGTCGACACCAACAAGACTTGCACCCACAACCGCTGCGAGACAATTGATCGCCTCCTTTGTCTGAGAAGGCGATTGACCGACATAACTCGAAAGACTAAAATTCTGGCCCATTGAAACAAGAGGCAGATATGTTCCCGTCAAGTTTGGATTAAAAACAAGAGAATCATATCCAACAGCCACGCGTTTCCAATCCCTCATCATATATGGCGACGGTTTATTAGGTATAAGCTCAATTCTTGGGATTGAAACCTGCTGAGCCATACAAATATTGATCATGACGAACGAAGCCAGAAAAACAAAACAGACACTGTGCGAGGTCAATGGACCTTCCCCGTACGTCATAGGCCGTGCTTCCTCTCCTGCATCGTCAACACGCCGGTCACCGTGTCCAGAGTGAGAATCACTTCATCGCCCGATTGATTTTGAAATGTCCCGAGGAGTGAATTTCCCTGAGTCGATTCTCCGACCTTTTTGTATCCCATATATTTCTTTGCGCCCGGATAATTATCGATCTCAACGAGCGTATGCAGAGCTTCGATCGTCGATTCGGCGCCCGAGTTCCTATTGATCGTCAATGAATCAATAATCCCGTCAAAGCACCTCCCGCTCAGAACATCATACATCGGCCGGTGGGCGATGTTATTTCCGAAAAACCAAGATGCGGCAAGCCCTGCCATAGTCAGGTAGGTTGGATCTTTTGTCGCATCGTACAGGCGAAGAAGCCCTACAGCGATCGGTCGAATGCCGTAGGCAATTTGTTCATTATGAACACTGCTATCTGGATGAGCGATATCCAACTCCTTCATGTACCCGTGAATAAGCAGCCGACTGTAGAAACCCCGCGCCTCCTTCTCCCCGGACCTGATCATGGCACTGTCGTTGAGAAGCAAGCCTGCACTCGCAAGCGCTTGGGTCTGATCATTTCCCCACATATGCCACATCGTTTCCCAAGAACGGTGAAGACCATAGGGAAATGTTGTCGCATCACCATCCTGCATCATCATAAGACCATCTGCAAATTTCTCGATATACATTTTTACCCTCGGATCTTCGGTCGCTTGGTAATAAGCGGTCAATCCAAGCAACAATTCCGATGTCACATCCGCCCCAGAATCATACACCAGCCATTCCGGTATTCGAAGCCGGTCAACTCTTTTCGCCTCTCCGTATTTTTTCAAGAGCGCTTCAATATGCGGGAATGTACGGGTAATTCCATCCTTAAGCCTGGATGCAAATGCGGTATCGACATCTTTGAATACGAGGTATCCGAGCGACATACACCACACGCCGCGCGCAGCCCACCAACCGAATGATTTGACGCTTGTTTTCCCGTTACGATTGATGGAATGATCGGCATATATGAAATTATAGAATTCACCGTCGTCCGTTTCCATCGCGGCGACAAATTTGAGAAGCATGCGGGCTTCTGAAAGGCTTGACGTGTCGTGCGTTAGCTCAAATCGACGCAGCATCACCACCGCTGCGCGAGACGCATCGTCCACGCATGCAATACCTTCCGGTCCGGATTCCTTTGCATCGACCCAATGATAAGAGGGATAGTTGGAATAAATATGGACGATGCTCACCGTGTCGTGATCAAACCATATCTTCTCCGTGAGATGTTCCAGATGTTTGAAATTCGCAAGCGAATATTGCTCTTGAGCCGATGCACCAAACATGCATGAAATTAGCAATACGCCAATGATCGAAAGATATCTCATCGATACGCGACCCGATTCGCTTTCAAGAATTTTTTTAGAAGCGAGATGTCCGGCAATGCCGGAATGCCGCCATGTTTTGCTGCAGTCAGCGCACCTACAGCATTAGCAGTGCGGGAGAGGGAAACGAGGTCGGTCAATGTTAACTCCGCCATGCTCTTGCCGCTTTGAACCAAGCCGTTCAGTAATGCGGCATAGAAACCGTCCCCGCACCCCGTCGTGTCGGCATTTTTCACACGAAAGCCCTTTACGAATCCGGAATGTCGCGCCGTTCTGAAATAACATCCTTTTTTGCCTAGGGTCACTACAACGAGCGCAGGCCCCATTGAGATAAACTTCTCTGCGGCGGCCTCGACATCTTTTAATCCGGAAAGAAATTTTGCTTCCTCATCATTCATCCGAAGTATGTTGGACAAACGGATCGTTTTCAAAATAGTATTCCGTGCATCATTTCGATTTGTCCATAATGAGAGCCGCAGGTTCGGATCGAATGCGATCAGGCAGCCCTCGTGCCGCAGCTTTTTGATGATGTTGAAGATGGATGTCCTCGCAGGTTCATGGATCAATAAAAATGAACTGACAGTCGTAATCTTTGATTTGGCTACTCTGGGGATATCGACGTCTTTAGGAAAAAGCTGCTCATCAGCTGGGCTCTTTTCCCAGAATTCAAAGTCACGATCACCCGATTGTGTGAGAGAGACGAAGGCAAGGCGTGTCTTGTGCGTATCGTCGAATCGTATGCCGGATGTGTCAACCCCATAGCGCTTCAATTCCGAGCACAAAAATCTTCCGAACGGATCGGCGCCGACTTTGCCGACAAAGGCTGAGCGGGTTCCGAGTTTTGCGAGCCCAACGGCGACGTTTGCCGGAGCCCCTCCGGCAAGTTTCAAAAATCCGACTGCCTCTGAAAGCGTTGTCCCTTTTTCTGTGGAGACAAAATCTACAAGCGTTTCTCCGATGCACGTGACGTCGGGATAGGGTGTCATTTGTTTGGCTCAATAATACTTTTGAGCGTTTTCCCTTCTCGCTGGAAATCGAGCGCCTCGTGCACTCCGTCCAGCGGAAATCGGTCGATCTGAAACCTGTCGACCCGGACTTTTCCTGCATGGAGCAGCGCGATCGAGCGCGAAAATGTGTTCGGGTTGACGTACGACCCGACGACAGTGAGTTCCTTAAAGTACACCTGATTAGGCTCGACGAAGATCTTTTCTCCGATGGGACACACGCCGAACAATTCGACCGTCCCTCCCCGTCGCGCAAGTTCCAACGCCAATTGAGCTGTCTTAGGTTTGCCAACACACTCGATGACAACGTCAGCCCCGACGTTTGTGATATCCATGACGGCGCTCTTTGTGTCGCGTTCCATTGTATCAAGAACAATGTCGGCGCCCAACTCTACTGCAATGCGCCGCTTTTGTTCAAGAGGCTCGACAAGAATCGTCCAGCCGGCGCCGGCGTTTCGTGCCAGCTGCAGCATGATCAACCCGATCGTTCCCCCTCCGATGAGGACGACCGTGTCACCCGCCCGGATGTTGGCTCTGTCGATTCCATGAACGGCGCACGACACAGGCTCAACAAACGGGGCAGCATCCGCAGGCATTCCATCCGGGAGCGCATAGATTTGCTGCGCAGGCACGATGCAATTTTCGGCCATCCCGCCGTCAAGATCGACACCGAGAGCTTGCAAATTTGCGCACAAGTGAACCAGCCCCCGACGGCAAAAATAACAGACACCGCAGGAGATATTCGGATCGACGGCAACAAGCTGTCCGGGTTCACTTCCTTCTACCGCGCTGCCAACGTCTTTGACGACCCCGACAAACTCATGACCAAGGACCACCGGAGGAGTAGAGCGCGCAGTGCCTTCGACAATGTGAACATCCGTCCCGCACACGCCGCACGCCTGAACACTGACAAGAACCTCATTCGGTAAAATATTGCGAATCGGCTTCGACCGAAGGGTAAGAGAGTGCGGCTTTTCAAAAAGCGCTACTTTCATTTCTTTTATCAATAGGTAATGCGAAGAGTTTGCTTCTTCTCGGTGCCAACAAATTTTACATCCAGCGTTTTGCTTCCGTCATCGTTTTGGATACGGCCGACATGGCTCAAAGGCTTTCCATCCAATAAAATCCTTTTTGCTTTTTTAGCCCCGACGATTCTCGCCGATATCACGTGACCCGGGAAGGAAGAGATGATACATTCAAGAAACTTTGCGTTGAAAGCGTAACGCGCGCTGTACAGAATTGCATTGACGCTCTCAAGATAAGGGCCCTGCATTGCGCCAAATTCAATTTTGGATTGCGAAGAATCCACAGCGTCGAGCGGAAGCACAAGTGATGCAACGTTCCTGTCTCCGTTCTTCCACGAATGAAGCTTGTCCCCGTTCCCTTCTATAAAAATGCTTTTCGTCGGACCAAACGCAAAAGAGAATCGCGTAGAATCAAAATGCGAGGGGCGGGGATGCGCGATCGAAAGATTCCACTCATTCTCGTCGATGCCGAACAACCGGTACAGAACATGAAGATAGAACCCTCCGGCCCAGAGAAACGAGGGTTTGTCGATTTTCCCGAATTCTGGCGACGATGTATCCGCAAATCGGTACTCGTACATCGCCGGCTGACCCATCGGGCTTTGCGCAATTCCGTCCAACGTGAGTGTCTTTCTCAAAAACGCAACCGCTTCGTCGGTCTTCCCGCATGACTGCAAGGCAAGAATATACCATGCCGTGGAATGAGGCCAAACGCCGCCGTTCGCATAGACATACGGAGCACCCGCTTCATTCCCTAACAATTTAAAATACGAGATCACCGAATCGGTCTCGAAATCTGCCGGCGCGACAATACGCACGCCGATCCGATCATCAACGAGTTCCTTTCGGGTGGTAGCGAGAAGCTGTTCTGCTCTGGCGCGATCCAAGGTTCCATAGATCGGGGCAAGCAATGAACCGGCGTAATAGTGGTAGTCGCGGTCGGTTCCGTTGAAATTCGTCAGGAATTGTTGGCCATCGTCCCATAATTTCTCGTTCAACGCTTTCTGCATTTTATCCGCAGATCGTTCAAGCTCGAGCAAATATGCTCCGTCTCCTTTACCCAGCGCTGCGCTGACATACACAAACTCCCTTAGAGCGCGAATGGTGAGGATGGTCAAATACGAACGGGGGCCTTCACGGTTGCCGATATCCCACCAATCAGGATGTTTGGCGTACATCAAACCGTCCGTTTTGCGCTGGGTGAGAATCAGTTGAAGGCTTTTGCTCATCAATGGATACAGTGCCTTGAGCGTAGCCGCATCAAACGAATGCCGGTAATAGCTTGCCGAAGCGAGAATGAACCAAAGATGATTCCAGTTATCCGGTCCGCAAAATTCAGTTTTGTACTCATCGTCGCGCCAATAGTACGCGTGAGGGATGACCTGGTCTTTCGACAGAGAAGTGACATAGAGCAAATCTTTTTTTACGCGGGGAAGGTCAAAGTTTACAGCCCCGAGGTCCGTCAACAGCAGGTCGTGTGTAAAGAAAAAATTATATTCCGCCGGGCACGGCATCGGAGCGACGTGTCCGTCAATGTAGTGCGCGTTCGCGGCAATGAGTCCGCGCGCCCAAATTGCCGACCTATCCAGCCAGCGATCGCCAGTGATAAAATATGCTTCCTTCTCTGATTTTTTGAGGATAAAATTGTTGTACTCTGCTATTTCCTCCT
>DATJXA010000006.1:0-17609 GCA_035500675.1 Bacteroidota bacterium | reverse complement strand
AAATCTGATTTCCGAAGCAAGAAAACGGGCCGAATCGCTCCTCGGCGACGCGGAGAAAATTCTCTCCGATGCGAAAGAACGCGTCGGTGTGGAAGAGGCGAAGATCAAAACCGCGGTCAAGGCGGGAGCCGAAGCCTATCGGGGCGAAAAGAATAAAGCGTAGTACCATCCTGTTTTTCACTAAGCGGAGATTCCCGTGAACTCTTTCTTCATGGTAGCCCAGATTATCCTTGTCCTATCGCTGTCGGTGCTCGCGGTGTACCTTGTCGTCGTCTTGACAAAGGTGCGGGCAATTCTCGGCCATTTGGAAACTGACGTTAAGGAAATAAGCGTGAGGGTCATTCCTGTGCTGGAGAATATGGAAGTCATTACATCAAAGCTCCGCTCTATTACCGTCAACGTCGACGACCAGATGACGATCGTCAAGAGTTCCGTTCAATCGTTCAAACACATTGCGGACAATATTGAGGAATTCGAGCGCCGGATCCAGGATCAGGTCGAGGCGCCGGTGTTGGAGGTTGCAGGCATCATCGGTACAGTCGTTCGTGGTGTCGCCGCATTTATCAATCGTCTGCGTGGGTAACTTACCGCTCTAGTTGGCGTGAGCCTCATCTCACGCCGCCTCAGTGACTTTTTCATCCAAGGGAAGATCATTCCGTTGACGTCGGTACGGCGGGGGCGAAGCGCCTCGCATCGCATGACGCGCGGAAAAATAATGAAGGAGTAAAAAGTGAGCCAGCATCCGCTGCAAAAAGAATATCCCCCCACTTCAGTTCGCACCATCGCTCTCATCGGCCACGGCGGTTCGGGAAAGACGTCGTTCGCCGAGGCTGCGTTGTTTGCAACGGGCGCGACGAACCGTCAAGGAAAGGTGGACGACGGCTCTTCCGTTTCGGACTATCATCCCGATGAGATCGAGAGACACATCTCCATTAACGCTTCGCTTCTTGTCACCGACATTGACGGAACGAAGGTCAACATTCTCGATACGCCCGGGTACACGGATTTCACCGGCGAAGTGAAGTCGGCGCTCAGAGTGTCCGATACGGCGGTCGTTTTCCTCAAAGCGTTCGAAGGTGTCGAGGTTGGTACGGAGATCGTCTGGGAGTACGTCGAAGAATATGCCCTTCCTTCCTTATTTGTCATCACAAAAATCGACCACGACAATCTCGATTTCGAAAAGAGCATACGAGCAGTGAAAGAACGGTTCTCGAACGACGCCGTTCTCGTCACGTTTCCCGTCGGCACGGGCCCGGGAATCACGGGGATCGTCGACGTCCTTGCGATGAAGCTGCTGAAGTTCGTTCCCTCGTCGACAGGAAAATTCACCGAGGAAGCCATTCCTGCCGAACTTCAGGAACGCGCCGCACATCTTCATGAAGAGCTTATCGAAAAAATAGCGGAATCCGATGAGGTTCTACTCAATAAATTTTTTGAGAGCGGGACGTTATCGGACGACGACATCCGGACCGGCCTTCGGCGAGGGATCCTCGAGCGTAAAGTATTCCCCGTGTTTTCCGCATCGCCTGTCCTCAATATTGGCGTGCTGAACGCGCTGAATTTTGTAATGAAATATTGCCCCTCGCCGCTCGAACGCGCCAAGGTCAAAGGCGTCGAGCCTGCATCGAAAAAGGAGATCGACGTCACGATCGATCCCTCATCGGGCCCCTCGCTTTTTGTGTTCAAAACTGTCTCCGAACCGCATGTCGGCGAACTGTCGTTCTTCAAAGTGATGACAGGATCGGTCTCAGCGGGTTTGGACCTTGTCAACGAATCGAACGGCAAGTCGGAACGGCTCGGACAGGTTTTTGTCATGAACGGGCGCGAACGCAAAGAAGTGACAAAGTTGAACGCAGGCGACCTTGGCGCCGTCGTGAAGCTGAAAGACACGCATACGAATAATACGCTGAGCGCCAAGAATTTTCCGATCACGTACCATCCTGTCGTCTTTCCCGACCCCGTCATTGCGAACGCGATCTTGCCGAAGTCGAAGGGAGAGGAAGACAAGATCGGTTCCGGCCTTCACTCGCTCCATGAGGAGGATCCGACATTCATCGTCCATTACGATTCGGAAACGAAGCAGACGGTCATTCAGGGTCAAGGGGAACTGCATCTCGCCATCATCGTCAAACGTCTGAAAGAAAAATTCGGCGTCGAGGTGGATGTCGTCGAGCCCCGCATACCGTACAAAGAAACGATTAAAGGCGTCGTCCCCGACGCCGAATACAAGCACAAAAAGCAGTCGGGCGGACGCGGGCAATACGGGCACGTGCATCTCAAGATCGAGCCGACCCAGCGCGGTTCCGGGTTCGAGTTCGAGGATGCTATTGTCGGCGGGGTCGTGCCTGGAAGGTTTGTGCCGGCCGTTGAAAAAGGAGTTGTCGAGGCGATGGGGAGCGGAGTCATCGCCGGATATCAGGTGGTCGATGTTAAAGTGACGCTTCATTACGGTTCATACCATGACGTCGATTCCGACGAAATGTCCTTTAAGATCGCGGGAAAAATGGCTTTCCGGAAAGGGTTCAAAGAAGCGCGCCCGATTCTTCTAGAGCCGCTTTACGAGGTCGAAGTGATGGTGCCAGAAGAGCACATGGGCGATGTCATGGGCGACCTTTCGAGCCGACGAGGGAAGATTCTCGGAATGGATTCCGATAACGCGCACCAGATCATCAAAGCGTTGGTTCCACTCAAAGAGATGTATCGTTATTCGACGACGCTTCGCTCGATGACGCAAGGGCGCGGGATTCACAAACAAAAGTTCTCACACTACGAAGAAGTTCCTCACGAAGTTGCCGAAAAGATCATCCAGGAATTCGAGAAATCAAAAGGCGCAGAAGAGTAGGGAAGACATCGAATTTGGATCCTGAAAATATTTAGCAAAGCAACGTAGTCCCTCCGATTTACTGGATTTGCTGAGACGCCATCGTCGAATTCACGGCGCGTTCGAATACACGAAGCGCTATACAAGACGTTAGGATGCGGCGCCCGACGTCCTCTCGTCGGAATACCACCGTACGCACTGACTGAAAAATACTCAAACGCAAAATAGCTACGAAGTTTTTCGGCTAACGACATCTCGCCTGAATATCATTCGGTTGAAACGAAATTATGTCTGAGGTTCAACTTCGAGAATATCCCTGGCAAGTGGGTTTGCGTTTTTTTCAGGGCGTTGCTCAGATCGTTTTTCTTCTCGTCCTCGCGCGTTATCTCTCCCCCGAAGATTTTGGCCTTTTTGCCGTCGTAACGATCTTTACCACTGTCAGCGGAATTCTCGTAGAATTCGGCATGGGGAGCGCTCTAGTACAGAAGGACTCTGTGCAGAACGAGCAGTTCTCTTCCGTCTTTTGGGCCGTTTTCTTTTCTTCTCTCTTGGTCTCTGCGATTATTTGTCTCTCGGCAGGATACATCGGATCATGGTTTGCTCTTCCATCGTTTGCGACGTTGATCCGCATCGCAATTTGGGTCGTCCCTCTTGTCGCTTTGCAAATCGTTCCGCGCGCCCTGATAAGCAGGCGATTCGATTTTCGGGTCTTTGCCCGCATCGATGCGTTCGGGACTGCGATTGGAGTGGCCGTCGCATTTGTCGTCCTTTCATACTCTGCGTCCGTGTGGGTTTTTGTCGTTCAGAATATTCTTACATCGCTCATCCGCACCGTGTGGCTGTGGATGAGTGTGGAATGGAGGCCTTCGTTTCGTTTTCGCCTTAGAGATACATCCGGCTTAATTCGTTTTGGGAAGCACGTCGCATCGTTTAATTCTTTGAATTTTGTCAGCAAGTATTTCGATGACGCGATCGTGGGCAAGATGCTGGGGGCTTTTGCTCTCGGGATGTACAATTTCTCATACCGCATCATTACGTTCCAGCAGGAGATCATTTCGGGCGTCATGAACCAGATGGCGCTTTCCGTCTATGCCCGCCTGCAGACATCGAAGGAAAAGGTATTTGCGATGTTCTGCCGCGATACGCAATTCATCACCGTCCTTTCCCTTCCCCTCTTAGCATTCATTTTTGTCGTCGCCCCACTCTTCGTCCCGTTGGTTATCGGTGATCGATGGTTACCGGCAATTCCGGTAATGCAAATACTCGTTCTTGAAGCGATGCGCCAATCGCTCCTCTCGCTCGCAGGATCCGCAATGTTGTCGATCGGAGATTCTCACAGATTTATGTTGTATGCGATCGTGGCGGCCCCAGTACTTGTTATCAGTTTTTTACTCGGAGTGCATTGGGGCATTGTGGGCGTGGCGGCGAGTTTGTTTATTTTTAATTCGCTATTAATGTTCTTGCTCTTATTCCTTTTGCATCGGAGCTTTTTACTTTCATTGAAACCAATATTTTGGCAGTGGGTGCCGGGCATCGCGATCTCTTGTGGAGTCTATTGCGGCGTTTCTCCAATCGTGACGATTGCCGAGCGTTCGCATCGTCCTGTGGCTTGGGCCATTGCGACTGTTTTAGTTGCAGGCTTTCTTGTTTTCTTGCTGCTGCGCGGACTGTTCCCTACAGCCTATCGCTTGACGAGAAATATTGTTCAGTCCTTCCGCATGTTCGATTTTTCGCACAGCCGAGATTCTGTAGTGCGGCAAAAAGAAGTTGTGTATGTTGACCCATTGTCGAACGATTGGAATCCTCATTTGACCGCATTGCATGCGGCCATCGGAAGGGAGTATCCAAACATCGCTATGCGGGAGTTAAACTTTCGAAATTTCGTGATTCAACTCCCGCGCTTACTGTTTGAACGGAGAGCCGAAAGGAAAACGGACCGGGAATTGTCCACCCATATACTGCATTTTCATTTTGTGCATCGCGTATATAATAGTAAAAGCGCATTCGTTTCATTCTTCAAGGCGGTTCGATTTCTCCTCGGGATAGTGTTATGCCGCTTCTGCGGCATTAAAGTTGTATGGACATGTCATAACGAACGCGCCCACGATTTTGCGCACCGGAAGGTCGAGAAATTCTTCCTTGCTTCATTGGCTATTTTGAGCGATGAAATAATCTCGCTTTCGCTGAAAGGGAAGGAATTGCTGTGGCACGCTTACGGAAGGAGTGAAGAAGTATGGTTTACTCCGCATCCGCATTACCGGGGAATGTATCCTGATTCCGTCACGGTCGATCTTGCACGCCGGAAGCTGGGGATACGGCGCAACGAGGTCATGTTCCTTTTTTTTGGAAAGGTGTTTCTCTATAAGGGAGTTTCTGAATTGGTCGAAATCTTCCGCAGGTGGAAGCCGGGAGTTCCCGTCCGGCTCTTCATCGTGGGGGAATTTTGCGACGCAAAGCTGGAAAATGAAATACGCGATAACGCTTCGGACGACGAGCGCATTACTATCGTTAATCGGCATATTCCAGAGGACGAAACACAATTGTATTTGCGGAGCGCCGATTTCGGCGTTCTGCCCTTTCGTGAAATTCTCCATTCCGGGACGGCGATGTTATTTTCCAGTTTCGAGTGTCCAATCATCGTTCCCGACCTCGGCTGGTTCCCCGAGATATTTGAGCGCCACCGTATCGGTATCATGTACGACCACCTTTCGTCGGACGGGTTGAAGAATGCTTTGGAGTCATCATTGACGCGCACGCGTGCGGAATTTCGACAGGCGATCGGACAATTTTGCGATGAGACGACTCTACAGCAAGCTGTCGAATCGACGGCGAAGGTGTATGAACGTTGCGTTTTTGAGGGATGATCTTAATCTTGACCTGAAACGATAACTCACCTTAACGATAGCCACGGCGATAAAATCTATAGGAATTCGCCGTTCGAAGCGGATGCCAAATTCTCTCATGCCCGACACACTTTCTGTCATCATGACTGTCTATAATCAAGCTGACCATGTGGGAGAAGCTATAGACAGCATTTTGCGCCAGACGTACAAAGATTTTGATTTTATCATTGTCGATGACGGCTCGGAAGACACAACACTCAGCGAGATACGAAAACACCCCGATCCCAGAATGAGGATATTCAACAGAAGCCACGCTGGAAGAGGGAGCGCGCTCAATTTCGCCCTTTCTCAAACAACCGCAAGCTGGATTGCATTTATGGATTCGGATGATATCGCATCGTCGGACCGATTGTTACGGCAACGTCAAGCCATTGTCGATGATCCGACGATCACCGCGATCAGCAGCTCATACCTGTTGGTCGACTCTTCCGGTCAACTCGTGAGAGAAAAGCATCTCCCAACAACGCACGAAGAAATCGTTCATTGGATGCCGGTGCAATGTTCGATGTGTTTTCCTGCTGCAATGATTCGAAGAGAGATTCTCGAGAAAGCGGGACCATTCAACGAAGAGCTCATTGCCGCAGTCGATTATGATTTATGGCTAAAAATTTTGGATGTCGCAAAATTCAGCAACATCTCCGACGGTTTGATAAAAAAAAGATCCCCTTCCACATCTATTTCGGTAAAATTCAAAGAGGCCCAATTACGAAATACGTATGAGATGGCAAAACGCTATCTGGAACAACAATATCAAGTAGCGACGTGGGGCAGCAAAAAGGAAAGAATTCTTCAGCTCGGTCAATTGGAATATTATCATGGCACGATGTCCAATGCTCGAAGATATTTCATCCCAATCCTTTTCTACAGGCCGCATATCGTTATCGTCTGGAGATACTTCCTTGCGAGTTGCATGGGGGACAAAATATTTCGATTGTTGCGAGGGTCTGGGATTGCTGAGAGCATTGGAAATATATTTAGAGGAATAGCGGGAAGGAGCAACTATTTCGCTCCATAGTCGATCGATGGTTCTATCAGTGATAAACGAAGAGCCCTCGCCTAATCTTTAATGTCCGTCGAAATGCCAAGTCAAGAAATAACGTACCTCATCTTCGCCCCTCATTCCTGGGAAAGTCAGCATAGCAGGTCGAGGGCGTTTGCGATCGAATTATCAAAAGCGGGGTGTCGTACGATCTATATCAATCCTCCTTCTTCATTCGCCGGCGTTGTGCGCGAAACTGCCGCAGCATTTTTTTATCCGTTGCGCAGGGAGAATATACGGTTCAATTACGTTTCGGATTTGATGGAGATTTGGTCGCCGCCGATGCTTCCCACATTTTATAGAGGGAGTTTCACACCCGACTTCGACAGATGGTTATTTAAAAAGTGGTTCGATAAGAAAATCTCGACGGTAAAAGATCCCATCGTTGCGATCATTGGAATGCCCTTCTGGTGGGACGGATATATCAACCAATACAAGAGCCATTTCTCCTTAACAGCGTTCGATTATCAAGACCCGACAACGACGTATGCTCGGAACGCGGCAGTGTACGCAAAGATGGAACAACGCTTTAATGATTTGGTCTCAGATGCGGACGGCATTGTTGCTCACACCGACGCTAATTTTAAGTCTATGCTACGCTTGCGTAAACCTTCAGACGTCTGTCTCATTCGAAATGGAAGCTACGACCCACCCGACCGTATTGAATCCTCTTCAAAAGGCGAAAGGAAATCCGAGCACCCCGTTATCGGCACTCTCGGGAGAATCACTGACAATATTGATGTTGCGTTGTTATTAAACCTTGCCGACCATTTTCAGAACTGCACCATTGAGAATATCGGCACGGCGGGAAAATATGTCCGGGCACTCCACAGAGCGAAGAATATTACTCTCATACCACCGATGCCTCCGGATCGATTGTCTCGAAGGGTCGAAAGTTTTGACGTTGGCATCCTTCCGTATCGGCAAAATATCGAGGGAAGCCCTTTACGAGTTTATGATTTACTTTCAGCCTCGCTGCAGATCGTCTCTACTAATTTTCCAGACAGCGATTATTTTAGGGATGTGATCCATGTGGCCAGGGATCACAAAGAATTTATATCCAAGGTTGAAAAGATTTTGCACAGTAAAGATGGATGGATACCTGCGAAAGCGATGCAGGATTTTTTACGGCATAACACGTGGCATGAAAGAATTATTGCGTTGATAGACTTCTGTGATCGACTTCTTCGTCGGGCATAAGAATTTATTGTCAAGGATATGCAATGAGATCCGGTGCGGCCCAAAGTTCAAAAATACTCTTGTTGACGGATGAAATGGATCCGGGTGGAGTAGCGCGGCATGTCGCAGATTTGGCCAACGGGCTTGAAGAACGAGGGATCCGTTCAATTGTGGCGGCAACCGACGGACCATTTCGAAGCCGGCTCCATGATCAAATTCCTTTCGTCAACCTCTCGCTGTACACTCCCGGCTCCGGACGCAAAAGCCTCCGGGGGCTTCTATCTGCATACAGTGTCCTGAAGAAAATTATTGTTTCCGAAAAGTTGTCCCTTGTCCATAGCCATAAGCGTTACACGGATGCACTGGGCCGGGTTCTTGCACGGCGAACACAGATTCCACATATTTCAACTTGTCATAACTTTTTCACATCATTACGCTATGGTTCAGTTTTCGGAGATTTTACGATAGCGTGTGGTAAGGCAGTTGGGGACACGCTTGTCGAACGTTTTGGCAAGAGCAGGGAAAAAGTTCGTCCCATCAATTATGGAATTCTCCCTCTGAGGAAGTACGAGGAGAATGAAAGGGGACTTGTCTTAAAAGAATTGGGTACGCCTGCTAAATCGACAATTGTCGCAAGCGTCGGCCAGCTATTTGCCTCCAAAGACCGGGCTACACTTCTTCGGGCGATTGGCATCCTCAAAAAGCAGGGAAGGATTGAGCACGTTGTTTTCGTAATCCTGGGAGATGGAGGCGAGGAAGGGATGCTGAAAGCTTTGGTCCGGTCGGAGGAAATTGAGGATCATATTCTTTTTCTTAAGGGCACATATAACGTAGAGGCTCTGTTCAACGTTTCCGATTTCATGGTATTGTCATCGATCCGTGAAGGATTGCCTTACACGATTCTCGAAGCCGCCAGTCTCGCCAAGCCGCATATTGCGACAGAGGTCGGCAGCGTACCGGAGTTCATTCTCAACGGCGAGACAGGCATTCTTGTTCCTCCAAAGAACCCGGCCAAACTCGCCGCCGCCATCGCGCGTCTTCTAGAACGACCCGATCTGGCAAAAGAGCTTGGAAAAAATGCTCACGAAAAATTTCTCAACGAGTATAGCTATGACCGGTTCATCGATCAAACTATAGAAGTGTACAGATTATTCCTACCGATAAACAGGAACGATGGCAAATAACATCGACATTCTCGGAATACCGTTTTGTGTTACCGATTATAAAGACATCATAGACAGTATCCGTCAAAGTGTGAAAACGAAGAGCGCATTGACAATTGTCCAGCCGCATTTTTTCCACACAGTGCTCGGTCGGGCCGATTCCGCTCTTGTCGATCTCTACAGAAAATATGATATTATCCTGCCGGATGGATACGGGATTTTTACCGCCGGACGGTTCTTGTACGGGCGACAAAAGGCGTTCAAAAGATTATTAAACGGGACTGATCTATACGAGTTGCTCTTGCAGGAGGCGAATGCCCAACACTGGCGGATTTTTTTTCTTGGAGATACTGAAATTGTTGTACGCGCTTTGGGGAAAAGGATCCGGGATAGATTTCCCGGCATTGGCTTTGCGGGAGCGCACCATGGATTCATCGACCTTGAAGACGAAGCCGTCGTTCGACTTATCAAGGAAAGTAACGCCGATGTGTTGTTGGTGGGCATGGGCACGCCTAAGCAAGACTATTGGCTTTGGAAGCATCATGATGGCCTTCATGTCCCGGTTTCAATTGTCGTTGGTGGAGGGATAGGGTATATTTCCAGAGAAAAAAAACGAGCGCCTAAAGTTTTACGAGCAATCCATTTGGAATGGCTTTTCCGGCTATTTCAGGAGCCGCGCCGGTTATGGAATAGATATCTTTTCGGCATCCCAAAGTTCATATTTTACGTCGTCCTTCAGAAGGTCAGGCAACCGTGAAACGCGCACTCCGAGGCATTTTTTTTTCGATCGCTTTGTTCCCGTTACTTGCATTTCCATCTCAGAAAAAGGATGTACGGAATTATTCTTGGGGGACGCTGCAAACCGTCTCTGAAGCCTCCGGTGATGTTCTGTTGAAGCTTCACATGCAACCGCTTCAATCGGGCTCAACGCCGGTGGTTTTTTCGCGAAGAGTTTTTTACTACGCTCTCTCGCCATCCCAACGGATTGCATGTAATGTCTCAAGCTTTAACGCTGCGCGCAACTCTTATGGAGAGCTTTTTAGACCTCTCCCGGGGAAGAAGACGTCCGATTCATCCACTGCTACAGAAGCTTTTGAACCAGTTCCCCTCAATGATCTGCCGTCAGCCCCAAAAGCTGCGGTGACGAGCTATGGATGGTTCCGCGGCTATTATATCGCAAGGATCGAGGTAACCCCCTTTTATGCTCCTTCGTCACAGGGGAACGCTTTTTTTGCACAGAGCATCGATGTAAGACTTACGTCGTCGACTTCGAACATCGCTGTTAACCTTCCGCATGCGAAGGAGCGAGACCCCTATTTTGATCGCGTTCTTCGCGACCTTATCGTCAATTACGACGACGCTCAATCTTACCAGATGCCACAGATCAACGACACGACGGGGGGGTGGTTTAACACGACTTCCAAGTACGTAAAACTGGCGATTCCTAACGACGGGATTTATCGAATAACGAGAAGTCAGCTTCAAGCTCTGTATCCAGCCATTAGCGGCGTCGATCCACGCACTTTTCAAGTATTCGACCGAGGAAAAGAAATTCCGGTTTACGTTTCCGGCGAGAGCGACGGATCTTTTGATGCCAGCGATTATATTGAATTTCCAGCTTTGCGGAACTACACCGGAAAGCAACGCATCATAACGAAAAATCTTTCCGAAGAGTATAATGAATATCTCAACAGATACACGGATACGACATTCCTCTGGTTGACTTGGGGGACGACAAACGGAATTCGTGCCGCATCAAACCCTCTGACTGTGTCGACATCGGACACGCTCACTACTTATACCGCATTCATTCATCTTGAGTCTCAAGGACCGTACCCGGGTTTGCAATTGTCGAACACGGATATCTATTCTCAACAAGACTATCGATGGAATCCGCATGACATTTGGCCTTGGGATTTTTTGAACGGGTCCGGGACGGCCACAGTTAATTTTAACGCATCGGACATTGCCGCCACTAGCGACAGCGTCGTCGTATATGCAAAATTTGCGAGCTGGGGTGCCAGCGTGACAACGGCCGCACACAAAATTGCGATCCGTTTGAACGGCAGCGGAGATTTGAGCACGGTGGTCCTCAACCGCGGCGATCAAGCGGTGTTGTCGGGGAAGAGCCCTGCCGCTTCCCTTGCTGCCGGCCAAAATTCCATTTCGCTGTTTTCTTATCCGACCTTGTCGGACCCGAACAATGTCATTTATGATTGGTTTGAAGTTGAATATCCGCGGCAGCTCAAGGCCGTCACGGATACTCTCTGTTTTGATTTCCGCACACTGCCGGATCGCAAACTTCGCAATGCTCAGCTTACCGGCCTCCAGTCGTCGGACATAGTTCTTTACAGAGTGAAACCGAACGCAGAGAGAATTGTGAACTATTCTATTTCTGCGTCCGCACCTTTTACCGTTACATTTTGCGATACGATCGGCCCGCAAGAGGAGTATATTCTTCTTCCGCAATCAAAGGTCTACGCTCCCATTTTTAAGACCATTAAGAATTTTACCGGCCTCAGGCTCGACAAAAGTCAAACGGATTATATTGCAATCACCCATTCAAAGTTTTATCCCGAAGCAACGCAATATGTCCAGTCGGTGGCGTCATCGAAACATCTGACCGCACGGCTTTTCAACGTCGATGACATCTACGATGAATTCGGTTTCGGCTACCCGACCGCAGAAGCGATTCAAGGGTTCGTCCGATCGACGTTTCAATGGAATTCACCGGTTCCATCCTACCTTGTGCTCCTCGGCGACGCCTCGTATGACTATAAATTCTATTACGGCAATTTCTCGGCGATCGATTACGTTCCGTCATTCGGATATCCTGTGAGCGACGTTGCGTATGCGCTTGTCGATGCCGGGACAGGTCTTCCGCAAATGTATGTGGGACGAATCCCTGTCAACAACGTAGGAGAATTGACGCAATATCTTTCGACGTACAATTCGTACCAGGCGACACAATATGACGATTGGAATAAGCGGTTTCTCTTTTTTTCCGGCGGAGATCCGACAATTCCCGGGGAGATCGACCTCCTAAAGTCCGTACACGACCAGATCATTTCAACGATTGCGGCGCCCGCGCCGGTCGGAGGCATCGCCACTCATTTCTATAAAACCGTCAACCCCTCGTCAAATTTCGGCCCCTACACACCGCAGCAAGTGAACGATGCGATCTCTGCCGGCGGCGTTTTTATCTCGTATATCGGGCACAGCGGAACGCAAACGTGGGATAACAGCATCGGCGATCCGCTTCAATTGAAAAACTCACGCGGGCGGTATGCTCTTATCACAGATTTCGGCTGTTCGACGGGAAAGTTTGCCGAGCCGCAGATTACATCGTTCAGTGAAGAGTTTGTGGTCGGCTCGTCGGCGAGCGCGATCGTATACGTCGGTAATTCATCGTTGGGTTTCGAGGGGATAGCGACCTCGCTTCCGCAGCAATTCTACTCGGCGATGTTGAAAGATTCGATCGTGCGCGTGGGTGAAACGCATTTGATCTCGAAACTCCGCAAAATCTCGCAGGAAGGCCTCACCACCGAAAACGGCATCATGTTGTACAACAATACAATGATCGGCGACCCGACAGTCGACCTGCGAATTCCGTTCCTTCCGAATCTCACGATTCAGCAGGATCTCATTTATACGCCGGCGGGGACCCTTTCCGACGACCAGGACAGCGCCGCGATAAAGATCGTCTATGCCAATTACGGATCCGTAACTGGCGACAGCGTTGACATCAATGTGCAGCACACTTTTCAATCAAACGTTGCACAGTCATGGTCGTTCCGCAGGCCGATGCCGTTAGTGAATGACACTCTCACCGTATATCTTGACGCGAAACGCGAGCCGGGCGAACACAATGTTCTTGTCGCCATCGATCCGGAGAACAAAATCTCGGAGCTGTCGAAAAGCGACAATTCCGTATCTAAAACTTTTGTGGTCCAAGCGACTGATTTTGAAATTGTCAGCCCGCCCCCGATGTCAGTATCGGCGGCAAAACAGCTTACGCTTCTCACGCCGGAATCGGAACGCTATGACCCTTCCAAGGTCGTCTCGCTGCAAATCGACACCCTTGCGGATTATTCGACGGCTGTAAACTTTACGGCGCCGCTCGGCATTGTCTCCGCTTCGTTCAATGTCGGATCGCTACGCCGTCCCGCGCGATATTATTGGCGCGCGATGGTTCAAGGGAGTTCGGGCAATTGGACGACCGGAACATTCTATGCTGGCCTGGACACGGGAAATGTTCTTGGACAACTCGATTCGGTGGAATGGCAAAAAAATACTTTTTCGCACGTTGCATTTTCTCAGGGAGCCGGCGCGACAATTCAAAGCACTTCTACGTTGATCAGTTTGATTTCATCTGGCTTTTTGGACGGCAAATTCGGGGTCATCGAGTTAAACGGGGTCGACGAACTCCCAAGCTCTTTCGGCAGAGGCCATTTTGTCGTCGTTCTCGACCCTGTTGCCGATACGGTTGTGAACGAAGGAGGGTTTGACCTCTACGGCAATCCCCAAAACGCCGATTCACTTGCATCGATGCTTAACTCAGTGCCGAATGGGTTTTTTGTTGCGGCGGTAATCATCGACGATGGCGCAACGAATCTTACTGCTCAGGATATTACCGCGTATCATACAATAGGCAGCAAGTATATCGATTCGGTTGGATACAGAGATTCATGGGCAATCTTCGGCACGAAAGGCGCTCCCTTGGGAAGCGCACTCGAGGCGTTCAAGCGGAGTCAAGGCGGGAAAGCAATTGTGGAAACAACTCTTGTCCACCCCGAATCTTTTGGCAGCATCGTCACGTCGAACATCGGGCCGGTGGTCGCATGGAAGCAACTGAGCATAGAGAAAAATGTTCCTGCCGGAACCAAGCTAACGACATCTCTGGTTGGGATCACAAGAGCGGGAAATGCCGATACACTTTTTGCCTCTTACGATTCGTCCAGTGTAGATTTGCAAAGATTTTCAGCCGCTCAGTATCCCAGCGCGCGGTTAGTCTTCAATTTAAGTGCTAACACATCGTTGTTATCTCCCGCGGTCAAAAGCTGGAGCATCAGAGCGCAGTCGCCCCCGGAGTTAGTGATATCGCAAAACACGGTGCAGCTCCAGAAGTCGACGATGCAGGAAGGAGAGGAGATCAATACAGGCGTCGGCGTGTTTAATGTTGGCTCTTCGATGGCCGATAGCATCACGGTGTCTATCCTTTCGGACGACAGCGGAACTCCTCGAACGCTCAAGAATGCGGTGATACCGGTCCTCAACCCCGGTGATTCAGCAAGTATCACGACCGAATATAACAGCCAGGGGAAACGTGGAACACATTCCTTTATCTTCGAGGTCGATCCGAGCAATTCCATAACCGAATTGTATAAATCAAACAACGCAGTTACCGTTCCGTATACGGTGCTTGCCGATACCATCCGTCCGACACTCGACGTGACGTTCGATAACGCCCACATTGCCGACGGGGATTATGTGCGCGCGAAGCCTTCAGTCATTTTCCAGGTCAAGGATGTCAACGGAACGCCGATTTCGCAGTCCGACACTTCGGACATTTATATCGAGCTGGACAGTAGACAGGTGTTTTACAACGGAAACGACGAGATCCAATTCTCGACCGGGACTCCGCCCGCCATTGCGGAAGTCCGTTGGACGCCGGAGTTAAACGAGGGCGAGCACGTTCTGCGGTATTTTGCGAAAGATGCCGCCGGAAATTCTTCTGACACTACGCTCCTCGTTATGGAAGTCACCAGCAAACTTGAACTCTCGAATCTCTACAACATTCCGAATCCTTTCGCTCGCGGGACAACATTTACGTTCACATTGACCGGCAACGACGATCCGCAAAGCGCGCATATCAAAATTTATACGGTGGCAGGAAGGCTGATCCAAGATCTTGATATCTCCGCGAAAGTTCATATCGGCGCGAACGGATACACAACGCAGGCGGATAACCTGTATTGGGACGGGAGGGACCGAGATGGCAACGAAATTGCAAACGGAGTATATTTTTACCGGGTGATCATCAATGGCGGCGGCCAACAAACAGCCGCAACGCAGAAGCTGGTGAAGATGAGGTAAATATTTCAGCTAACAATGAACAATTAACAGCTAACACGTAACCAAAGACCAAACACTAAGTACCATGAACCACGAACAACGAACTAAGAACTAAGAACCACGAACTAAAAACGACGAACCACAAACCACGAACCCTATGTACGAACACACTTCCAAACCTCTTCTCTCCAGGCGTCGCTTTATTCGAAGGATGGTCACACACGTTGCGCTCGCAGTGGCGCTAGTCTCGGTCTCGCTCGGAATTGGCATTGCGGGCTATCATTTGACTGAAAGTCTGTCTCTCATCGATTCATTGTTAAACGCTTCGATGATCCTTGGCGGCATGGGACCGGTGAATGAGATCCATACAAATGCCGGAAAGATGTTCGCTTCGTTTTACGCCCTCTTCTCAGGAATGCTGTTCCTTGTCGTCGCCGGTATCATCATAGCTCCTCTCGTTCACCGATTGCTCCATTGGATGCGTTTGGAAAAAGAAGAGACCTTTATGTGAACGGCTGATTCAAGTTGTACGTTCGCCGTCTCACGTTGATGGATAAGAGCTATGGACCATGAAATAACGGATCAAAAAGATGAGAAGCCGGCTCGTGTTTTGCGCGAACTGGCTTCTCTTTTTTTTCGCTTGGGTGTGACCTCATTCGGCGGGCCCGCCGCCCACATCGCGATGATGGAAGAGGACGTCGTGAAACGGAGGCAATGGCTTACGCATGAACATTTCCTCGACCTGCTCGGAGCGACGAACATCATTCCGGGGCCTAATTCGACCGAGATGGCGATACATGTCGGGTATGTCAAAGGGGGATGGAAGGGGTTGATCGTTGCCGGGGTCTCGTTTTTGCTCCCTGCCGTCGCGATTTCTCTTTTAATAGCTCACTTCTACGTGGTCTACGGTTCTCTTCCGGAAGTCGGACGATTCATGTGGGGGATCCGGTCGGGAATCATCGCAGTGATCCTTGCTGCAGTCTATAGACTCGGCAAACCCATCGTCGTAAAAAAATTTTCACTCGTCATCGGCATTGCGGTATTCATTCTGAACCTGTTTCGTGTCGGCGAAATTACTCTTTTGATCGGAGCGGGCTGTATCGGGCTACTCTGGGGGTCGCGAAGTAAATGGACGTCTGTTCCATTGCCGATGCTTTTGTCAATTTTTCTCCCCGTGGGAATCACGGCAATTGGAATTCGAGATGCTGCGACAGTTTCGGATATCCCAACGATCACGTCGCTCGGTCTTTTCTTTCTCAAAATCGGATCGATTTTATACGGAAGCGGGTATGTCCTAGTCGCATTTCTACAGGGAGGGTTGGTCGATACCCATCATTGGCTTTCCCAATCACAGCTTCTCGACGCGATCGCAGTCGGTCAGTTTACTCCCGGCCCGGTCCTTTCAACGTCAACTTTTATCGGCTATGTAATTCTTGGGGTGCCCGGAGCGATGATCTCGACGGCCTGCATTTTCTTCCCTTCGTTCGTGTTTGTCCTCATCATCGGGCAATTTATCCCAAAAATGCGCAAGTCCGCTTTGAGCGCCGGGTTTCTCGACGGAGTCAATGCAGCATCGCTTGGGCTGATGCTCGCCGTGTGTGTCGTGCTGGGGAGGTCGACGCTGTCCGGGCCGGCGACATGGTTGATCTTTATCGCATCCGCGATCGCGATCGTCCGATGGAATCTTCATGCGGGTTGGATTGTTGGAGGAGCAGCGGTCCTCGGATGGGTGTTCTCGTTATTTGGATTAATCTCGTAGAGGGTATTCATGAAAAACAAAAGAACGGTGTTACGCGTTTCGGCAATACTGTTGATCGGATTGTTCGTGTCCGTGCGCTTGTCGCTTGCGCAAAGCCATCCACGAAGCTCTGAAGCACAAGCGATGATTCATTCACTTCAGGATTCCGTGAGAATTCTTCGCCTCGACGTCGATTCGTTGAAGCAGCAAGCTCCGGATCTCGGTGATTATATGACGACGTTTCAATTGCACATCGCGAAATTATGGTTTGCATTTGCCGCGGTGAACTGGGATCTTGCCGCATATGAGGTCCACGAATTGGATGAAACTATGGACGGGGCAAAAGCTCTTCATGTTTTTAAAAATAACGTGAATACGGCAAGCGTTATTCAAAGCGTTCAGGAAACGCAGATTTTATTGCTGAAGAATGCCGTAGCAGCGAAGGACCATCAGCTTTTTTCCTCCGCATACAACCAAACTTTGGAAACGTGCAATGCCTGTCACCGGTCCGCGGGATACGGATTCATCTCCATCACGCTTCCCACAACTCCTCCGGTTTCCAATCAACAATGGGATGCCCATTGAATCGGAAACCGCAATCTGAACCGTTCATTTAAGTGAACGGTTCAGATCTTACGATTGCATCCCGACCCCGAAATGAATATATTTATTAAAATCGTTCACCCCCAAT
>DATJXA010000005.1:0-35118 GCA_035500675.1 Bacteroidota bacterium | reverse complement strand
TTCTTTATATACTTCCCTTCCTGGGGGGAGTACGCCGCGACGGTCACAATTGACACAGCTGTTGAACAACGCAAATATACTAGGCGGACGAACTCTCGATGGTCTTGCGAACAGCCTTTATGGTGGAGAGGGTAATATCTATTTTGATTATGCTAATCTAAATGTTAAAGTTGGCGGGTCGTATAATACAAGCGTGCAATACTCTTCAATCGGTAAAAGTTTTGACGTAATTCAGGCATTAACGAACTCGTACAGGCCGGGGGAGACCCAGCAAACGGATGGTTCGGCATATATCAGAATGACTCAAATTTTTAACCCCTCGACCTATTATACGGTCAATCTCAGTTTTCTCACCTACTACACAGAAAGCGGCGACGCCTTTTTGTTCCGAGATTTCGTCGATTATGGGAATCCGGATAACCCGTTAAATACGAACCTTATCGGGCGAAGTGAACAAGCGCCTGCACTCACCATTTATGGCTTCAATTTCAATGCACCGGGAGACCTGAATGCGGCTCCAAGCGGAACAGGGGCCGGGAGTTATTCGGAGGGATTGCGCCAGAGTTTACAGGGGCGTCTTGACTTTGTCCACGAAATCGGCAAACAATGGGAATTGAAGCTCGGGGGCGAGCTTGAATATTATATTGTGCGCTCGTACAGTATTGACGGTTTTGATATTAATTACAATCGGTTTACAAACCCAACGGCATCCGATTTCTTCGTCTATAATATATCGAACGTGCTTAACTACGGTTATGATATCTACGGGAAGAACTTTAACGGAGGTTCATACACCGACAAAACAGGATATAACGTCACTACCGATGAAGGAGCACGTCATCCGATAACGGCCGGAGCGTATGTTCAGAATAAATTCGATTTATCCGATTTCATCCTTAATTTTGGTTTGCGATTCGATTACATTCAACCCGGCGGCAAAGGCTATAATAATGGCCAACTCATCGGGTTGGAAACCGTGGATAACATTCCTCTTATTGCCGATTCTTCGCTAGTTGCACAGAATGCGACGATGCAAGTAAGTCCTCGCGTTGGCCTTTCCTTCCCCGTGACAGATCAAACCGTTTTTCACGCGGAGTATGGTAAGTTTATCGCGCAGGGGGCGTTGAGCGACTTGTATGATTCCCGCGGGGTAGCCGCCAGATTTCTCCAGGGAGGGTTTGCCCGGCAATTCCCCAACCCGGATTTGAAACCCGAGCGTACAACCGATTATCAGATCGGATTCAGCCAGCAATTGGGCTCGAATGCTGCTGTTGATCTTTCATTATTCTATAAGAATACTCAAGACTTGATCGTCATTCGGCAGGTTGTCCCAGAGCCGGGTGCGCAATACTCGGCGTATATCAGCAATGAAAACGGAGACTTCGGGACGATCCGAGGAATGACGATGCGCTTCGACGTTCGTCGAACGAACCGCATTTCAATGAATGCCAATCTCACGCTGCAAAGTGCCCTCGCAACCGGCTCTTCCTCGGCCAGCCATTTCGATATTGCATGGCAGGACGCAAGCGGTCCGGAAGGCCGGCCATTTTTTCCAGTTATCCCCGCTCCAACAGATTTTGACCGATCCGTTTTCGGTAACGTGAGTTTAGACTACCGGTATGATGCCAATGACGGGCCGACCCTGTTCGGTTCAAAAATCTTAGAGCGTGCGGGCGCGAACTTCTTGTTCACCTTTACGAGCGGCCGCCGCTACACTCTGCAGGAAGTGAGCAGTGCATTTTTCCCGATTACGGCTGCAACACCGTACGAGGATATCAACTCTTCGACCGCCCCGTGGAATTTCGAAATTGATTTTAAGGTAGATAAAGAGGTGAGCATGTTTGGAAACGGCAATTTGGATATTTATGTGTGGGTGCAAAACCTCCTCAATACGCAGAATGTGGTTAACGTTTATCCGGCCACCGGTTCGGCCAGTAATGACGGTTATTTTACAACACCTGCGGGTCAAAGCTGGCTTGCCACATACGGGGCAGAGGCCCAGAAAATATATAACTATTTAGTTGATGCCACTGGGAACTACGGGCTTCCCAGGGTTATCCGGGTGGGAGCAAAGTTAGCGTTCTGATGATGCAGCAGATGCAGGAAAGGCACACATTCTAATTACGCAAGGAGTTAATTGTATGAAACTGTCCCTCAAATTTTTTTTATTGGTGTCTGTAGTTCTCCAATATGCCGTTGTATTGGCTAAGTCACCCGAGGCGGACAACACCCATGTAGCCCCCGCGCTCAACAAAATAGCTTTAAAGGAATGGAAATTTTTTGATGGGAATACCATTCAGTGCACCATTAATAGTGCCGGCCCTTATTGCGATGAGTTGAGAACCAGTGCAGCAGGTTTGTTTTGGCCCAAAGGTACTAACAAGACTGCCGTGTTCACGGCCGGTCTTTGGGTGATCGGGGTTCATAGGCCCACAGGACAGCTTCGAACAGCCGTAGAAGATTACCAGACCGAATTCCAGCCTGGTCCAATATTGTCTACGTTCAATACGACGACAAACGACCCAAGCGTCGCTGGAAATCCAGACGACCAAAAGTATCATATCTATAAAGTCAACAAAAGCGACGCTAATTTGCCTGCAGGATCCCGTAATCCCGATTACGATAATTGGCCCGGAGACCTCGGTGCGCCATATATCGATGTCGATGGGAACGGTCAGTGGACGCCGGGCGTCGATAAGCCAAAATTGTATGGCGACCAGGAGCTATGGTGCGTCTATAACGACGCCAACGAAGCCAATCATACCAAGACAGGTGTGACCGCTCCTATGGGGATTGAAGTGCAAGTGACGTATTTCGGTTTCGATCAGCCGGGTGCGCTCGGTAATATTATGTTTATGCGATGGAAGGTTATCAACAAAAGCGATGCCGATTACGATAGCGTTTTTGTTTCCATGTGGGCTGACACGGATTTGGGAGACGCAAACGACGATCTGATCGCATGCGACACAATACGCAACCTCTCGTATGTCTATAACGGCGATAACGATGACGGAACCGCTGTTGGATATGGAAGCAAACCCCCCTCCGACGGCTTTGTGTTCTTTGAAGGTCCGCAGGTTCCGGGAAATCCTGGCGACAGTGCTATTGCCTATGGAGTGTGGAGGCATGGATACAGGAACCTCGGGGCATATTCTGCAGATGCATATTTTAACGGAAGCACAACGTATCCCGATCCTCCGTTAGGAAGCGCACTTTTTGCGAAAGAGGCGTATGAGTATCAAAACGGTATTGACGGCGGAACACACCTGCCGTACTTAGATCCAGTGACTGGAAAACCTTCGAAGTTTGCGTTTCCGGGAGATCCGGTGACCGAATCGGGTTGGACCATGACGAAGTCCGGATTGAGTCCAGAGGATGTCCGCGGAATGATTTCAGCGGGTCCTTTTACCCTCGCAAAGGGAGATACGCAGGAAATTGTCGGCGCATTTGTCATTGCACAAGGTGCAGACCGTCTCGGCAGTGTGACACTCCTTCGGCGGTATGTTGACGTTGCCCAAGAGGCATTCAACAGAAACTTTGCTGTTGCGTCTCCGCCACCGGCCCCGATTGTCGATGTCGCTGACTTGCCAAACAAAATTGTCCTCTCGTGGGGCGACCCTGCGAAATACGATACGACCGAGGATTTTAATTTTGTAGGCGCGGCAAAGAATTATAAGTTCGAAGGATACAATATCTATCAACTCTCGAGCAACAGCGCGACGGCCGACGCGACGAGAATTGCAACATACGATCTCGTGGATGGAGTGAAGATTGTTGTCGATGCAGTGAATGATCCGACGACGGGCTTGATACTGCAAGAGCCGGTCGAATTTGGATCGGACAGCGGCATTAAACGATCAATCACCATCGATAAGGATTATCTCACGGGAGATCCGATCGTTGACGGCAAACAGTATTATTTTTCCGTCACCTCGTACGCGTTCAATTTTGATTCAACCGGCGTTGGCTCTGGCATCCCGCAAACGCTTGAAAATTCAAAAAGCCCCATTTTAGTCATTCCGCGCCAAACCCCCGTCGGGGATCTTTTAGGAACCTCGAGTGGACAAGACCTACTGACAGACAGAGCGGTCCACGGCGATGACGCCATTGTTCCACAGGTAGTGAACCCACGCGACGTAATACCCGCAATATATTCAGTAACGTTTAACGGCAGCGGCAGCACTGTAACGTCGTGGAATTTGCAAAGAAGCGGCGGCGGAGCCAGCCCGCTTACTCTCAACGCAGTCACCGACCTCAGCGGAGATGATGCTTCGCCGATCGTTGATGGTATCATGTTTAGAGTAAAGCAACCGACTCCGGGTTTGCGGCTCGATACGCAGACTCCCCCTGCGTACAGTTACGCGCCGAATCAAAATTTATGGTTTGATGGTGTTAACGATTCGACGGTGTACAAAATGGATGCGTTCCACGGTGGAATTGCATATCCTGTAGCCGGCAATTTTTTGTCGAAGGCCACTTCGTTAGCGGATACTCTTTTGCAAAAGGTCGAGATCCGCTTCAGTGCATCGACCACGCAAAAGGCCTACCGGTATTTGTCCAAGGTTAAAACGGTTCCCCCGCAGCCTATAGCAGATCCATCGTTTATTCCATACATCATCAATAAAGGAGTTGGATTCCAATATCAGGACTACGTCACTGTCCCCTTTACGGTTTGGGAAATCGATTCGCTTGACGGTTCTTTTGCACCAAGACAGCTTAATGTCGGTTTCGTAGAAAATAATGATTCGCTCTATTCTGCTTCCGGTAAATATCTCGGGAATGGGCACATCGATGGCAAGTGGGATCCGACGCCGGGTGCAAACGGAGGCGGTGAGCTCTTGTTTATCTTTGCATCGACGTATGATCCAAATCCGGAGACGAAATACTCCAAAAGCCCGACGGATACAACGAAGAATATGGACATACAAACCAACTTCAACAAAGTGGATGTCATGTACGCTCTCGATCTGAAAACGTCCGACACTACCGCGACGTTTCATGAAGGAGACAAATTTGACATCACACCTAATTATCCGTTGACGTTAAACTCGGCGTTTTCGTTGATTCCTCCTGCGACCGTTACCGGGAGCACCCAACTCGCCAAACAAGATATAAGCCGGATCAATGTTTTTCCGAACCCGTATTTTGCCCATAACAAAGCGGAAACAAGTATCTACCTTCGCTTTGTGACGTTCGAGAATTTGCCTTCGGTGGCGACAATTCGGATTTTCGATCTTGCAGGAGAATTGTTGAGAACTATCCAACATAGCAACACAACAGGGTTTGAGCAATGGGACCTTTTGAACAATTCGGGGCTGCCCGTAGCGAGCGGCATGTATATTGCCTACATAGACATTCCTAACGTAGGCAACCGCATATTGAAACTTGCCATCATTCAGCCCGATGAACGACCTAGCAAACTGTGATTCGTTGAGGCAAACTACGAAAGGAGATCTATAATGAAAAAGGATTGTTTAAAGGTTCTCGGTATCCTGCTTCTTGCCTCGGCCGTGTGTGTTGCTGGGGATGACAGCAAAACAGGCACCGCTGGTGCGGAAGAGTTGCTACTGCCTGTTGGCGGCCGTTCAATTGCGCTTGCAGGTGCAAACCTCGCCAACGTTGACGGTATCGAAGCTGTTTTCTGGAATCCGGCAGGTGTCGCAATTATGCAAGGAGACGGTGAAGCAACTTTCTCGCATATGAATTATTTTGCCGACATCGGTTTAGAGTATGGTTCTATCGGATTTAAAGCTGAAGGTATCGGAACGTTTGCCTTAAGCGTAAAAAGCCTGGACTTTGGCGACATTCAACAAACAACCGAAGACCAGCCGGAAGGAACCGGTGTAACTTTTTCTCCGACGTTCGCGGTGTTTGGATTAACCTTTGCAAGGGAATTAACGGATAGGATTTCCGTCGGCGTCACGGCAAAATATATCAGCGAAAAGATCATCAACACATCTGCAAATGGATTCGGTTTTGATATGGGAGTAAAGTATAAATTCGGTCCGAATACTCCTCTCAACGGACTGAAGTTCGCCGTTGCAGTAAAAAATTTGGGCCCGCAAATGCAATATGATGGAACCGACCTCGATCAGGAAGTTGTCCCGCCGAACTCCGCAGCCAACGCTCAGGAAGAACCACTGCGGTTTACGACCCTTGCATTCGAGCTCCCGTCAACGATTGAGCTTGGCTTGGCCTATGACTACATGATCAGTCCCGATAATCGCTTTTCGATTGCCGGCGTTTTTCAGAACAGCAATTTCGGCTCCGATCAATACCGCATCGGAGGAGAATATGCTTTCAACGAAATATTTTTCCTTCGCGGCGGGTACACGTATGCGCCGCTAGAAGGCTCCTCTACCAACTCAACAATTTTTGGTCTCTGCGCCGGAGCGGGAGCGGCTATCGACCTCGGCGGTGTTCAGGCACGACTCGATTATGCTTATGAGCAGACAAAATACTTTGTGGGTACGAACACAATTTCCGTTACCCTGGGTTTCTAAAAGAAAACCTCGATTGTCGTGAGTATGCTAACGCCCCATTATCGTGGGGCGTTGGCATTTTATCATCTGTGCTAATGACACTCTTGGCCTTTGATATGGCGCTTACAATCCGCATGGCAATGATAAATATCGCAGCACAAGATGGCGAAGAATAACTTATGACGATGCATAGAAGAATTTTTTTAGCAGGAATGACCTGCACGGTTTTCACCGCTCATCTTGCAGGCCAAACAATCACTCCGGTTGTCGACCGGACGTTCGGCAAATTCGCTAATGCTGTCAGTATCTCCGCAAGCGCCGGCGGCCAATTGTTTGTCCTCGACGAAGCAAAGAATGAGCTTTCGCAATTTTCGATTAAAGGGGAATTGCTTAAAACAATCGGCGGGAAGGGATGGGGTGATCTGGAGTTTGACTCACCGACCGATGTTTCCACGAACTTTGCCCTCGATGTTTACGTCGCCGACTATAACAATCGTCGGATACAGCGCTATGATAGGGGGCTGAATTTCGTTCAATCAATTACAGCGGATAACATCGTGCCCGCCCTAAGCGGATCATTCTATCCCCATGCCTCGGCTCTTTCTGCTCAGGGAGAACTTTTCGTCGTGGAGTCGGATGGACGCCGTGTTTTAAAATTTGACCCGTCTCAACGCTTCGAACGGGAGTTTGGAGCGTTCAATGGCGGCGCAGGGGCACTGACTAATCCCTCCGATATCGCAGTAACGCCAGAGGGCAAAGTGTTCGTTCTCGACGCCCCCCGGGTTGTAGAATTCGACACTTATGCAAACTATGTCTCCTCAATTCAATTAGACTCGCTGCCAAACCCTCTTACGCTCAACCTCAGCAGTCATGGATTGCTTGTCACTAGCGCGAACGACGTCAGAGAATATTCTTTCGACGGAGCCCGGGAATTCGACATCACACATGAAGGATTGATCGAAAACAAATCCAACGATGAATTTCGCGATGCTGTGATGATTGGACCGACTCTCTATCTTCTTACGTCACATGCTGTTGTTGTCGTAAAAATTGTGCAGCAATAGGGAAGAAGCCGGAGTTTTGAGTCAGAATCCTCAACTGAGATATTCTAACCAAGCACCAAGAACTAAGAACCAAGCACCAAGAACTAAGAACCAAGCACCACGAACTGCCACCCCTTGATTCTTTTTCCCAAATCTTGTATGTTCTATATGCCGTTTAATTCACGTTTTCAATAACTTTATTACAGGGGGCTTTATGGCGAAAAGTTTAAACAAAGTCCAGCTTATCGGGAACTTGGGGAAGGATCCCGAGCTGAAGTACACAAGCGCAGGAGTTGCGGTAGCGACATTTTCGCTCGCCACATCCGATTCGTGGAAAGACCAGGAGGGGAACATGCAGGAACGAACCGAATGGCACAACATCGTAGCGTGGAGAAAGCTTGCCGAGATCTGCGGCGAATGGCTGAAGAAGGGCAAGCGGGTCTATATTGAAGGGAAGATACAAACACGCAGTTACGAAAAAGACGGCGTGAAACGCTACATGACCGAGATCGTCGCAGACCAAATGATTATGCTCGATGGAGGAGGAGGTTCGCGGCCGACGAACGGCGGCGGTGAAACAGAAGCTCCATCGGCGGAAGCTGTCGCCGCTAAAGAGGATGACCTTCCGTTTTGATGAATCGGAAAAGACAATTCCGTAAACTTGAAAATAGCCCCGCTACGGCGGGGCTATTCTGTTCGTAGTCTTACGATAACGGTCACTCCGTGTATACCAAAAACCATGTTCTCTGAAGTATTCTTCGACGGCGCTGTGTTTCTTTGTTCATTGGTACTCTCGGCGTTCTTCTCGGCGTCGGAAGTCGCGCTTTTTTCGCTTCAGCCATCCGTTCTCGAAGAGCTTTCCACAAAGCGTCCGAAGGGATGGAGTTATGTGGTCATGCTTCTTCAGAAACCCCGGTATCTTCTTATTACGATCCTTATCGGCAACACTATCGTAACGACGGCCGCAGCCGTTGTCGTGGCGCTCCTCACGCTGAACCTCGCACAGGGCTTAGGATGGAACAAAGGACTCGCGTTCGGCGTGGAGATCGTTGCCGTAACGTTCATCGTCATCGTCCTGAGCGAGGTGACGCCAAAGGTGATCGCGGCGCGGATCCCCGCAGTGTTATCCCGCCGTCTGGCCTTTCCACTTTATCTCCTCCTGATCCTTTTCTATCCGTTAACTGCAATTCTTGTGAGGATGGTAAAGATATTCGAATCGCGTCTCGGCCTTTCTCAACGCCACACGGCGCTTAGGCGGGATGAAATTAAGACGCTTGCCGATGTCGTATCCGAGCACGGGACGATCGACCAGGAAGAACGGAGCATCATTCACAGCATGATGAATGCTCAGGATATTATTGTGCGTGAAGTCATGACGCCGCGAACGGACATGGTCGTTCTCGACGGCTCCGTGAATGCATTCGAGGATATCGTTCAAGCGTTCGTCGTCAAAAAGCACTCGCGCATTCCTGTGTACACAGGCAGCGTCGACAACATCCGCGGCATCCTTTATGCAAAGGACGTGCTGCCGCTCTTATATGAAAAACACGCGGCAAAACCGGTCGACCTTCTGAAGCTTGCCCGGGAACCGCTCTTCGTCCCGGAGAGCAAGAAAGTTGAGGACCTTCTCAAAGAATTTCAGGAAAAGAAAACCCGTATTGCCGTCGTCGTCGACGAGTACGGCGGGACGGCGGGATTGGTGACGTTCCAGAACATTGTCAGGACCATCGTCGGCGAAATTTCCGATGAGGTGAGAGATTCGGAAACCAAAGAATTGAAGTTAAGCGAACATTCGTACCGTTTCAACGCGACGATCGGCATCGTGAAAGCTTCCGAGAAACTCGGGGTAAAGCTTTACAACGACGATTCCGGTTACGATACCCTCGGCGGTTTCCTTTTTGAGCTTTTCGGCAGAGTGCCAAAAGAGCGAGAGTCGGTTCAGTTCAAAAATATTGTTTTCACGGTTCAACGCGTTGCGAAGAACCGGATCCTCTACGTGCTTGCCGACGTCCACCCCGTTGTGCAGCCCGAAGGAACCACGGAGAGTCCGAATGAATAAATTTTTCCTCATATGCTTCGTCTCGACGCTCCTTGTTACCGATTCGGGTTTGCAGGCGGCGTCGCGCGACCCCGTGCGCGCAAAGAAAGGAATGGTGGTTGCAGCAGATCCGATCGCTGCAAACGTTGGGCTGAAAATTCTCCGCGAAGGAGGGAATGCGATCGATGCGGCTGTCGCAGTCGGTTTCGCTCTGGCAGTGACGTATCCCGGCGCGGGAAATATCGGCGGCGGGGGCTTCATGGTCTTGCGATTAGCAGACGGCACCGTTCGCACTCTCGATTATCGAGAAACTGCCCCTTCGAAAGCGACGCGCGATATGTTCCTCGATAAGAACGGAAATTTCGCGGAAGAGAGGAGCACGAAAGGGCATCTGTCGTGCGGAGTCCCGGGGTCTGTGGCGGGGATGATCTATGCTCAGCGGCGTTACGGAAGGCTTATGCGTGCGGAGGTGATAAAGCCAGCCATTCAATTGGCTGAAAAAGGTTTTCATCTCCATTACCGTCTGGCCGACGACCTCGAACGAATGATCCCGGAATTCTCGAGATACCGAAGCTCGAAAAAAGCCTTTACGCGCAACGGGAGGCCGTACAAAGAAGGAGACCTTTTTCGCCAACCAGATCTCGCAAAAACGCTCAAGCGGATCAAAGATAAGGGACGAGACGGATTTTACAAGGGCGAAACGGCGAAGCTCATTATCGCTGAAATGAAACGGGGAGGCGGACTGATCGACGCGGACGACCTTGAGAATTATGCGTCGATCATCAGAGACCCCGTCCGCGGGACATATCGGGGATACGAAATTATTTCCGTGGGCCCGCCGAGCAGCGGGGGGGTTGCTCTCGTCGAACTCCTGAACATCCTCGAGGGCTATAACCTCTCGCACGCCGGATGGAATTCGTCGAAGAGCGTCCACTGGATGGCGGAAGCGATGAAGCGGGTCTATGCCGATCGAGCCGAATTTCTCGGCGACCCCGACTTCGTCAAGGTCCCGGTTGCCTGGCTCACGTCGAAAAAGTATGCGGAACAATGCCGTCTGAAAATCGATTCATCGAAGGCGACTCCGAGCGACGAGATCTCGCACGGCACCCAGCCCCGCAAAGAGAGCGACCACACGACGCATTATTCTGTCGTAGACCGCTGGGGAAATTGCGTGAGCGTGACGACGACGCTCAACGACCCGTTTGGCTCGAAAGTCGTCGTGACGGGAGCGGGGTTTTTGTTGAACGACGAGATGGACGATTTCAGCGCCAAGCCCGGAGCTCCGAACGAGTACGGCCTCACCGGAAGCGACGCGAATGAGATCGCACCCAACAAACGGATGCTCAGTTCCATGACGCCGACGATCGTCCTTAAGGACGATGAGCCCTTCATGATCGTCGGAACCCCGGGCGGCTCGACGATTGTCACGACGGTTGCGCAAGTGATCATCAACGTCGTCGATTATCGGATGACAATTCAGGAGGCGATAGATGCGCCCCGCATCCATCACCAATGGCTTCCCGACAGATTGATGTACGAAGAGCGCGCCTTGTCTGAGGATACGATAGAGAGGCTTCGGACTATGGGGTACTCGCTCCACCTCCGCGACAATACGACCGGCCTTGCGGAGGGGATCCTGTTCGACCGCAAACGGGGTTTGCTGCTCGGCGCGAGTGATCCGCGCGGATACGGCGAAGCGGTCGGGTATTGAGAGGTGCAGACGAAAACCAGATTTCATATATTGAAAGAAGCGCATTTGACCGGAGCATCGCGTCTAAAACCATCAAGCGACATGTCTAATGAAAACGGAAAAAGAAAACTCGATTAAAATTTGGAATCCGACAAATCCCGCATTCGATCCGAATGAACCGATGCAGGTGGGCGGTCAGGCGATCATCGAAGGGGTTATGATGCGGGCGAAAGGGACGATCGCGACTGCCGTGCGGCGGCCCGACGGCACTATCGCGGTCCACAAAGAAGCGTTCCGTTCTTTCGCAGAGCGTCACCCGAAATGGAATGTTCCGGTGTTACGAGGAGCGGTCGGCCTCATCGAAATGATGTACATCGGGATCAAGACGCTGAATTATTCTGCGGAGGTCGCTCTGGGGGAACCCGACCCGGACGACAAGGGCAAAAAATCGGCCGTTCCTATCGCTGCGACCCTTGTCGTGGCGCTCCTGCTCGGCGTCGGTGTTTTCTTTTTTATCCCTCTCTTCGTCGCAACGATCTTCTTCAAGGTCGAACAGCAGCCGCTTCTCTTCAACCTCGTCGCCGGGGCTATTCGCATAATCATCCTCATCGGCTACCTCTATTCTATTTCTCTCATGAAAGATATCCGGAGACTCTTTCAGTACCATGGAGCGGAACACAAAGCGGTGTACACCTTTGAGCAGAACGCGCCGCTCGAGATCCCTTCGGCAATGACGTTCACGAGGTTCCATCCGCGATGCGGAACGAGTTTCGTGCTCCTCGTCATGTTCTTGTCGATATTCTTTTTTAGCCTGCTCGATTCGGTCGTGTTGCTTTTTGTCCACTCGCTGAACCTGCCGCTAAGATTGGCAACGCATATTCCGTTCATCCCGGTTGTCGGCGGCCTTTCGTACGAGGTGTTGAAGTTCTCTGCGAAACACGCCTCAACTCGTCTTGGAAGAATTCTAGTCGCGCCGGGCCTTTGGCTTCAAAAAATTACGACAAAAGAACCGGATGAGTCGCAGATGGAGGTCTCCCTTGCGGCAATTCGGGCGGCGCTTCGTCTCGACGAGGAATCCGTGCAAGAAAAAAGCCCTTCCATCGCAGTCGGATAACACCGGCCGACGCATCGACTACCCGTCCCCTCATGATAGAAAAGCTGGAAAAAATTAAAGAGCGTTACGACGAAGTGACCCGCATGTTAAGCGACCCTGCCGTCATCGCGAATCAGGACCGGAACAGAGAGCTCGGCAAGGAATTCCGCGAACTTTCGGAGATCGTGAAAGTCTACTACGAATACCGGAAACTTCTCACAAGCGTCGAGGGGAGCCGTGAGATTCTCGAGCAGGGGGGCGATGCTGAATTGAAGTCGATGGCGGAATCCGAGTTGACAGAGCTTCAACCGAAATTGGCTGTCACGGAAGAGCGTCTTAAACAACTGCTCGTTCCCAAAGATCCGAACGACAGCAAAGATACGATCATGGAGATCCGCGGAGGGACCGGCGGAGAGGAAGCTGCGCTTTTTGCGTCGGATCTCTACCGGATGTATACCCGATTCGCCGAGCGGAAAGGGTGGAAGGTGGAAACGCTCGACTGGAATGAAACGGACAAAGGAGGGTTTAAAGAAGTCGTCGTGAGCATCGAGGGAGAAGATGTGTATGGGATGATGAAGTTTGAGAGCGGCGTTCACCGGGTTCAGCGCGTTCCGGAAACGGAAGCGCAAGGGAGAGTACATACGTCCGCCGCTTCGGTGGTTGTGCTTCCGGAAGTCGAGGACGTCGAGGTGGAGATCAATCCCGCCGACCTTCAGTTCGATACGTTTCGATCGGGGGGTAAAGGGGGCCAGAATGTCAACAAAGTCGAAACGGCGGTTCGCATCACTCATAAACCGACCGGCATTATCGTCGCATGCCAGCAGGAACGGTCCCAGTTTCAAAACCGGGAGAGGGCGATGAAAATGCTGCGGGCAAAACTCTACGAGATCAAGCTTACCGAGCAAACCGCGTCGACGGCGGCGCAGCGAAAATCAATGATCAAGAGCGGCGACAGGAGCGACAAGATCCGCACATACAATTTCCCTCAAAACAGAGTCACCGACCATCGTATCGGTCTCACCCTCTACAACCTTTCGGAAATTATCGACGGGAAGCTGGACGAGCTTGTAGAGCAACTCCGTCTCGCCGACCGCGCGGAGAAACTGAAGAGCGGGACAAGTTTCTCATAACGACGCCGCACTTCTTTTCTTCCGGAAAAATTCCTTGAGCAATTCCCCGCACTGAACGTCGAGCACTCCGCCAAAGGTATGGACGCGATGGTTCAGCCGTTTGTCGTCCGTGAGGGTATAGAGCGTGCCGCACGCGCCCATTTTCGCATCGTAGCTCCCGAACACGACTGCCGGGATCCGCGAGAGAACGATCGCGCCGGCGCACATCGGACACGGTTCGAGCGTGACATAGAGCGTGCAGCCTTTCAGCCATTTTGAATTCAGGTGCGATGCGGCGGCCGTGAGCGCGATCATTTCGGCATGCGCGGTCGGATCGTTCATCATTTCGATCTGGTTAAAGCCTCTTCCGATGATCGCACCGTCGTGCACGACGACCGCCCCGACGGGCACTTCGTTTTTTGCAAATGCAGTTCGCGCCTCTTTTAAGGCAAACTCCATCCAACGTTCGTGGGCGGTCATTGCTGAAAGCCGGGAGATTTATTTCTGTTTGGTGAGAGGCGACTCGGGGCGATCTTTGTCCCCGTTCGTGTCGACAAGGTTGCCTACGGGGGAATCCATCGTCTGATACACGCGAAGGAGGGTGAATTCTTTCATCGTGTTGTTGATGCGCTGCGCCGCGACCTCGATCTCGTCGAGTTTCTTCGCGACGTCGCGGTCGAGAGACTTTTTCTTGGCGAGCCGCACGTATCCGAGAATAATTGCAAGGGGGTTGTTGATCCTATGCTTCAGCGTCGTGACGACCTCGTTAAGGGTTTGGAGCTGGGTCTCTTTCAGCTGGATCGTGTGCTGATGCGAAAGATTCTCTTTTTCCTTCGTGGACAATTTTTCCCGCAAGTCGATCACGCGGACAAGCGCCCACGCGAGTGCCCACATCCACAGCAGTGTGTCGAAATGGGAAAGAGTCTCGGATGCACCGAGGTGCTTCTTTTTAAATGCGACGTAAAAATCGAGCGTCGAGATGAAGTAGTATCCGTAGATGAAGTACGAGGCGAGAACGGCGGGATACCGCGTGACGAAATCTCTCGTAAAAACGTATAGCTTTCTCATTGGAACCACGATGCGAAGAGAAAAATCTGGAGAAGTGGAAATTGCTTTCGATGCCATATCGTGGTATCTAGTGATGTAAGTCGCGAGAGTGCGCCGAGAGGGATTCGAACCCCCAACCCTCAGCTTCGTAGGCTGATGCTCTATCCAGTTGAGCTATCGGCGCTGCACTGTATTAGGAAATGCGTCTTGAGCGAAATCCCGCCCCCCGGCGGGAGTGAGCTATCGGCGCGTAGAATTTAGATTGTTTTGAGCACCCATGTTTTGATGCAAATCACACAAGGGCTCGATTTTGAGGTCAGTATGTTACAAATCCGTTACACAAAGCATAGCCTAGTATGTAGGCTAATAGGCCGTTGTTACAATAAGGTAATAAATTTGATGAATGCAATCAACCCCGCGGATCGGTAGTGGGTTACCTTTGACGATTGACTGCAAACTTTCCGAAGGCTTTCTATCTAAAATGAGCAATTGCCAAAACTTTTTCAATGTTCAATCAAAAAACCTTCGGAAGGTTTCTGATTGAACTATACAAGGTCGAACCTTGGAACACTCGAGCAAGCGGTAGAGGGGGGGACAAAAAGCGGCGAGTCAGTAACAGAAAAGCCCTCATCGACGAGGGCTTTTCTGTTTATGCAAACGGCTGAACCAATTGACATACGACCTATGCCATCGTTCTTCCCTTCTTTAATTAATTTTACTTATTATCCGCGTCTGAGAAGTCACAGTCATATCGTACGTCGGAAACGACCCGCCATCCATCGCGACTTTGCCTACGCCACGAAGGACCACTTGTGTGGAAGTCCCGGCGGTCTTAATGGAATATATACCGTTCGGGTTATTGGTAAAGGAAGGGGAGGCAAGTGTTGCCAATCCTGATGCATCGGCGGTCAAACCGACAAAAGAGTTTCCACCTCCCCCGAGTGTGGTCGGTCTCGAACGATAATGCGTTGCTTTTTGCGACAGAATTGTCAAATCGGCAATTATCATTTTCCGGTCATGATCGACAGCATTATCTTGAAAAAGAGTAATTGCCAACACCGCCGCCACACCCACGATGATCATAGCCAGAATAATAAGAAGAAGCTGTTGCTGTCCCATAAAACCCTCCTTCAAAAGGAATTGAGACGACTGTGTTGGCGGAACAACTGCATCTTCATACGCGAGGTCTTACGTCGAAGCTGTTCGCACCTTCCAGCCTAACCAAATGCGGCTCGGCTTATGAACTCTTCATTCGATCCGCAAGTGATGTGCCACACATCACTGTTTTATCCTTAACAGGATTTTTAGTGCGAATACAATGATTTTGTGAAAAAAAGAAGCTAAAGAAGTTCTTTTCGGTGCAGCTGCCTGGGTAAGAGTGATACAAAAAAGGGTGGCACTGTGTAGAAAAGAGACAAACAATCATGGCCCGGTGCCAATTTTTCTCGCCCCCAACGTCCTCGTCGGGAACGAGAGGAATGTGAAATTTTAATAGATGTCATTTTTTAGACTTATGTCTCACACTTAATTATCAGTATCGATGGCAAAATGTCTTTATTAAATGGGATATTCGATCATTAAAAATACCGACGGGTCGATTTAGACGTTGTGCCTTGACTGAATGAAATTAATTTCCCGATAGTAGGTCACTTTTGACGATTGAGCGCAAACCTTACGAAAATTTTCTATCTAAAACGAGCAACAGCCAAAGCTTTTTCACCGTTTAATTGGCAAGCTTCGGAAGGTTTTTGAAAGAAGCCCAATACCCTGCTGACCTAAGCCCTTGACGGCCATCGTAAATCTGGTTATCTTTTATCGGCGTATATTTGGTTTCCGATAATCCATTCCAGGAAAAACGGTGCGAGACAATCTCGGTATTCCGCGCACCGTCATTTTTTGGCCCGTCGGTCGGTTCGACTCCCCGAGGAGGTTGCTCCTCCCGCCATTGCGGATACCCCGCTATGTTTCAGGATCTCTTTGTGATGCACAAATCAAAAATCGAAAATCTCCGGGGGCACATACTCACCAACTTTCCAAGGATATAGGATGGCGGAAAAGCCGAGGATTCTCATTGCAGACGATGAACCGATGATCACGGAGATGTTCGCGACGGTTCTCGAGAGGAGCGATTTCGACGTCGTCAAAGCCTTTGACGGAGAGGAGTGCGTTCAGAAAGCGAGCTCTGCAACTTTCGACTTGATTCTGCTCGACGTCCATATGCCGAAACTGGACGGCTACGAAGCGATCAAGCAGCTCAAGCAATTTCCGCATCTCAAAAATACGCCGGTTGTTTTCCTCAGCGGGTTCAGCACATCGCCCGACAACATCGAGGCCGGCTATAATTCGGGAGCGTCGGAATACTGGAAAAAACCGATGGCGACGGACGAATTCGAAGTGCGAGTGCGGGCGGTCTTGCGGATTGCGGAAGCCGAACGGAAATTGAGGGAGACGCAGGAGTTATTCGTCTCGATGATCGTTCACGATCTCAGAAGCCCTCTTAGCGGTATTGCAGGTTTTGCAGAGATGATCGCCGAAGATAAGGAGCAACTAGGGTCGGAGATGGGAGACTTGGCGGACGAGATCAAAAAGGCTTCGAAGCTGATGCTGAATATCATTTCGGATTTTCTGGAGATCACGCGGCTTGAAGCCGGGGAAGCAAAATTCTTTAGGGTCCAGTTCAACCTCAGGGATATCGTCGAGCACTGTCTCAGGAACTTTACGAAACTTTCAAACGAGAAATCGATTCACGTCAAGGTCGAATGCGACCATCTTCCCGAGCTGAACGTAGACCCCGACCGGATTGAGAAGGTTCTTAATGAAGTCTTCGATAACGCTTTTCGTTTTACGCCGCCGGGAGGCGCGATTTCAGTTGTAGGTAAAGCGACTGAGCATTCCGTCGTCGTGCAGATACGCGACACCGGTCCGGGAATTGACGCACGCGATATACCGATGCTGTTCGATAAAATGAGGATCACAATACCCGGAGCCAAGAGGGCGGGAAGCACAACTGGTTTGGGTCTCCCCATTTGCCAGGGAATCGTCGAAGCGCATGGCGGGACGATCGTTGCAGAATCGAAGAAGGGAGAGGGAACGACGATCACGATCGCTCTCCCCGTTTCAACTACATAACGCGGAACATCACTTCACTTTCACCAACCGGTTGATGGATTCGATGAGCTTGTCGAATTCAACCGGCTTGGTTGCGTAGTCGTCACATCCAGCATTTAGCGCCTGATCCTTATCGCCCATCATTGCGTGGGCTGTCAGACCGATGACGGGGATATGCTTCGTTTCGGGATCCCCTTTAAGGCGCCGCGTTGCTTCCCATCCGTCCAAGACCGGAAGGCTCATATCCATAAGAATGAGGTCGGGTTTCTCCGACCGGGCCAAGTCCACCCCCTGTTGACCGTCGATCGCAGGAACAACGGTATATCCCCGCCTCTGAAGTCTGCGCACCATCATATCGCGGTTCACGTCGTTGTCCTCAACAAGTAGTATTGTTGCCATGGGGACCGGATCCGTAAGGTTGGTTATTGAGTGTGAATTAAATGAGGAATGAGTGTAGAAAGTTGGCCGAGGAATTTTTCGGGCGAGAAGTCGCCCTTCTCCATAATTTTTTTGACAAAGCCGTTCAATTGCACACGCTCTTCCGATGAAAGGTCCTTCGACGTGATGACCACGACGGGAATATCTCTCCATTCTTCATGACTTTGAAAGACGGCAAGAAACTCGAAACCGTCCATGACAGGCATCATGAGGTCCAGGAAGATAATGCTGGGGGATGTGGTTTTCAGTATCGAGAGGGCCGATCGGCCGTTCTCGGCCGTGACAGCTGTCCATCCGGCCTTTTCGATCGAGCGCGATGCCAATTCGCGAAAATCGAGATCGTCGTCGACGACAAGAACGGATTGGTGCGACGCCCCCTGCTTATATTTTTCGACGACCTGCAAGATCGTTTCCCTGCTCACGGGTTTGATGAGATACTCCGACGCTCCGATCGCTAAGCCGAATGTTTTTTCATCCACCATCGTGTACATGATCACCGGCGTTGATTTCAAAGAAGGATCGGCCTTAATTTCCTGGAGAATTGCCCATCCGTCTTTGTGCGGCATCATGACGTCCAGAATAATTGCCATCGGCAGAATTTCTTTCGCCCTCATCAGGCCCTCGTCGCCGCCTGCCACGCATTCCACGTGATAACCTTCTTTAGATAAATATCTTAGCAGCATGTCCCGAACGCTGGGGTCGTCATCGATGACCAGAATAGCTGAATTTGCAGGGACCCTCTCCAATCTTGCAGCGGCATCCTGTTTAGGCACATCGACTTTCATTGTTGATTCTATCCTTTGGGGAAGCGTCACAATGAACGTTGTTCCTTTGTTAGGAGCGCTCTCGACGTCAATCGTACCTTGCATCATCTCGACAAATCGTTTTGTAATGGCGAGCCCGAGTCCTGTGCCGCCATACTTGCGGGTCGTCGAGCTGTCCGCTTGGGTGAATTCTTTGAACAGTTTAGCCTTCTGCTCCTCTGTAAGCCCGATGCCCGTATCCGTCAACGTGAGAGTAAACCTTGGCACAGCGTTATCGGCAAGAGAGGTTGTCGCGGCCGTGAGCGTGATGGTCCCGCCATCGGTAAATTTGGAGGCGTTGCTGATCAAGTTGAACAAGATCTGCCGCACTTTCGAAAGGTCGAGCAGAAGTGGCGGTATCTCTTTTTCAACGTTGACGACGAACGTATTCCCATTTTTGTCGATAAGGGGCTGGACCGTAGAGGCGACTTCCTTGATCAGCATCGACAGATCGAAATCTTCGAGGTAAAGATCCATCTTGCCGGCCTCAATTTTGGAGAGGTCGAGGACGTCGTTGATCAGTCCGAGCAGATGTTTCCCTGCTGTCCGGATTCTTTCGATATCTTCGACGAACCGCGATTCTCCGACGTCGCCCATTTCTTCTATCACCATTTCGCTGTATCCGATAATGGCGTTGAGCGGAGTGCGCAGTTCGTGAGACATACTTGCAAGGAACGCGCTTTTCGTCTTGTTCGCCTCCATTGCCGTGTCGCGCGCTTTTTCGAGTTCAATATTTTGCTGCTCGATTATCGAAAGATGCAGTCTGATCTGTTCTTCGGTCCGTTTGCGTTCTGTGATATCAGACGCAACGCCGATGAGCGCGATGGGGTCGTCATTCTCGCCCCGCAGAGACGTCGTCGAGAGGGAGATCGGGAACTCGCTACCGTCTTTTCTCCGGTTGATCAGTTCGCCATGCCATTCATTTTTCATGGTGTTAGGGAGGATCTCTTTGATAACCTCGGGCTCGCTCTCTTGAGATCGAACGACGCTGATGTCTTGTCCGACGATTTCTCGCTCGCTCCATCCATACGTCTCAACGAAAGACCGATTGACGAAAAGGATCGTATTGTCCAAATCCGTAATGCTTACGCACTCATTGATGCTCTTGAGGGCGGACGCGAGCATCGAGATCTCCTTCTCGACGCGTTTGCGCTCCGTAATATCGACATACTGGGCAATGACGCCCGTTGGTTCGTTATCGATATAGATCAACTTCGCATACACTTCGACGTCGACGACCGACCCGTCCCTGTGCTTGCGTTTCAATTCTCTGTGGATGCTTTCACGTTGAAATGAAATGAGAGTAAGCTCATGCGCCTCCGACTTTTTGTCGTCGGGAACGATGAGCTCGTCGAGGTCTTTGCCGACCGCGTCTTCGGGGGAATATCCGAAGATCGTCTCAAATGCTTTGTTACAGGTTTGGATCCGCCTCTCGCGGTTGAGCGTGACAATGGCAATGGGAGAATCCTCAAGGAGGGATTCGAGATAATGCTTTTGGTATGCAACCTCATTCTGCGCCCTCATGATTCCATTGATGTCTCGGGTGATGCCGACGAGTCCCTCGATACGTCCGTGTTCTCTGAGCGGCACCTTGGTAGTTGAAGTCCATGAAAGAGTCCCGTCGATGTTTTTTTTGCATTCCGTTAAAGCGACGACTGGTTCGCCGATTTCCATGAGCCGCTGGTCGGCCTCCAACGTTTCCCGGCCGGACTCTTCGCCGAAAAGCTCCACATCGGTCTTTCCGATAATTTCGCGCTTGCCCATCGCCTCGAAGTCATTCTGCATTTTGCGGCTGACTTTGGTGAGCTTGCATTGGCGGTCCTTGAAATAAATACTATCCGGAACATTCTCCATTAGAGCATCCATAAGTGCTTTTTCACGGCTAAGGGCTTCCTCTGCCACCTTTCGTCCTGTGATATCGCGGCCGATGCCAAGAATGCCGATGACATTGTGTCGCTTGTCCCTCACCGGAATTTTGGTAGTAAGCAGCCAGCGTTTAGTACCTTCAGTATCGAAAAAAAACTCCTCCCGATTGATCACCGGCTGCCCGGTCTTTAGGATAGAGCGATCGTCGGCCAAAAAAGCTGCTGCGACATCGGGAGGGAAGAACGCGGTGTCGTCTTTTCCAAGGACGTCCTTTTCCGATTTCAAGCCAAGGTTCTTAATATCCGTCTTGTTTGCGAGGGTCTTTCTGCAAGCAGAGTCTTTCGTGTAGATCGCATCCGGAAGATTATCGATGAGCGTCCTCAGCACGACACGCTCCTCCAAGAGTTTCGCTTCTCTTTTCTTCATTCGATCTACTCGACGGCGTAATGTTGCCACCTCGTCGCGTAGTTTCGATTTACTCAGGGCTTTGCCACTCATCGAAAACCTCCGGCGGTTATTCTTTAAAAAAATGCTTGGATCTCGATCGTTACCGAATAGATGAAAACGGGAACCTTATTTTTGCAAAAAGGTCGAGGAAGCATGCTGTGCACATGCGCGGCATCGTCGTCAAAAGGTGCGAAAAAAGGGGAGAGGCAGTCACAGCGGCTCCTTGTGATCAATGTTGTCTAGGAAAGCGGCTTCTTCAATTTAATAAGTGCATAGGACATTTGCTGGCTAAAAATTATTTTTCGTGGAGCAGGAGGTCTATGGCTTGGATGTGAATGAGAAGGGGGGAACAGCGGGGTATTCTCAACGACTTTTGGAAAGCAAAAAGCGTTTAATAGCCGGACGACCGGATGAACTATGGTCTGATATCTCTTTCATCTACTTTCATAGCCCCAGAGAGCGAACGATCCCCATCTCCATTCCTCGCAATTCCGCCAGCGCCCTCATTCGCCCAAAGAGCGAGTAACCGGGGTAGATGCCGGGTTTGGTTTCATCCGGAGCCATGAGATGTCCGTGGTCCGGACGCATGGGCATTCGCCGGTGAGGCACGGCCAAATCGGCGCGGCGTTTTTGTTCGAGAAGCAACGCTTTCATGACGCCATACATATCGACGTCACCCTCGAGATGGTTCTCTTCAAGAAAATCTCCCTCCGCATTTCTCACGACGTTTCTCAAATGGACAAAGTTGGTTCGTTGAGCAAGGTGTTCCGCCATCGAAACAAGGTCGTTGTGATACCCCGCCCCAAACGAGCCGGTACACAACGTCAATCCGTTCGAGGGAGAGTCGTACGCGCCGAGAATTTTTTGGACATCTTCCTCGTTGCGCACGACCCGTGGCAGACCGAGCAGCGACCGCGGCGGGTCGTCGGGATGGATGGCCATGAAGACGCCGGATTCTTCGGCAACGGGAGCTATTTCTTTGATGAAGGAGATGAGATTGCCGCGGAGGTCATCTTCACCGATATTGTCATATTCGCCGACAGCGGAGCGGAATTCTTCAAGCGTATAGGCCTGTAACGATCCCGGAAGGCCGAGAAGGACCGTCCGCATGAGGACTTCCTTCTGGCTTTCATTCAAACTGTCGTAAAATTGTTTTGCAGCGGCGGTTTGTTTTTTGCTGTAACTTTTCTCCGCATCGCGTCGCTTGAGGATGAAAAGGTCGAAGGCAATGAAGGCCCGCATTTCAAACTTTGTCGTGATAGATCCATCGCGGAAGGTCACCCGCAGATCCGTGCGCGACCAATCGAGCACGGGCATGAAGTTATAGCACAGAGTATCGATGCCGCAACGGCCCAGGTTTCTTACCGAGGCTTTGTAATTATCGATGAGCCGCCGATGATCGCCCTCCCGCTTTTTGATGCTCTCGTGTACCGGAAGGCTTTCCGCGACCGACCATCGGAGCCCCTCCGCCTCGATCATCTGTTTTCTTTTCGTGATGTCGTTTGCGGGCCACACTTCGCCGACCGGGATCCCGTGAAGGGCCGTAACGATCCCGACGGCGCCCGCTTGTTTTACTTCTTTCAGGCTTACCGGGTCATGAGGGCCAAACCATCTCCATGTTTGTTCAAACGGCATTGGAAAAATTCCTCGGCAAAATATTCTATGATTTATTCCACAAAAAAATTACAACGCAAAGCAGACTATACGCCGCTAAATGCACTAAAGCCGCCGTCGACTGGGATGACCGTACCCGTGACAAATTTTGACGCATCGCTCGCAAGCCAGAGAACTGTCCCGATAAGTTCGTCCGGTTCTCCGAGTCTTTTGAACGGAGTCATATTGATGATCGTTTTTCCGCGCTCGGTAAGGGAGCCGTCTTTGTTGGTGAGGAGCGAGCGATTTTGATCGGTGAGAAGGAATCCCGGTGCGATCGCGTTCACCCGAATTCCATCCCCGAATTTCAACGCCATCTCCACGGCCATCCAGCGCGTGAAGTTATCGATCGCCGCTTTTGCAGCTGAGTATCCGACGACGCGCGTGATGGCGCGGTATGAAGCCATCGAAGAAAGGTTGATGATCGATCCCTTTTTCTGTTCCGCGATGGATCGTCCAAAGACGAGCGTCGAAAGAACCGTCCCGTTCAAATTAATGTCGGTGACTTTATTGAATTGCGAGATCTCGATATCGAAGACGCTCTGATCGAGGCCGATCGTGGCGCCAGCGACGTTTCCTCCTGCCGCATTGATGAGGATGTCTATGCGTTTGAATTTTTCGAGGATCGCCCGATTCGTTTCTCGCAGATGATCCTCGTCCGTAACGTCGCACTGGAACGCGGCGACATTTTTTCCGGCGCCTCCCAACAGCGCCGTTTTTTTATCGAGGTTTTCTTTGTGGCGCGCGAGGAGCACAACCTTGGCTCCTGCGTTCAAAAGCCCCCTTGCCATCTCTGTCCCGAGTATTCCGCTTCCACCAGTGATGACCGCTACTTTATCCTGTACGTTGAAAAATGTCTTTACATAATCCATAATAGTCTCATTCCGATTGAACATTGAACCGATTCAAAATATAAATAAATGAGCGGGATTTCAAATGAATTTCCATTAATATGCAACGTTACGTAAAGCATTTAGAATTGCCGCAAAGGAACGAAGTGCACAAAACAGAAGCGGTCTTTTTCTTCTGCTCACTCTCATCTCGGTCCTCATACGGTCATTACACACAAGAGTGATAGGAACAACACCTCACACCAATGGACAATTCTTTCCCCAAAAATTATTAAGCTACAACATGATCGCCATGTTCAGCGCAAGGGTCGATGAAAATGGATGAAATGGGGAAAACTTTTGAGAGGCAGCCGCTTTTCGCAATTCGAAATTAAGAAGGAACATAGCAAAGAAAACATATTTTCATGGACTCCTATTTCTCATTATTTTTCAGCGTTATTGCCGGAAAATAAGCTTTTCTTCCGCCGCTATAACGGAATTATTGCATCGGAGCATTCTTCGGCGTAACTTTCAGTAGACAGAATTTCCGATTCACCGCCTCTTAACGAAGATGCAATAATTGTCGATTCGATGAGTGTAGAACTCCACTTTAATAATCAGCGGACTGAAATCGAAGCAGGCCCTTCTCTTTTCGATTGCGCGGAATCGCTCGGCATTTACGTTCCGACCTCGTGCATCAAACAGGGAAAGTGCAAAGAGTGCCTTGTCGAGGTGGTCGAGGGGATGGACCTTCTTTCGCCCAAGACGCCGCAGGAAGACCACCTGAAAGAAAATTTTCGCCTCTCGTGCCGCACGCATATTGCGCAAAGTTCGGGCGTGGTCCGGTGTCACACCATGCGCCGCGGCGAAATGAAAATTGAACGCCATGCTTTTCATCTTCCGATCCAGAATCAAAAATTAAAACTCGACCCGTGTGTCACGCGCTCGGACGGCAAAGTGTTCCTCGATGGCGTTGAAATCGACCGGACGGAAGGGCCTGTCTACGGTTTAGCGCTCGACCTCGGAACGACGACGATCGTCCTCCGGCTCCTCAACCTCGAAACGGGAGAGATTGTCGCGGACTCTTCCTTTGAGAACCCTCAACGGTTCGGCGGGTCGGACGTCATGTCGCGCATCCATTACGACACCGAACATCCGAACAAAATACTCCAGCGAACGCTCGCCGGATACTTGAGCCATGCGATAGAAAATTTTCCGGTAAACCCAAATTCGATCTACGAGATGGTCGTCGCCGGCAACTCGACGATGCGGGATATTTTTTTCCGACTAAATGTCTATTCCATCGGACAGAATCCGTATCGTTCGATCACGGAAATCGAAGTCAACAACGGAGAAAGGACAACGACAAGTTTGACGGCAAAGGCAAAACGCCTCCTGTTGCCGATCAACCAGAACGCGCGCATTTATGGGATGCCGATCATCAGCGGCCATGTCGGAGCCGATGCTGCCGCCTGTATGCTTGCGATCGACCTGGCGAACGAATCGCACCTTGTCGCCATGATGGACATCGGCACGAATACCGAACTCATCCTGGGCAACAAAGAAAAGATCTTTGCGGCTTCTTGTCCCGCCGGACCTGCATTTGAAGGGGGGAAGATCACGAACGGGATGCCGGGATTGCCGGGAGCGGTCGAGAAGGTTGAGATCAAACCCGACGGTTCCATCGTGTGCGGTGTGATTGGCGATGTTCAGGGGGAGGGAATATGCGGATCGGGGCTGATCGACCTTCTCAGCGAGCTCATCAGAACGGGCCGCGTCAACCGGCTTGGTCGCTTCGAACACGATGAAAAGGAAGTCATCCTCAGCCAGGCCGGAAACGAAAAGATCCTTTTTACCGAGAGCGATATTAACGAACTTGCGCAGGCAAAAGGCGCGAACGTTGCCGGCCTCCACGTTGTTTTCAACCGTTATGGAATTCGGTTCGACGAGGTCGACGCGTTCTATCTTGCAGGAGGCTTTGGGCGACACCTCGATGTCGAATCGTCGAAGAGGATCGGTTTAATACCCAACCTGGATCCCTCAAAAATTCTTCAGGTCGGCAACGCCTCGATCGAAGGCGCGTGCATTGCGCTTCTGTCGCGGACAAAGCGGACTGAATTGGAAGACCTCGTTAAACGCGTTGTGCATTGCCGTCTTGAAACCGACCCGAATTTTTTCGACTATTTTGTTGAGGGCTGCCAGTTCAATCCTGTCGAACCGTTCACAGTCTACACGGAAGAACGAAGCCCCGAGATGCCCACCCCATGAACGAATTGATCGACATTGCGCCGAAGGTGGACGTCCGAGAGTCCGAGTTCATGCGGCTCCTCGGATACCCGCCCGATGTTGTCGTCGGACAGAACGTGAAAGACCTGATGGATTCAACGGCGTCGTGGTATGCACGCAATGGAAGACCGTGGGTGTACGCGCGTCGTGTCGAGCGGATCGATCTTCCGGCGGGAAAAGTACGGATCGATGGAAGGGAATTTTCATCCCAGCGTCTTTATTCCCAACTTACGGAAGCTCATGCCGACAGCGCAATGGTCGTTGCAGTGAGCGCGGGGGAGAGTTGTGAAACAAGAGCCCGCGAGCTGTGGGAAGAGGAAAAACCGGACGAATATTTTTTTATGGAGGTTTACGGCTCGGCTGTTGTCGAACATCTCGTGACGCACACCGGCGCACGGTTTTGCGAATGGGCGGATCATAACGGCGCCGCAATTCTTCCTCACTATAGTCCTGGTTATCCGGGATGGGATATCACCGAACAAAGCGCGCTCCTTAATTTAATCTTCCCTAAAAAAGGGAACGGTTATCCGGGACAGATCCGCGTGCTCGATACGGGGATGCTTCAGCCAAAGAAATCGCTGCTTGCCGTTTTTGGGATCACGCACGACGTCGAAAAAGTGCGGCATCTGACCTCTCTCGTTCCATGTGAGAACTGCTCGTATCAACCGTGTCAGTACAGACGCATGCCGTACAAAAGATCTTTGCCGCAATTGGAGGACGTTCGCAACCTGCAGCCCACCACGGAAAATATTCAAATGGCGAACGAGAAAATAAAATCTCCTTTGGAGATTAATGCCAAATATCTTGTCAGTACTCGTGCGCTTGAAAAATGGTCGAAAGAGCGGTTGACTCTCGACGTGAAGGAAGATCGTTCGGTGGAAGCGCGCTTTCGTTACGAGGGGACGACCTGCTCTGATTTGGGGCACGCCATCGAATTCGAGTATCGCGTCAAGCTCAGTCCGGCGGACGAGCACTATAAAATTCTTGAGGCCAGTTCGTACCCCGCTGCAGGAGACGTCGGGCATACGTTAATGTGCGAATATCTTGAGAACGGTCCGTCTCTTATGAGAGCGATTCGAAACGAAAAACCGCTGCTCGGAAGGCTGCTCAACGAGGTGCTTACGTGGAAACGTGAGTTCAATCCTTCGGGCTGCTACTGCAGTTCCGAAAGCCGCGACTATAAATGGGGACTTGTGCTTGAGGTGATCCACTATGCGTTGGTGCAAATGGAGAAACGGAAATAAATATTGAGATAATTGAAAATTCAAAGTGCAAAGGGCAAAGTTATAATGAAAAATTAAAAATGTTCTGACGAATAATTTTGAACTTTTAACTTATTAAATCCATCCATTCACTTAAAGGAGCACCCGATGGTTAAGCTCTGCGACGTTAATACTGCAGCAAAAGAAAAATTGCCTCCGACAACACCGGACAAATCGGGCATCGGCGTCCATTACATCGATGCATATATCAAACCGATGAACGCCAAAATTGAAAACGACATCCGGGTTGCGTGCAAACGCAAAGGGTTGAAGATCACGCTCAATGTAGGTACGAAAAAGGGAGAGGGATTGATGAGGAGGCTCGACGTGAGCAAAGACCCCGTGGTGATGCTGCAGTCCGCTCTTCAGGAAGCGGCTAAAGGGGCCGGGGTCGAACTCAAAATTACCGAGAGTGAAATTTTCGTTACGCCGTAAAAAGCATTCAGTAAACCAAAGATGGGGGGTCCTTACAATCCCTCTCGGTCCGTATTTTTATCGCCTTCATAGACCGCGCCGTCGTAGACGATCTGTTTATGCTCCAACAGATTCGCAATGCCATCCAACGGGGAATGTTGAGTGACGATGAATCGGCTGCGGTATCCCACCTTGATGACGCCGAATTTTTCTTTAAATCCGAGACGCTGCCCGCCGTTTCCTGTCGCCGCCCCTATAATTGAGAACGGAGAAATTCCCGCCTGTTCCATCGATACTAATTCTTCAAGCAGTCCGTATCCGTGTTGAACGCCAATCGCTCCCGCATCGCTGCCCGCGACGATAATGACGCCGAGCTTCTCCGCCTTCCGAAGACTCGCATAATGCCGATCCAAGATTCGCTTGAGTTGTGAAACTGTTGCACCGTCCCATCCCATGCGGTCGGCAAGGTCGATCTGTCGTTGCACGGGGACAATGGTCGGTACCCAGGCGATGTTGCGGTCGCGAAGCTGAGCCAGTTGATCGTCGTTGACGAAGTACCCGTGTTCCACCGAATCCACGTTTCCTTCGATGACACGTTGAATCCCGCTCTCTCCGCTTGCATGGGCAAATGTTTGTTTGCCGAACTCTTTAGCTGCACGGACAAATGCCGCGATTTCATCCAGAGTCATTTGGGGGTCCCGTAATACCTTTCCGCTTTTGAAATCGATGATATCCGTCGCGATCAATTTTATCCGGTCGGCGCCGGCATCGATTCTTGACACGACACATTCTCTGGGTGAAGTATGTTCTTCGACCGGCTCCGCCATGAATGAACCGTACTCCCCCTTATGGTTGATCGCTGCCCCGGGGCTGTCGATGTATGGCAACGGCTCAGTCCGCTTTGCGTACATTCTTCGGAGAGAAATGCCAACGCCGATCTTATCGCCCGCATCACGAACTCCAATGATTCCCCAACGGAGTATTTTTTTTAGACGACGATGCGCAGCGGCGAGCAATTCTTCAGGAGCCTGCTTTCTTTTTCGGCTCGGGAGATCAAGATCACCTCCTTCAAGGTAGAGATGGGCATGCGCTTCGATCAGGCCGGGCAAAAGCGTATAACCGGGAAGATCTGAGTCGGGCTGGGATTGATCTTGATGTAATACGCTTCGGGGAGGGAGAGAGCTTCCAACGAACAAAATCGAATCGGCGTTATACACAACGTTGACGTGATGCAGGGGTCTTGAACTCGTTCCGTCTAGCAAGGTTCCCACTCGGAGCCACACGTTGCGCTGACGAGCAGCGGTTGGCAAAGTGGAATGGTATGACAGATTCATAGAAGAGTTTCGCAGAGTTGTCCAGAGAAGGGACTGAAATACGCGGAGAAAAAGGCCGATTTTTTGTGTTTCTCCGATTTCTCAGCTCATTCCGACATCGGCTTATTATCCTTCCTCAGAGCCGGCGTTGCTCCAGATTTCCATCACGGCTTCGGCTTGACGGAACCCGGCCGTCTCTTTGCTTTCTCCCTCCGCGACTCTTCCCTGATCGAGAGCATGCTGTAACAGCCCCACCATCTTATGGTCCGGCGGAAGGGGGGCGGGAAGTTTTTCGGGGTTTGCGATCGCAAAATCCAGTCCAGCTTCCATCCCGATCGTGAGATACGCTTTCTCAAGATCGTGTCGGATTTGTTTCGGGGTCCCCCACGCAAAGTTCGACAGCCCGACGGTGATGTGCACGCCTTTTAAGTCGGGATCTTTTCTGATGAGCCGCATTGCGTCGAGTCCGATGTTCACGATGCCGTACGTGTCCGCGCCGACCGGCGCCAACCCGGGGTCGATGATGATCTGATCGTTTCTTCTGCCGGCTTTGGTCGCCAAAAGCTCGACAAAATATTTCGCCGCCGCATGAACATCCTGCGGGTTCAGACATTGCGCGGTGCCGCCGTCGACGAACCGCTCGGACGCCATGACCACAGCCATCGTATCGTATCCTGCTACAAGCTCGATCATTTCATCCAGTCGTTCGCGGGAAGCCGCTACCGAGTTAAGGATCGGCGCCCCGCTCTTTGCGCTGTCATAATATTTTAGCGCGACCTTGTGGTATTCCACGGATGGATTGTCGATGCACAGGGGGACCGGCGTGACTTCCTGAATTGCAGGAATGACCTCGGGGAGAAAGCTGAGCATTTCGGGGAGCCGGACCTGGATCTGTTGAGTGCCGTCAATGTTGAGGTCGAGAAAATCCACGCCGAGATCGGATTGAGATCGGGCCAGACGTTGGTATCCTTCCAAACTTCGCTCGGTGAACGCGGTTCGGGCTCTTGCATATGCGTTATTGATGAGGTCTCCGATGATATGAATTTTTTTCTCGTCCATTGTGATGGCCTTCAGTGTGAAGAATCCGGTAATTGGTTGTGCAGCCGTTCGTTCTTTGCAGCATGATCGCGGCCCAGAAGAAAATTCGCCCAGGCAGATGTTCCCCTCAGTCCCTGATTCTGCACGACCGGGGCATGGTCGAGCAAACGCTCTTCCTTTTTTTCATGCCGTGCCCGCTCATAAGCGCGAAGCCATATACAATCGCCGAACCCTTCGACCTCGCAATGCCCGTCGAGCGTTCCTCCGCACGGCCCGTTCCGCTGGTTCTTAGCGCATTGGGACTCCGGACAAAGGAACATGATTTCCGGCAAAGAACAATCGCCGCAATCCTTGCAGCGGAAAAGAACAGTTTTGCTGAGGTGTTCCATCGCCCGTAATGTTGTCGGGCCCTGGTCAGGAATTTTTGAACGGCTGTAGAGTTTTGTGCCGAGCGTTCCGAGAAAACTGCCGCGGGTAAACATAACACGATGAACCCATCGTGAAAGAAGATATGAAATGCCGGGAGGTTTTGCCGGGGTGCTGGTCGATCGGTGCGCGTCGTTCGTTTTCGCGGGAGGCGGCAATGCAGGGTCGTCATAATAATAATATTCATGCGGTCGCGAGAATTTGATCTCGTCGACAAAAATTTTCCAATCCTCCGGAGCGAAGGATTTCTCGACCTCGATAATGCGTTCGATAGCATGGAAATCCGGAGCTCCCCCGAGATATATTCCTCGATACCCGAGATGACGATAGACGGCGATCTGTTTAGCGGCGAACTCGTAGAAAAATCCAGCTCCTTTGTCGGGAGAATTGCCGTAGCGGGCGCAAAGATCGAGGAGTTGGGGGGTGACGACAATACCCGGAATTTTATGGTCGTGAAAAAGCCGGGCGACGCGGGGGTTCAGGATATACACATTTCCGATGAGGGGGATATGATTCATTGCATGAAGGTTCATGTAAAGCCGCAGTTCATGCATTTTCCTCGCATCGTACCCGACTTGATTGATGATAAACTGCGCGCCGCACTCTACTTTTTTTTGGAGCTTGAGGTATTGCGGAACGACTTCCCCTTCGAGTAATTTGTAATTTGTCGTGACCGCGCCGATAAAAAAATGAGTCTTATCCAGAACGTGAGGCTCGCTGCCGGATGTTTTCCGCGGGTCGTCAAGGCCGCGGTTCATGTTGTTCAGCAGGGTGATGAGGCCGACGGAGTCAATGTCGAAGACCGGCTTTGGCATTCCGCCGTTTCCCGAGACCGGGTAGTCGCCCGTCATCGCAAGGACATTGTGAAAACCCTCACTATGAAGCTGCCACGCTTCGCTCTCGAGGCCGTTGCGGTTGAGGTCTTTGCATGTGAGGTGTATGACGACTTCTTTGCCGGCATAGAGGATCGGTTTTCCGAGGGCTTGAGGAGCCAGCTGAGGATTGCCTCCCGCGTTATCGGTAATGGAGATCCAGTCGACGAGAGGAGATTCGATGAGTTGATTTGAAAACACGCGGGCACGGAGCGCGCTTTTTTCAGCCATCGATCCGCGGATCGATACAAGCTCGACGCCGAAAAGAAAGTCGGACGTTTGGTATAACTTTTCGTGCAGAGTTTGCATGGGTGTCCAGCAGAAGGAAAGGTCGCGGAGCGGCGGAGAATACGGCCGCGAAACAGATGTTAATCGCCTTTATTGTAGTCGTTGACGACGCGACGAATAGAATGTGTGTGATCGGGAGTGCTGCCGCAGCAAGATCCGACGATATGCGCGCCCGCTGTAAGCACCAACGGAACGCCCTTTGCCATATCGTCGGGGAGTTGTTTATAGACTGCCTTGCCTTTTTCCAGCACGGGGAGGCCGGCGTTGGGCTGCACCATTGTCGGAAGCGCGCAGCTTTTTCGGTAGAGCTCCACAACTTTTGCGGCGCCGACCATGTCCATCCCCGTTCCACAATTTAAGGCGATGACATTGGCTCCCTTGTCCTCCACATACTCAGCCGCTTTTTCCGGAAGGACGCCCATCATCGTCACGTAGAAAGATTTGTCCGCGGACAGATCGTAGGCGAGAGACGCGATGATCGAAGGCGCCCCCGCTTTTTTCGCGGCTTCGATCGCCACGCCAAGTTCTTCAAGAGAAGTTTGCGTTTCAATGATCACAGCATCCGCCCCCGCTTCGACAAGCGCGGCGGCTTGTTCCTCGTATGCCGCACGCGCCGCTTCCTCGGGCAGATCTCCGTACGGTTCAAGGATCGCTCCAAGCGGACCGATGTCCCCGAGAACGTATCCTTCGTTTTCACCGAAGGCCTCGCGCGCGATGCGGACGCCGGCCTGATTTATTTCTCTGACCTTATCGCCGACGCCGTGTCGCTGAAGCATGATCCGGCTTCCGCCGAACGTATTTGTAATGAGACAGTCGGTTCCGGCCTGAACATACCGGCGTTGGATCTCGAGCACGCGTTCGGGACAATTCAAATTCCACAGTTCGCCGCATCCACCCGGCTCCAATCCGGCAAGCATCAGCTGTGTGCCCATTGCACCGTCGCTGACAAGCCGCCGTTCGAGCGCAGCAATATGGAAAAGTTTTTTCATGATCTTATTCTCAATACATTTTAGAGCGGCGAAGGCGCTATGATGCTAAGAAAATTTAATAGATCGATGTTCTTTGCGGCATTGCGCCGTTGCGGTAAAAAATCAACGCTGCACAATTAAGGGAATTTCGCTTCGAGTTCCGCCTTCACCGCGTTAGCTACTTCCTGCGCCGTTCCATCGCGCTCTTCTTCATCGCCCCATTTCCATTGACCAAGGTAATCATCCGTTTGCGTTAGACCTTGGGCCTGGGCAGTGCGGTCGATCCTCACGGCAAAACGGGGGTCTAGTTCGACTTTAATTTCGTCGAAATCGTCCCACGCTTTTATCTGCGATGGAATATCCTGCCAATACAATATTTGAAAAAGAGCCATCGGAAAATGACGAATGACAATTGGTGTTTCTGCGACGATTGCTTACGAAAGTCTTGTTAAGATTCTATTGCGGGAATTATCATTTTTTCCCGACCAGTCGCAGAAAGAGATCGACGGCGCTGGAAGCGTCCGCTCCGTAGCCGTCGGCCCCGATTTCATCCGCATACATCTGACTGATCGGCGCTCCGCCGATCGCCATTTTGATCTGGCCGAGCCCTTTTTCCTTGAACCCGTCGATAACAACTTTCATGTACGCCATTGTCGTGGTGAGAAGCGCGCTCATGCCGATGATATCCGGTTTATGCTGGTCTGCCGCCGCGAGAAATTTTTCGATGCTTTGATCGACGCCGATGTCGTACACCTGAAACCCGGCTCCCTCCGCCATCATGCAGACGAGGTTTTTTCCGATGTCATGAAGGTCTCCGCGCACCGTTCCCATGAGGAGGACTCCGGCCGGTTGGACAGTCGAGTCTTTCGCGCTCAAGAGGGGCTTCAGGACTGCCATCCCCGCTTTCATAGCACGCGCTGCGATAAGGACTTCGGGCACATAAAGGATGTTGTGTTTAAAATCTTCCCCCACGACACTCATCCCGGCGATCAACCCTTCGGTCAACACTTCCTGGACGGACCTTCCTTCGGCAAGGGCATCTTTCGTCATTTGCTCCACTTCCTTTGCCTTACCCTCGTATAGGTATTGATTCATCAACGCATAATCGGGCATCGTATTCTCCTCAACCTTGACAAGGCTTTAAGGCTTGTCAAGGTTCATGTTCACCGTTTCGAATTAAATTCTTCCAGCGCTTTGAGCATCGCATTGATGTTCTCGCGCGGCATTCCGGGGCTTGTTCCTCCGCCGACCGACAGAATGATTCCTTCGCCCTCGCTTTTTTCCAGGACGTCGAGCGTCGCTTCTCTCACTTCTTCCGGAGTTCCTCTCACGCCGACCTCAAGCGGATTGACGTTTCCCATCAGACAGATGCGTTTACCGACGCGCTCTTTCACGTCTGCTATGTCCGTTTGCTTCCCCCAATTCAAGACGTTGAACCCGCAATCGGGGAGATGATCGAGACATGCGTTGATATCGGCGTCGTTATGATAAATTTTCACCCAGTCCTTCGGGAACGCATCGCAGATCTTTTTAAGATACGGATGCGCAAATTCTTTGTAGTGCTCTTCATTGATGAATCCGACGATATCGTCGAGAATGAAAATGCCTTCGACCGTATCGCCCATCGCTTTGTGCTGCGCCTTCAGCCAATCTATTATGAGGTTCGTGCAGAGGCTGATCAATTTATGAGCCCATTCCGGCTTCTCCACAATGTCGATCATAAAATCGGTCGTGCTCCTCACGAAGCCAGCGGTACACAACGGTCCGCGAGATGTCACGAGCGGGAGTATCTCCCCGGTGTCGAGGATGCGCTGACGCTGCATGCGAATGCGATGGAGCGTCATCCCCATGAACGCATCGCTCTCGACCTCGTATTCGGGAAAGTTATCGATGTCTTCGATGTGATAGAGCGTATGGTATTCGCTCGGTGTGTTGTTGTCCCAGAACTTTATTTTTGAACCGAGGGCCGAGGGCTCCGCCGCCATTCCATACTCCATCCACCACGACGGTACAAAGATCACATCTTTAAATTCATTGTGGATCTTGAGGTTGGACTGGAACCATAATTCCGGGTCGAGAAAATAATCCATATGCTTTATGCCAAGGTAACCCGGAATCCAGGGGCTGTCGACAATGAGCGCCATGGGAATCTTATCTAATTTCTCTAAACGCGCCGCCTTTTTGAACGTTTCCCATTGCTCAGGTCTCATTGCGCCAATCCTTTCACAAAAAATTTGATGACTGAAAATACTCTACAATTCAATTTTGCAGACATTTTGGACTTCCTTTTTAACCTTGATCTTTGTAACATGTTTCCCGGATGTTTCCAGAAGACTGCGCAACTAAAGACACTGCCTTGAAAATTCTGATTAATAATCCTATACTATTTTTACCAATTCAAAAACAATTGAACCGATTTAATATGATAAAAAAATCCCATAGAAGTCAATTAAAAAAATGGGTTCAAATTGCTTCGCTATTAATTGCTATTGTAATGGCATCCGCCTCTCTCTCAGCTAAAGGTAAATCTCAGATGATCGACAAAAGACTTTTTGGAAGGCTCGAAGATGGACACGAAGTCTATAAATACACTCTTAAAAATGC
>DATJXA010000004.1:0-42151 GCA_035500675.1 Bacteroidota bacterium | reverse complement strand
CCCCACGATGCCAAGAGTTTTTCCGAACAACTCTGTTCCCATGAATTTTTTCCTCTCCCATTTTCCTGCCACAAGACTCATGTTTGCTTGCGGAATATTGCGGGAGAGAGAGAGCAGCATCGAGACGGTATGCTCTGCGGTGGAGATCGTGTTGCCGCCGGGGGTATTCATGACAATAATGCCGCGACGTGAGGCCGCCTCGACATCGATGTTGTCGACGCCGGCCCCGGCCCTCCCGATCACTTTCATCGCCGTTGCTTCGTTGATGATCTCAGCTGTGACTTTTGTTCCGCTGCGCACAAGGAGCGCGGCATAATCCGGAATGATCTTTTTGATCTCTTCAGGCGGTATTCCGGGTTTTGCATCCACCTGGAACCCTTCGCGTGTCAGAATATCGACACAGCTTTGTTCGATAGGATCGGTGATCAATATTTTCATGGGGAGTGCTTTCTTCTGTGAGGAACGATGTGAGTTGTGTGATCGACCGGCCCCGCCTTGAGGACGGGGCAGCGGTCAACACGATGGATCAACAACGATGTGGTTGAAAAATTCTTTCAGGAAAAAATTATTGAGCGAACGATCTTAGCACCGCTTGGACGCCCGCTCCGAGTTCGAACGTATGGCCGCATTCTTTCAACGTCATTTCGAGCGCGCCGATCATCGTCACCATATCGAGCTCATCATAGTACCCAAGGTGAGAAATGCGGAAGATCTTCCCGGCAAAGTCGTCCTGACCGCCCGCAATGGTTATTCCATACTTCGACTTGAGGGTTTTGTTGAAGGTCTTCCACTCCATCCCCGCAGGAAGCCAGACGGGCGTCACGGCAAATGAAGGAAAGTCGGAGAAGAGCTTAAGGCCGACGGCGACAACTCCGGCACGGATTGCCGTCGCGAGCCGCTCATGCCGTTTCCAGATATTTTCGATCCCTTCCGCTCTTAGCATCTCCAGCGCCGCATCGACGCCTATGACAAGGGAAACCGCCGGCGTCCATGGTGTGTCGTTTTTCTCATACGATTTTAATGCTTTGCGGAGGTCGAAATAGAATTTCGGGAGCGTGGAGGTCTCCATCGCCGCAATCGCGCGCTTGCTCAACGCAACGAACGCAAGCCCAGGCGGGATCATGAGGCCTTTTTGAGATCCTGTAACGCAGACATCGATCCCCCATTCATCAAACCTGAGCTCGTGTGCGCCCACGGCCGTTATCCCGTCGACGCAAACAAGGGCGTTGGAGTTTTCGCGGATCACTTTCGACAGCGCTTTGACATCTGTCGCGGTGCCGGTCGAAGTTTCACTGTGCGTCAGATAGACTCCCTTCGTTTCAGGATGCGCCTTGAGTGCGTCGAGAATTTGCTTCGCGGTCGGCGCCTTTCCCCATTCGACCTTGATCTCCACTGCGTTGAGGCCGTACGCCTTGGGCATTTTTACCCAGCGCTCGCCGAACTTCCCGCCGTTGACAGCGACGACGGTATCTCCCGGAGAAAAAAGGCTGACGAATGTCGACTCGACGCCCCCCGTTCCGGAACTTGTCAGTGTGAGGACAGGCTGTTCAGTCTGAAAGAGGTATTTGAGGTTTTGATTGACTCGTGTGAGGACTTCATTGAATTCGGGGTTGCGATGATGGATGATCGGCTCCGCCATTTTGAGCATGACGTGCTCGGGCACCGGAGTCGGTCCTGGAGTGAACAATCTCTTTTTCATAGTCGTAACTTTCAGGAAAATTTTCGCGCGAACGAATACTGGTTTGAATTATCATGACAAACAAAAATACTTCAAATGCGGCTGAAAATCAAGGAAGGGGGGAGTGTTCGGAGTTCGTGGTTCGTCGTTCTTGGTTCGTTGTTCTTAGTTCGTTGCTCTGTGGTCACGGGCTTTGAGTTGTTGGGGAGGGTTGCTGAGTATTCTGTCTCCTGTTTCCTGCCTCCTTACTCCATGGCCTCTCAGAGAGCCATACGGAAATTCATCAGCACAGGATACCGGAAAAACTATGCGACTGCGGAGGGAAGGTAATGCTTGGAAGGCGCCATCTCCTTGGCATTGACAAAGGACTCAATTGCATGGAGGAGATCGTAGCGTCCGTCGCCGGTCACCGCCGAGAACGGAAGAACGGCGGAGAGATGCTCATACTTGGCGAGTGAATCATGTACGTTCTTTATCTGCATTTGAAGTTTGTTGAAAGGGATTTTATCCGCTTTAGTAAGGACAAGAGCGAACGGGACTTTATAGAAATCGAGCCAGCCCATCATCGTCGTATCGAGTTCGGTCGGACCAAGCCGGGCGTCCACGATCTGAACGCCGAGAGCGATCTGTTTCCTCTCGTGGAAAAAAGATTCGATGAGCGATGTCCATCCGGCCTTCACCTGTTCTGCGACCTTCGCATAGCCGTATCCCGGCAGGTCGATGAAGTACATTTCTTTGTTGACGAGGTAATAGTTGAGCTCGCGCGTTTTTCCGGGGGTAGAGCTGATGCGGGCAAGACCTTTGCGATGGCACAGTTTGTTCAAGAGGGAGGATTTGCCGACGTTCGACCTGCCGATGAAGACGATCTCGGGAAGATTATCTTTGGGGAGTTGCTTGAGGTTTGCGACGCCGACAACAAAATCAACTGTAGCAATTTTCATACATCGACCCTTTTCGTGAAAGATGTTATTCAACCAAGTGCACGCGACGGTGCCAGATTTTTTGATCGCCGTCGATGGGAGTTGATGTGGTCCTTCGTCAGGAAGACGGGGCAGCGCTCGGCTCCGGCGCCGCCGATGTTTCTGCGGCAGCCTGTTCTGCGGGCGCACTTTCCGCCGATTCATTTTTTTTGCGCGGGCCGCGGCGGGCGCGTTTCGGTTTCACGGCCGGCTTTGTTTCATCTTTTCCGGTGTTGTAATCGACCAATTCGAGAACGGCAATATCAGCCGCGTCCCCGAACCGCCTGCCGAGCTTCACGACGCGGGTATAGCCGCCTGGCCTGTTCTCAACTTTCGTCGCAATCTCGCCGAACAACATTTTCACAACGTCCTTGTCATGGATAAAGCGGGCGACTTCGCGCCGGGCGTGAACGTCTTTCGGCGCACCGCCGACTTCCTTTGCAACCGCCCGCTTTGCACGCGTGATGATCTTTTCAACAACCATGCGCGTCTCTTTCGCCTTCGCAAGCGTTGTGCGGATTTTTTTATGACGCAAAAGCGAGGTCGACAGAGCGCTCAGCAGCGCCTTGCGATGGCTCGTTGTCCGTTTGAGTTTTCGACCAGATCTGCCGTGAATCATACCAACGTCCTTTGTTTATTCGCTGTCTTTGAGATATTTGTCGACGTCCATGCCGAACGTCAGCCCCTCTTCTTCGATGATCGCCGAGAGTTCTGCAAGCGATTTGCGTCCAAAATTGCGGAACTTCAGCAGCTCGGCTTCTTCCCGCCGCACCAGGTCCGCGATCGTCTTGATGTCGGCAGCGCGGAGACAATTGTGTGAGCGTACCGAGAGCTCCAGATCGTCGACGCTTGTCTTGAGGACCTTGCGGATGCGCGCGACCTCAGCATCCTCTTCCACCTCTTCTTTTTCGGCTTCGGGCTCCGAATCGAAATTCGTAAAGAGCTGGATGTGTTCGCGAAGCACTTTCCCCGCGTAGGTGAGCCCTTCCTCTGGAACGATCGATCCGTCGGTCTCGATTTCCAGAATGAGCTTTTCGTAATCGGTCTGTTGTCCAACGCGCGTCGGCTCGACAAAGTAGCGGACGTTTTTAATAGGGGTGAAAATCGAATCGATCGCAATGACGCCGAGCGTTTGGTCGGGCAGCTTGTTCTCTTCGGACGTCACATATCCTTTCCCGCGCCCGATGCGGAGCTCCATTTCAAAATCGGCGTCTTTGTTCAGCGTCGCGATGTGGTGCTCGGGGTTGAGGATCTCGACTTCTGCGCTGGCTTTCTGGATATCGCCCGCAGTGAATTTACCCGGGCCTTTGAGGTGCACCACGACCTTGCCCACTTTCTTGTTCGTGGCCTTCAGCCGTACTTCCTTTAAATTGAGGATCATATCCGATACGTCTTCCACGAGCCCCGGCAACGTTGAGAATTCGTGGACGATCCCGTCGATGCGGATGGCCGTGATCGCGTATCCCGGCAGCGACGACAAGAGGACGCGGCGAAATGCATTGCCGATCGTTACTCCAAATCCCTTTTCTAAAGGCTGAACGACGAATCTGCCAAATGTTGTCGAATGACTTCCTTCATCCAACACGATCCCTTCGGGCATTTGAAAGTTTACAAGACTCATGAGATTTACTCGCTTTCACGCGTTTAGGTTGTGAAAAAATCCATTACTTTGAGTACAGCTCGACGACGAGTTGCTCGTTCGCCGGCAGAGGAATATCGTTGCGCTCTGGAACCTGGAGGAAGGTTCCGTTGAGGTTCGCTTTGTCGAGGCTGAGCCACGGCAGCATTGCGCTGTCCTTCATGCGTTTCATAGAGCTGTGGATGACCTCGAGCTTTTTGCTCCGCTCATTCACGCTGACGACGTCGCCCGGCCGCAACAATACCGAAGGGATGTCGGTCGGCTTGTTGTTGACGGAAAAATGCCCGTGAAGAATGAGCTGTCGTGCGGTCTTCCGCGAAGGAGCAAAACCCATCCGGTAAACGACGTTGTCGAAGCGGCGCTCAAGCGTCTTGACGAGGATCTCGCCGGTCTTACCGGTCTGTCTGAGTGACTTCTCGAAATAATTCCTGAATTGAGTCTCCATCAAACCGTACATCCGGCGGATCTTCTGCTTTTCCCTCAATTGAAGTCCGTACTCCGAAACTTTTTGTCTGCGGGACTGACCGTGCGGTCCGGGCGGAAAATTGCGCCGCTCCACGGGACATTTCTCCGTAAAGCATTTCGTCCCTTTCAAAAAAAGTTTCTGTCGCTCGCGCCGGCACAGTCTGCAGCTCGCATCAATGTATCGTGCCATCGATCTCTGTTCCCTTTAGCTAGTGAATAAAATTCTTTCTCTCTTACACTCGGCGCCGCTTTGGCGGACGGCAGCCGTTGTGCGGTATCGGCGTGATGTCGCGGATGATCGATACTTCCAGCCCTGCGGTCTGAAGCGAACGGATCGCCGCCTCTCTGCCCGACCCCGGTCCCTTGACGAAGACCTCGACCTTGCGCAGACCCATATCGTACGCCTCTTTCGCAGCCGCCTCTGCGGAGACCTGCGCCGCAAACGGCGTGTTCTTCCGCGAGCCTTTGAACCCGTTCTTTCCGGCGGACGACCATGCGATCGTGTTGCCGTAAATATCGGTCAGCGTAACGATGACGTTGTTGAACGTCGCTTTGATAAAGGCTTTGCCGTTGACGTCGACGTGAATTTTCTTTTTCTTCTTTGCCGCAACCGTCGCTGCTGCCGCTGCCGGCGCCGCTTTTCCCGCTGCGGGTGTTTGTTCTTTTGCCACGAGCGCTCCTTTCGACGAGGGTTCATTCCCTCGGTATCACCTTATTTCTTCGCTAACACTTTCTTCTTCCCGGCGACCGTCTTCCTCTTGCCCTTCCTCGTGCGTGAGTTGGTCCGCGTGCGCTGTCCGCGCACTGGCAGTCCTTTGCGATGACGCAGGCCGCGGTACGAGCCGATATCCATAAGACGTTTGATGTTCATCTGCATCTCGGTCCGCATCGCCCCTTCGGTCTTATACTCCGCCTGGATGATGGTGCGGATCTTCGACACTTCGTCGTCGTTGAGCTCGCCGATCTTCTTGTTGAAATCGATGCCGGCTTTCTCAAGAATTTTCTGCGACGTCGTCCGACCGATGCCGTAGATGTACGTCAAACCGATCTCCGAACGTTTGTTCTTCGGTAAATCGACGCCTGCTATTCTTGCCACGTGGTGTTCTCCTTCTTACGCGTTGTTAAAAATTAACCTTGACGCTGCTTGTGCTTCGGGTTCTTGCAGATGACCCTCACGACGCCTTTTCGCCGGATCACTTTGCAGTTTTCACACAGGCGTTTTACCGATGCCCTGACTTTCATTCACTTGTCCTTTCTTCTCTCATTTGTACCGATACGTGATGCGGCCCTTCGAAAGATCGTACGGCGAGAGCTCGATCGTCACTTTGTCGCCGACGAGGATCTTGATATAGTTCATCCTCATTTTGCCGGAGATATGCGCGAGAATTTCGTGGCCGTTGTCGAGCTTCACTTTAAACGAAGCGTTCGGCAACGTTTCCGTGATTGTTCCGTCGACTTTGATCGCGCCTTGCTTTGCCATTGACCGTGCACTTACTGAGTAAGAATCTCCGCTTTGCCTTTGCGAACGATGACCGTGTGTTCGAAATGCGCGGACGGCTCGTTATCCGCGGTGAGAATCGTCCATCCGTCGCGCGCCGTCCGGACTTCGTATCTGCCGAAATTGACCATCGGTTCGATCGCGAGCGCCATCCCTTCCTTGAGCTTCAGTCCCGACTTCGCTTTTCCGTAATTCGGTACAGCCGGCTCTTCATGCAACTCCCTTCCGATGCCATGTCCGACGAGGTCCCGTACGACCGAAAACCCCGCTGCCTCGACGTGTCGCTGAACGGCATGCGAAATATCGTGAAGGTAGTTGCCTTCTACCGCTTGCTCGACGCCTTTGCTGAGCGATTCGCGCGTAACGTTCAGGAGCCGCTCTTTGCTCTCGGAAACTTTTCCGACGGGGAATGTGTACGCTCCGTCGCCAAAAAAACCGTCCTTCAGGACGCCGACATCGAGAGAAATGATCTCTCCCTCTTTGATCACCCGGTTGCCCGGAATTCCATGAACAACTTCGTCGTCGATCGACACACAGATCGATGCGGGAAAAAGGTTCCGCCGATCGTTTCCATATCCTTTGAACGCCGGCAGCCCGCCGCTGCTTCGTATAAAATCTTCCGCAAGCTCGTCCAACACTTTGGTCGCGACGCCGGGAGAGATCTGTTTCCCGAGCAGTCTCAGAACATCGGCAACGATCTGGCAACTTTCTCGAATGAGCGCGATCTCTTGTTCGTTCTTTATCGTCACCATGAATACTTCGCCGCCCGCAAAAAAAATTAACCCCGCCCGATCCGTCCCTTGATCTTACCGCTCTTCATAAAACCGTCGTAATGGCGCATGAGCAAATGCGATTCGACCTGCTGAAGGGTGTCCAATGCGACACCGACAAGGATGAGCAAACTTGTTCCGCCGAAGAACGACGCGAAACTCGACGTCACGCCGAAACGGACCATGAACGCGGGCAGGATGGCAATGATCGCCAGAAAAATAGACCCTGGCAGCGTGATCTTCGTAAGAATGTTGTCGATGAAATCCGATGTCGGCCTGCCGGGCCTGATGCCTGGAATAAACCCGCCCTGCTTCTGCATATTCTCCGCCACGTCCTTCGGGTTGAAGGCGATGGCGGTATAGAAATATGTGAAGAAGACGATCATGAGACCGTAAACGAACGAATACGTGAACGACGTGCTCTCGAGGTATCCTGCGATCGACCCGACAAAGTCGCTGTCCGGGAAGAACGTCAGGATCGTGCTCGGAATGAACATGATCGATTGCGCAAAAATGATCGGCATAACTCCAGCCGTGTTGACGCGCATCGGGATGTATTGCGTCACGCCGCCGTACACTTTCCGTCCGACGACTCTCTTGGCATACTGCACGGGGATCCTTCTCGTTCCCTCGGTCACAAGCACGACGCCAGCGGTGATGAGGAACATCGACGCCCAGATGATCAATTCAACGATAATAGGTCTCGCTCCCGAATTGACAAGCTGAACCTCGTCGAGGATGGCGTGGGGAAAACGTGCGATGATCCCGATAAAGATGATGAGCGATATCCCGTTGCCAATCCCTCTTTCCGTGATCTGCTCGCCGAGCCACATCATGAACATTGTGCCCGTCGTGAGGACGATGATCGTCGTCATCGCAAAACCGAATCCCTGTACTTGCTGCGGCACGATTGGCACTCCGCCCGCATTCAGACTGACGAGCCGAACGCTCACGCCCCATGCCTGAAGCACGGAGATCAATACCGTTCCGTAGCGCGTGTATTGAGTAATTTTCTTCCGCCCGTTCTCTCCCTCTTTCTGAAGCTTCTGGAAGAACGGAACGACCGCTCCGAGCAATTGAATAATAATAGAGGAGCTGATGTACGGCATGATGCCCAGCGCGAAGATAGCCGCGTGGCTAAACGCGCCGCCGACAAACAGATCGTAGAGACCGAAGAGAGTATTCGACGCCTGGTTGCGCATCGAATCCGCCAGCACCGACGCGTCGACGCCCGGCAGAGTTACGTGTGAGCCGAGACGAACGACGATGAGAAGCGCCGTCGTGAACAGCACTCTCGTCCGAAGCTCCTGGATCTTAAAGATATTGCGTATGTTTTCGTCTAATTTGCCCATGGAGATCTGTTAAGATTTTTTTGCCGGAGCCGGCTTTTCAGTTTTGATTTCCTTCGCCGTCCCGCCAGCTGCGGTAATTTTCTCCATCGCAGACTTACTGAACTTGTGCGCCGTGATATCCAATTTCGCTTTGAGTTCGCCGTCGCCGAGAATTTTCACCGGGTCGGATTTTTTTGAAACGATGCCGAGCGTGTGCAAAATTTCGGGAGTGACCGTATCCTTCAGCTTTCCGTCGGTGACCAGCTTCTGTAATGCTTCGACGTTCACGACGCGGTATTCAACGCGGAAGGGGCTGTGGAAACCGAATTTCGGCAGCCGTCGCGTGAGGGGCATTTGGCCCCCTTCGAACCCTCGCTTCACGCCTGAACCGGACCTCGACCCCTGTCCTTTGTGGCCGCGTGTTGCGGTACCGCCGTGGCCGGAGCCTTGTCCGCGTCCGATCCGTTTCGTCTTGCGGCGAGAGCCTTTCGCGTAATGTAAATTGCTGAGAATCGATGTCATAATGCTTTCCTTTGAATTCCGTTGTCAGCTCCGAGTGCGCGATCCAAAACCCCGGGCCGACGGGCGGCGATTACGATTTTACTTCTTCTACGGCGACGAGATGACGGACCGCATTGATCATTCCTCGGATCTGCGGCGTGTCCGTATGGACGACGGAATAGTTCGGACGTCCCAACCCGAGAGCTTCGATCGTGCGTTTGTGCTTTTCCAGCGTATGCACGACGCTGCGGATCTGCGTTATCTTAATTTTTTTGTGAGCTGCCATAATGTTTCGTCACGCTCCCGACTGCTTTAGTTCTGGAAAAGTTCCTGAAGGGACATTCCGCGCTCTGCGGCGACAGTCCGAGCATCGCGCAGGCTCAATAATCCTGCGAGCGTCGCTTTCACGACGTTGTGGGGGTTCGAAGAGCCCATTTGCTTCGTCAACACGTCTTTGATTCCTGCCGATTCGAGCAGCGCGCGCACGCCGCCGCCGGCGATCAGCCCGGTGCCGGGCGACGCGGGTTTTAACAAAACTTTCCCCGCTCCGAATTTTCCGATGACTTCATGCGGGATCGTGCCGTTGACGATCGGCACTGTGACGACGTTCTTTTTCGCGTCGTCGATCCCTTTGGAGATCGCGTCCGCAACCTCGTTCGCCTTGCCAAGCCCGATACCGACATGCCCGTTGCCGTCTCCCACAACGACAATTGCGTTGAAGCTGAAGCGTCTCCCTCCCTTTACGACTTTCGCGACGCGGTTGATGTGGACCAGCTTGTCCTTAAGTTCGAGCTCGTTTGCTTTGATGCGTGCCAAAGGTAAGCCTCTTTATTTCGTGTCGATGATTGTTGCTTCGTTCAAAGTTATTTTAGAGACCTGGACGAAAGTTCTCGTCACAAAGGCACAAAAAATATTGAAACCGTGATCCACTCAGCTTATATTCTTTTGTGTCTCTGTGGCCAGTCTTGTTCCTTTAGTCCGAATTACTAACCTTGCTGTCGGGAGAGGATTCGAACCTCTACAGACGCCTCCAAAGGGCGTTGTCCTGCCATTAGACGACCCGACAGTGCTAAAGGCAATTCCTTTCCGTGAGCAATGATCCGTTAAAATTTCAAGCCGCCTTCTCGCGCTCCGTCCGCCAGCGCTTTCACACGGCCATGATAGAGCAAACCGTTCCGGTCGAACACCACGTTCTTGATATTTTTCTCGAGCGCCTTCTTGGCAAGGATCTTGCCGACGATAACGCTCTTGTCTTTTTTCGATTTTGCAGAGGCCAACTCGGCCTTCACTTCCTTCGACACGGACGATGCCGCAACGAGTGTTTTTCCGGCGATATCGTCGATGATCTGTCCGTAAATATTCCCGAGGCTCCGATAGACGGTCAACCGCGGTCGTTCGGACGTACCGGAAATTTTTTTCCGGATATAGGCTTTGATCTTTGAGCGCCGTTGAATTACTTCTTTGTTGATCATACGATCTCTGCTTTCAATTGCTGTTCGTCAACTTCGTCGGTTATTTCGCACCCGCTGTTGCCGCGGTCTTGCCGGCTTTACGGCGGATGTATTCTCCCTCGTACTTCACTCCCTTGCCTTTGTATGGCTCGGGCGGACGGAGGGAGCGGATCTTCGCCGCCACCAAACCGACAAGCTGTTTGTCGATGCCGGTGATGGTGATATTCGTTTGCGTCGGCGCTTCTATCTTAATGGTATCGGGCGCCCGAAAAACAATTGGATGAGAATACCCGAGCGCAAGCTGGAGCACTTTTCCCTTCAGCTCCGCACGGTACCCGACGCCGACGAGTTCGAGCTTACGGCTGAACCCCGTCGTCACGCCGGTGATCATGTTCGCGATGAGGGCTCGGAAAAGTCCGTGGAGCGCCCGGTGTTCTTTGATGTCGGAGTGACGCGTGACGATGACGTCTTCCCCCTTCACTTCGACCGTAACGTCGGGGTGGATGGGCACGCTGAGCTCGCCCTTGGGACCGGCGACTTTTACGGCGCCGTTTTTCACTTCAACCTTCACTCCTTTTGGGATGTGGGCTGGCTTTCTACCGATTCGTGACAATGCTGTGCTCCTTCACTCTCTTTGCTTGACTGACCCTGTGCAAGATTACCAAACGTAAAACAGAACTTCGCCGCCGATCTTTTCTTTGCGAGCTTGCTTATCCGTCATCAATCCTTTCGACGTCGACAGAACCGCAACGCCCATGCCGTTGTTGACTCGCGGCAGCTCGTCTGCGTTCTGGTAGCGGCGGATGCCGGGACGGCTGATGCGCCGCAGCCCGCTGATGACGCCCTTCGTATCATTATACTTGAGCTGGATACGGATGAGTCCTTGCTTCTTATCTTCGACGGTCGTAAAATTTGTGATGAACTTCTGCTCCATGAGAATGCGCGTGATCTCCTTCTTCAGGTCCGAAGCGGGGACGTCCACTTTTTTGTGGCGTGCGCGCACTGCATTACGGATCCGCGTAAGATAGTCGGCTATGGGATCGGACATTGACATTGAATTTCATTCTCCTAATAATTTTTTGGATCGATGCCGCACTCTCTTACCAACTCGCTTTGGTCACTCCGGGGATCTTCCCGTCGAGGGCCATGGAACGGAAACAGAGCCTGCACACGCCGAATTTTCTGATGTACGCGCGCGAACGGCCGCAGATGCCGCACCGGTTGTGCTTCTGCGTCGGATGTTTCGGTGTCTTCTTTGCTTTAACAACCATTGCTAGACGTGCCACGAATGCTCCTTCGTTTGTTATTGTGCCTTCTGCACAGTGTCGCGTTTGACGAACGGCATGCCGAACCCTTTGAGCAGCTCCATCGCCTCGAGGTCCGTCTTCGCCGTGCTGACGAATGTGATATCCATGCCGGTGATCTTGGCGACCCTGTCGGCGTCGATCTCACGAAAAATAATTTGTTCCTTGATGCCGAGCGTGTAGTTCCCCCGTCCGTCGAACGAACGGTCCGGCACCCCGCGGAAATCCCTGATCTGCGGCATTGCAATGCTGATGAGCCTGTCGAGGAATTCGTACATCTGTCTTCCCCGCAGCGTCACGCGAACGCCGATCGGCACTCCCTGACGCAGTTTAAAATTCGAGATCGCTTTTTTCGCTTTCGTCACCGCGGGCTTCTGGCCCGTGATGAGCTCGAGTTCTTTCGCGGCCGTCTCGATGAGTTTGGCGTCCTGCGTTGCCGCGCCAACGCCCATATTGATCGAGATCTTTTCTAGGCGCGGCACCTGCATGACGCTCTTATAATTGAAGCGCTTCATCATCGCCGCGGCAAGGTCTTTTTTGTACATCTCCAGGAGACGGGGATACGCGCCCTTTTCCCGGGCATGAGATGCTTTAGCTTCTTTCGCCTCTTGCTTTTGAGACGGCTTCTTTTCTTTTCCCATTCTAAGTCGCTTTCAAATGTGCGCTATGTTATTCGCATAGTGCCGTGACAGTGCTCCCGAAACATCGGGAGCCATTCAATTAAAACATCTCGCCGCAGTTGCGGCAAATTCTCATCGACCGCATCTTCCCCGAGCTTGAATCGGTGACGTGTTTATGTCCGATGCGCGTTGCAGTGTTGCATTTCGGACATTTTACCATCACGTTCGAGGAGTGGATCGACGCTTCTTTTTGCACCACACCGCCCTGCGGATTGCGCTGAGACGGACGCGTGTGCCTTTTGATGATGTTGACCCCTTCCACGATCACTCTGTTCGTCGAGGGGAACACCTTCAACACTTTGCCTTCTTTTGCGGCGTTGTTGCCCGCTTTCACAATCACCACATCGTCTTTTCGGACATGCATAAAATTTTTCTCGCGTTTCGTTACAGAACTTCGGGAGCCAATGATACGATCTTCATGAATTGTTTTTCGCGGAGCTCGCGTGCGACCGGTCCGAAGATGCGCGTTCCGCGCGGCTCGTTGAGCGGCGTAATGAGCACGACGGCATTTTCATCGAAACGAATGTACGACCCGTCCTTCCGGCCGACTTCCTTTTTTGTCCGGACAACGACGGCCCGCGATACTTCTCCTTTTTTGACGCCCGCGCCCGGGATCGCCGATTTGACAGAGACGACGACGAGGTCTCCGACGCTTGCGTAGCGGCGGTCGTGCCCTCCGAGGATGCGGATGCACCGCACCTTCTTTGCGCCCGAGTTATCCGCTACCACTAAATTCGTTTCTTCCTGAATCATGACAGACTCCTAAGGGTCGGTTACTTCGCTTTGGTCACTATTTCGACAAGACGCCACCGCTTGTTCTTGCTCAGCGGCCGCGTTTCCATGATGCGCACGGTATCGCCGAGCCCGGCCTCGCCTTTTTCATCGTGGGCCATCAATTTCGACGTGCGCCGAAAATATTTCTTGTAGAGCGCATGGGGCACCCGGCGTTCGATCGCAACGACGATGCTCTTCATCATTTTCGTGCTTACCACTTTTCCGACGCGCGTCTTCCGGCGTGTTGTCCTGTTGTTCATTGTGCGGCTTTCTCCGTTTTCCCGGTTGATGATACGGCCGTTGCGGCGTTCCGTTTTCGTTGATTCAACATCGTCGTCATCCGCGCGATATCGCGGCGAATGAGCTTCATCTGCGATGTGTTCTCGATCTGCTTTGTCGCTTGCTGGAATTTCATGTGCGCGAGGGATTCTTTTTCCTCCGCGATTCTTTTTGCGAGCTCCGAGTCGGTGAGGTCTTTAAATTCGAATGTTTTCATGACTGTGCTTCGTCGTTATGAATGGGCGTCGTAATCGATGCGCGTGACAAATTTCGTTTTGATGGGAAGCTTATGCGCCGCGAGCGTGAGCGCTTCCTTCGCCATTTCTTTCCGCACACCGCCGATCTCGAACATCACCCGGCCCGGTTTGATCACGACAACCCAGAATTCCGGGTTGCCTTTGCCGCTTCCCATACGGGTCTCTGCGGGCTTTTTCGTTACCGGCTTATCGGGGAATATCCTGATCCAGACTTTTCCTTCGCGCTTCATCATGCGCGTGAGCGCCACTCGGGACGCTTCGATCTGGCGCTGGGTGATCCATCCCGGTTCCATCGCTTTCAGTCCGAAATCGCCGAACGCGATCGTCGCTCCGCGGGTTGCTTTGCCCCGCATGCGGCCGCGCTGCGCTTTTCTATACTTGACTCTTTTCGGCATCAACATACGTCGTTATCTCCAATAAAACATCGTGCTGCAAAAACCGCGGAATTAATGCGCCGCGTTGCCGAGAACTTCGCCTTTACATATCCACACTTTTACGCCGATCAACCCGTAAATGGTCTGCGCCGTTGCGTTGGCATAATCGATATCGGCTCGGAGCGTATGAAGAGGAATGCGTCCCTCTTTATACTGTTCGCGACGGGCCATTTCGGCGCCGCCGAGGCGTCCGCTGCACATCACGCGAACGCCCTCCGCGCCCATGCGCATCGCTGCGGTGATGCCTTGCTTCATCGCGCGGCGGAACGAGACGCGCCCTTCGAGCTGCGAAGCGATATTCTCCGCCACGAGCTGTGCATCGAGCTCCGGCCGTTTGATCTCGCTGATTAAAATCTTCACTTCTTTGCTTGTGATCTTTTTTAACTCTTCTTCGAGCTGTGAAATTTCTTTGCCGCTTTTTCCTATGACAATGCCGGGACGCGAGGTGTGAATCGTGATGCGTGCATTCTTCGGTGTTCGCTCAATTTGGATGCGCGAAATCCCCGCCTTCTTCAGACGGTTGCGCACGTAGTTGCGGATCATGACGTCTTCATTGAGCTTGCCGGCAAATCCTTTTTCGTCATACCAATTCGAATCCCACGTTTTGATGACGCCCAAGCGAAAGCCGACCGGATGCGTTTTTTGTCCCAAAGTGTTCTCCTAGAACCGAAATGAAATGGTGGTTGTCATAGCGTGTCTCGCGTTGTTCTGGTTACTTTTTCTTCGCCTCGCGCTGAGCGACGACGATCGTGATATGGTTCGAACGCTTCAGCATTCTGAACGCGCGCCCCATCGGGGCGGGTAAAATTCTTTTCATTGTGGAGCCGCCGTCGACGAAGCATTCTTTCACGTAAATGTCGTCTGTGTCGACGTGCCCGGCCTCGTCTTTATTCTGAAGGTTCGAGATCGCCGAACGCAGGACCTTCTCCGCCGACTTCGAGGCGTGCTTGGGAGAAAAGTGCAGGATGTTGAGCGCGTCGCCGACCGATTTTCCGCGGATGAGATCGATGACGAGCCGCATCTTACGCGGCGATGTGCCGATGTACCTGTTGATTGCTTTCGCTTCCATGAAAAACTCCGGAATCTGAACGTTTGTTAAAACACTTACTCTGCGGGGGGAGCCGTCGTTGTCTCGGTCCTCAACCCGGGGTGCGCCCGGAACATGCGCGTCGGCGCAAACTCGCCAAGCTTATGGCCCACCATCGACTCCTGGATGTAGACCGGAATGAATTTGTTGCCGTTATGCACCGCAAAGGTGTGACCGACAAAATCCGGAGCGATGGTCGATGAGCGCGACCATGTTTTGATGACTTGTTTCCGGTTGCTCTTGTTGAGGGCTTCGACTTTTGCCTGCAATTTGGGATCGATGAACGGTCCCTTTTTAACGGATCGACTCATAATGGCTGCTTTCTACTTGCGACGTTTGACGATGTATTTGCTCGAAGTTTTCTTCTTCTTCCGGGTCTTCAGGCCTTTTGATTTTTGTCCCCACGGGCTAACGGGATGACCTCCGCCCGACGTCTTTCCTTCGCCGCCGCCCATCGGATGGTCGACCGGGTTCATCGCAACGCCGCGGACATGCGAACGCAGGCCGAGCCATCGCGAGCGTCCGGCTTTGCCGACGCTGATATTTTCGTGATCGATATTCCCGAGCATGCCGATCGTCGCGTAACAACCGGCGCGGACGTTGCGGATCTCTCCGGAAGGGAATTTGAGAAGAACAAAGTCTCCTTCTTTCGCCTGCACCGTCGCAAAATTGCCGGCGCTCCGTGCAACCTGGCCTCCCTTACCTTCGCGGATCTCGATATTATGGATCTGCGTGTTCACGGGGATGACTTTCAACGGCATCGCATTGCCGGTTTTGATCTCGACTTCGTTCCCTGCAACGATCTTGTCGTTGACCTTCAAACCCTCGGGGGCGAGGATATATCTCTTTTCGCCGTCGGCGTATTGCACCAGCGCAATGCGCGTGGAACGGTTCGGATCGTATTCGATGGATGTTACTTTCGCCGCGATGTCCCGCTTATCTCTTTTGAAATCGACGACGCGGTATCTGCGCTTGTGCCCGCCTCCGCGATGCCTCGACGTCACTCGTCCATAGCTGTTCCGTCCGCCCGATTTTTTAATCGGCGCGAGGAGCGATTTTTCCGGCGTCGTCTTCGTGATCTCTTCGAACGTCGAAATGGTATAGTACCGCGTCGCTGCGGTCGTCGGTTTTAATTTTCGTAGTGCCATGCGTCTGTGTCCGTCGTTCGAATGTTGTTACACGTTTTCGAAGAAATCGATCTTCTGGTCTTTGCCCAAGGTGACGATCGCCTTTTTCATGTCGACGCGTTTCCCGGGTATCCGGCCCCTCTTCGTCATCTGGGCTTTGCGCTTTCCCTTTGAACGGATCGTCCGTATGCTTTCCACCGTCACGTTGAATTTCTTTTCAACGGCACGCGCAATGTCGATTTTGTTTGCGTTGATGTCGACTTCGAACGCATACTGCCGCTTCTCGGCGAGCGCCGTCATTTTCTCCGTGATCAACGGTCGTTTCAGGATTGTGGTCATCGCGAGGCCTCGCTCGAAAATGTTTTCTGAAGAGCGTCGACCGCGCTCTTTTGCATCACGAGCACCGCGCTCGCCGCAATTTCGTACGTCGACGCTTTCGCCGCTTCGAGAATGTTGAGCTTTGGGATGTTGCGTCCCGACTTCAGGACGTTGTCATCCTTCGCGGGAACGAGGAACAATACTTTTTTCGACGCGACCTGAAGCGACTTGAGAACGTCGGCCATATCTTTCGTCTTCGGCTTCTCAAAGCTGAAATCTTCGACGACAACGATGTTCGATTCCTTGGCCTTGTACGACAGGACCGATTTACGCGCGAGCCGCTTCACTTTAGCGGGAAGCTTCACTTCATAATCGTGGGGATGCGGGCCAAAGATTGTTCCGCCGCCCGCCATCAGAGGAGATCGGCTGGTGCCCTGCCGGGCGCGGCCCGTCTTCTTTTGCGCGAACGGCTTTTTGCCGCCGCCGCGGACGTCGCCTCGCTCTTTGGTCTGATGCGTTCCTTGGCGCTGGTTCGCCATATAGGAACGGACCGCCATGTAGATCGCATGGTCATTCGGCGTCATCTCGAAAATTTCCGGGGCGAGCGTCACAGTTTCGCCGGACTTCGATCCATCTTTCTTTAAGACATCTACTTTCATCGCTGCTCTCTTTTGCGGAGTCGTCTGAAATTATTTCGTGATTTCTACGTACGTGTTGATCGCGCCCGGCACCGAACCCTTCACAAGAATGAGGTTCGATTCGAGGATCACCTGCACGACCGTCAGGTTCTTCACCGTGACATTCCGGAAGCCCATGCGTCCCGCCATCCGCATTCCCTTGAAGACGCGCGAGGGATACGATGACGACCCGATGGAGCCCGGAGCGCGCACGCGGTCCGATTGTCCGTGCGTGGTCATGCCGACGCCGGAAAAATGATGCCGCCGGACGACGCCTTGAAACCCTTTGCCCTTCGACTTCGCGGTGACCGACACTTTATCTCCCTTAGTGAAAAGGTCGACCTTCACTTCTTTGCCGAGAGCGATGTCGCCCCCTTTGAAGTCGCGGAACTCGCGCAACAGACGCAGCGCTTTGACGTTCGCTTTGGCGAAGTGTCCTTTTGCCGGTTTGCTGGCAAGCCTGTCGGGCCTTTCATCGAAGCCTAATTGCACGGCTTCATAGCCGTCTTTTTCCTTCGTTCGAATTTGAGTGACATAACAAGGACCCGCTTCGATCACGGTACACGGAATCGAGACTCCGTTCTCGTCGAAGACGCTTGTCATGCCGACTTTCTTTCCTAATATGCCGCTCACTGTTTGAACTCCTTCGGGTTCTGCACTTTTAGAAACCGGTTAATCAAAAAATCATTGCCGCCTGTTCCGGCCGCACGCTATACCTTGATTTCGACGTCGACGCCCGCCGGCAAGTCGAGCTTCATCAACGCGTCGACCGTCTTCGTCCCCGACGTCAGAATGTCGATGAGGCGCTTATGCGACCGCGTCTCGAATTGCTCACGCGATTTCTTGTCGACGTGCGGAGAGCGGAGCACCGTATAGAGCGTGCGCTTCGTCGGAAGCGGGATCGGGCCGGAAACCACCGCGCCGGTGGACTTCACCGTCTTAATGATCTTCTCGGCGGACTTGTCGATCAGGTTGTGATCGTACGATTTGAGTTTGATGCGTATTTTTTGACCAGCCACGTTGGACTCCGTGAGAGAAGCGCGGTCCCGTCATGATGACGGGACGCACTCTCAAAAGTTAGGACGATGTTATTCGAGGATCTTTGTGACGACGCCGGATCCGACCGTGCGTCCGCCTTCACGAATAGCGAACCGTAGTTTCTCTTCCATGGCGATCGTGGAGATGAGCTCGATCTGCATGTTGTCGACATTATCGCCCGGCATGACCATCTCCACTCCCTGCGGAAGCGTGACGACGCCGGTGACGTCCGTTGTCCGGAAGTAGAACTGCGGCCGGTACCCGTTGAGGAACGGGGTATGTCGTCCGCCTTCTTCTTTCTTCAGGACGTACACCTGGGCGTTGAATTTCTTGTGCGGCGTGATCGAACCGGGCTTTGCGATGACCATGCCGCGCTCGAGTTCGTCTTTTTCAATACCGCGAAGAAGCAGTCCGGCGTTGTCGCCCGCGACGACTTCATCGAGTTCTTTGCGGAACATTTCCGCCCCGGTGATGACCGTTTTCTTGTGCGCGCCAAGGCCGATCACTTCAACCTCATCGCTCACCTTTGCTCGTCCGCGTTCGACACGGCCCGTGCCGACCGTGCCTCGGCCGGTGATCGAGAATACGTCTTCGATCGGCATAAGGAACGGCTTGTCGGATTCGCGTTGCGGAAGAGGAATGTATGAATCAACGGCATCCATCAGGTCCATGATGCATTTGAACGCAGGATCGTCCGGCTTCGAATCCGCTTTAAGCGCGGCTTCCATCGCCTTCAAGGCCGAGCCGCGAATGATCGGGATTTCATCTCCGGGGAATTCATAGGACTTCAACAGGTCGCGCATTTCCATCTCGACAAGGTCGAGCAACTCAGGATCGTCGACCGCATCGACTTTATTGAGGAACACTACGATACGGGGCACGCCTACTTGACGGGCGAGAAGAATGTGCTCACGGGTCTGCGGCATCGGTCCATCCGTTCCGGCAACGACGAGAATTGCTCCGTCCATTTGCGCGGCTCCGGTGATCATGTTCTTCACGTAGTCGGCGTGGCCCGGGCAGTCGACATGCGCGTAATGGCGCTTTTCGGTCGAGTACTCCACATGCGCCGTCGCAATGGTGATTCCGCGCGCCTTCTCTTCCGGCGCGTTGTCGATGCTGTCGAAGGTGCGTACTTGCGAAAGACCTTTCTTCGCCAACACCATCGTGATGGCTGCGGTCAAGGTCGTCTTGCCGTGGTCGACGTGGCCAATCGTGCCGACGTTGACGTGCGGCTTGCTGCGGTCAAATTTTTCTTTTGCCATGTGGATGTCTCCTTACGTAATTGGGAACGAAAATAGTGTACTCACATTCGCGAATTATGCAGTAACGGCTTCCTTGCCCTTTACTTTTTCGATGATCTGTTCCGAAATCGATTTCGGCGTTTCGTCGTAATGGGAGAACTGCATTGTATAGAGAGCGCGGCCTTGCGTCATGGACCGCATTTGCGTCGCATAACCGAACATTTCCGAAAGCGGGACCATCGCCTTGACAACCTGCGCGTCCTTGCGCGGCGTGATCCCTTCGATCTTGCCTCGGCGGGAATTAAGATCTCCCATGACATCGCCGAGGTATTCTTCCGGCGTGACGACTTCGACTGCCATGATCGGTTCGAGAATGACCGGGTTTGCTTTCTTTGCCGCGGCCTGGAACGCTATCGAACCCGCTATCTTGAATGCCATTTCGGACGAATCGACATCGTGGTACGAACCGTCGAAGAGCTTCACTTTGACATCCTCGACAGGGTATCCCGCAAGGATGCCGTTCTTCATCGCTTCCTGAATTCCTACCGACACCGGCTTGATGAACTCGCGCGGAATGACGCCGCCGACGATGGCATCTTCAAATTCGTACCCTTTTCCTTTTTCGTTCGGCTCGAGTTCGATCCACACGTGGCCGAATTGTCCTTTGCCGCCCGATTGACGGATGAACTTACCTTCGGCTTCCACTTTTTTGCGGATCGTTTCCTTGTAAGCCACTTGAGGCCGTCCGACATTCGCTTCGACCTTGAACTCGCGCTTCATGCGGTCGACAATAATTTCGAGGTGGAGCTCGCCCATCCCGCCGATGATCGTCTGTCCCGTCTCCTCGTTGGTGGTGATCCGGAACGTCGGATCTTCTTCCGAAAGCTTCTGCATCGCTTCGCCCATCTTCTCCTGGTCCGCCTTGGTCTTCGGCTCGATGGCCTGATGGATGACCGGTTCCGGGAAGACCATTTTTTCAAGAATGATCGGGTCGTCTTCGTCGCACAGCGTATCGCCGGTGCGGGTGTTTTTGAAACCTATTGCGGCGAGGATGTCGCCCGAGAATCCTTCGTCGACGTCTTCGCGATGGTTCGCGTGCATGCGGAGGACGCGGCCGATCCGCTCTTTCTTATCGCTGCTCGAGTTGTAGAGATACGATCCGGCTTTGACGCTGCCGGTGTAAATCCGGAAATACGTCAATCTGCCGACAAAAGGGTCGGTCATGATCTTGAACGCGAGCGCCGTAAATTTTTCGTCGTCCCTCACTTTGCGGACGATCGTGTCTTTCAAGTTTGGATGATGTCCAGAGATCTGGCCGCCGTTGATGTCGAGCGGCGAAGGAAGAAAATCGACCACGGCGTCGAGAAGCATCTGCACGCCCTTGTTCTTGAACGACGAGCCGCACAGCACGGGGACGATGCTCACTTTAAGGCATGCACGGCGCAGGACGGTGATAATTTCGTCCGGAGTAATTTCTTTCCCCTCGAGATATTTTTCCAGCAGCGTATCGTCTTCGTCCGAAACGGCTTCGAGCATTTTCGTCCGGTATTCCGCGGCGAGCTTGATAAGGTCGTGCGGGATAGGAATATCTTCCCATGTTGTGCCGTTGGATTCCTCGTGGAAGATCCTTGCCTTCATCGTGATCAAATCGATGATCCCGTTGAACAAGTCTCCCTCTCCGACGGGCAAATGGATCGGGACGGCGTTTGCGCCGAGCCGGTCTTTCATCATCTGCACCGCGCCGAGAAAATCTGCGCCGACGCGGTCCATTTTGTTCACGAACGCGATGCGCGGGACGCCGTATTTATCCGCTTGCCGCCATACGGTTTCGGATTGCGGCTCGACGCCGCCGACCGAACAAAACAGGGCGACAGCGCCATCGAGCACGCGCAACGAGCGCTCGACTTCGATCGTAAAATCGACGTGGCCCGGCGTATCGATAATATTGACGCGATGGTCTCTCCAGAAACAGGTCGTGGCCGCAGAGGTAATCGTGATGCCCCGCTCTTTCTCCTGCTCCATCCAATCCATCGTCGCGGCGCCGTCGTGCACCTCTCCCATCCGATGAAGAACACCAGTGTAGAACAGAATTCGTTCCGTCGTCGTGGTCTTTCCGGCGTCGATGTGCGCCATGATCCCTATGTTACGAGTTCGCTCGAGCGAATATTTTCTGGGCATAAAACTCCAAAACCCCTGAAACGCAGACAGTGCTCCAAAGCCAGGGTGGACTTTTAGAATTAATAAACGGTGTTTATCTTACCACTTGAAATGCGCAAAAGCCTTATTCGCTTCGGCCATGCGGTGCGTATCTTCTTTCTTCTTCACGGCGTTCCCCTCGCCGTTCGCAGCCGCCATAAATTCCGAAGCAAGCTTTAACGACATTGCTTTATCCGAACGTTCCTTCGAGTAGTTGATTAACCAGCGGATTGCAAGAGCGGTTCGCCGTTCGGGACGAACTTCTGTAGGTACCTGATAGGTTGCTCCTCCAACGCGTCGTGCTCTCACCTCGATAACGGGGGCAACATTGCTGACTGCTTTCTTAAATACGTCAATAGCGTTCGCTTTCGTGCGATCACCGATCACTTGAAGTGCATCATAAAAGATCGATTGGGCGACGTTCTTTTTCCCACGCTTCATAATGTTGTTGATGAAACGGGCCACCAATGGGTCGTTGAATTTTGGGTCGTTGAGAATCGGTCTTTTATCTGCTCTTTTTTTTCTCATGATAGCCTTACTTTGGACGCTTTGCTCCGTATTTCGAACGCCCTTGTTTACGCTCGTTGACACCCGCCGTGTCAAGCGTCCCCCGAATAATATGGTAACGAACACCGGGAAGATCCTTTACTCTCCCGCCCCGGATCATTACTATAGAGTGTTCTTGCAAATTGTGTCCTTCGCCGGGAATATAGGCCGTTACTTCGATGCCGTTTGTGAGGCGAACGCGGGCAACTTTGCGTAAAGCGGAGTTAGGTTTCTTCGGGGTCGTCGTGTACACGCGTGTGCATACTCCGCGTTTCTGCGGATTGCCCGCGAGAGCTGGTGCCTTGCTTTTGAACAGCAGGCTGCGACGGCCGAGTCTGACTAACTGATTTATCGTTGGCAAGCGTTCACTCCAAATCGGACGATGTTATATTCCTCGAAAAAATTAGCTTAACAATATAATAAAAGGGGTCGAGTATGTCAAGATTTTTTTAGGGAAAACGAGCTTTTTGCTCCCTATTTCCTCTGCGACAAAGTTCGAATTTCAATAGGATAATATCGCCGCCTGCGGGGGGAGCCCTGATGCGCAAAAAAAATGCTCCGACTCCTGTCCTACTGCAACCGATAAACAGGGGTCAGAGCATTTGCATTGGAACTGCGTGCCTGAGGGATGATCCCAAGAGGCACAACGCTTACACCATCCTGCCCGATATTCTCAGCGAAAGCGATCCGGTATTATGCGACGGTCTTGCTTCTCTTGCGGGTCTTTTTGACGACAACGACCTCTTCTTCGGCCTCGGTCGCTTCGACTTCTTCAACCGGTTTTTCCGTCGCTTTCTGTTCTTCCTTCGACGTAACAAGAACGTCTCGGAATTTCTTCAGACCCGTTCCGGCCGGAATAAGGTGGCCCATGATGACGTTTTCTTTCAAGCCGAGCAAGTAGTCGACTTTTCCTTCGATCGCAGCATCCGTGAGCACCTTTGTGGTTTCCTGGAATGCCGCTGCCGCAATGAAACTGTCGGTCGAAAGAGATGCCGATGTAATGCCGAGAAGGATCGGTTCGGACATCGCCGGTTCCGCATCGCGGAACTCGGTCACCTTCTTCCCCTTTTTCTTGATGTCGGTGTTCGACTCTTTGACCTTCTTTTTCTCGGCAACGGTCATGTTCTTGAATTTCGAGTCGCCTTTGCTTTCGATGTACACCATTCCTTGCAAGCGCGCGTTCTCTTCGGCGAACTTCACGTTATCGACATAATCGCCCTCGAGGAAACGGGTGTCGCCGGAATCGGTGATGCGGACCTTCTGCATCATCTGGCGCACGATGACTTCGATATGCTTGTCGTTGATCTTGACGCCCTGCATCCTGTACACTTCCTGGATTTCGTTGACAAGATATTCCTGCACAGCGCTCGTGCCCTTGATCCGGAGAATATCGTGCGGATCGATCGCGCCGTCCGAGATTCTCTCACCGGCGCGGATAACGTCGTTTTCCTGCACGAGAATATGCTTCCCGTGAGGGATAAGGTATGTCTTGGTGTCTTGCTTGTCATGGCTCTCGACGATCACCTCACGCGAGCCTCTCTTTTGTCCTCCAAACCTCACAACGCCGTCTATCTCCGATACGATCGCCGGGTCCGCGGGGGAACGCGCTTCGAACAGCTCCGTCACGCGCGGCAAGCCGCCCGTGATGTCGCGCGTCTTTCCGCTGTCGCGCGGAATCTTCACCAGCACGGTGCCGGCGCTGATCTCTTCGCCGTCGTCGACCATCATGTGTGCGCGGGTCGGGATAATGTAGTTCGCGATCTTGGCCCCCGCTTTGTTCGCGACAAGAAGCGACGGACTCAGCGTACGGTCGCGTGAATCGATGACGACCTTCTGGATGTGGCCGGTCTGTTCGTCCGGCTCTTCCCGGTACGTGACGTCTTCTTTCAAATCCTGATATTTGACGACGCCTGCATGCTCCGAAATGATGACCGCGTTGTACGGATCCCATTCGTAGATCAACTCGCCTCTCGAAACGCGCGAGCCGTCTTTCATTTGCAGCACTGCGCCGTACGGAATATCATACTTCGTGAGAATGCGGTTGTCATCGTCGAGGACGTTCACAACGCCGCTGCGTCCGAGCGAAAGGATCTTCGACCCTTCTTCAGTCTTCACGGTGATCGCTTTCAAACCGTCGTACTTGATGTGTCCGTCGAACTTCGAAACGATCTGCGATTGTGCCGCGATCAAACTCGCCGTTCCGCCTGTGTGGAACGTACGGAGAGTAAGCTGCGTGCCCGGCTCGCCGATCGACTGGGCCGCGACGGTCCCGACCGTTTCGCCGACTTCGACGAGCTTCGCGGTGGTCAGATTGCGTCCGTAGCATTTTGCGCACACTCCTCGTTTCGCTTCGCACGTCAACACGGAGCGGATCTCCACCTGCTCGATCGAGGTCTCAGAGATCGCCTGGGCCACATCTTCGTCGATGATGCCGCCCGACTTCACGATCACCTTTTGTGTCAGCGGATCGACGACGTCGTGCACGGCAACTCTTCCAAGGATCCTCTCGGCAAGCGGCTCTTTCACGTCTTCGCCTTCTTTCAATGCGCCCGTCAACACGCCGCGGATTGCGCCGCAATCTTCGATGGACACGATCGCATCCTGCGCAACGTCGACGAGTCTTCGCGTAAGGTATCCTGCGTCGGCAGTTTTCAATGCTGTGTCGGCAAGACCTTTGCGCGCTCCGTGGGTCGAGATGAAATACTCAAGGATCGAAAGACCTTCCCGGAAATTCGCGATGATCGGGTTCTCGATCAACTCTCCGGTAGCGCCCGAAAGCGATTTTTGCGGCTTCGCCATCAAGCCTCGCATCCCGGCGAGCTGCCGCACCTGTTCCTTCGAACCGCGGGCTCCGGAATCGATCATCATATAGAGGGAGTTGAACCCTTCTTTCGAATGCTGCAGCGATTCGAAGAGCTTCTCCGCCACGCGGCTCGTAGTGCGCGTCCAGATATCGATGACCTTATTGTACCGTTCGCCGTTGGTGATGAACCCGTTCTGATACTGACGTTCCACCGAATCGACATCCTTGAGGGATTTGTTGATCATGTCCTCTTTCTCTTTCGGGATGGCGACGTCGGCAACACTCACCGAGAGTCCGCCCTTTGTCGCATAGGTGAACCCGAGCGTTTTCAGTTCATCGAGGAACTGCGCGGTGCGAAGGTTGCCGCATTTGCGAAACGCAGTCGCAATGATCTGCACGAGCCGCTTCTTGTTGAGGAGCTCGTTGACGAACCCGATCTCGCTCGGCACAATGCGGCTGAACAAGACCCGTCCCGTCGTCGTTTCGATGACCTTTCCGTCGATGCGCACTTTGATGCGCGCATGGAGAGAAATTTTATTCTCGTTAAAAGCGATGATCACTTCTTCCGGCGATGAGAACATTTTTCCCTCGCCGGGGTCGCCTGCGCGCGATTTCGTTAAATAGTAGCAGCCAAGAACCTGGTCCTGCGTCGGCGTCACGATCGGCGCGCCGCTGGCCGGCGACAAGATATTATGGCTCGAAAGCATGAGGATGCGCGCTTCCAACTGCGCGTCGTACGAAAGCGGCACGTGCACGGCCATCTGGTCGCCGTCGAAATCCGCGTTGAACGCCGTACACACCATCGGGTGGATGCGAAGCGCTTTGCCTTCCACGAGCACGGGTTGGAACGCCTGGATCCCGAGTCTGTGAAGCGTCGGGGCGCGGTTGAGAAGAACCGGGTGTCCGTCGATGATGTTTTCAAGGATCTCCCATATCTCCTGCCCTTTACGGTCGACCATCTTCTTTGCGCTTTTCACCGTCTTCGCCATGCCGCGCTCGATGAGCTTGCGGATGATGAACGGCTTGAACAGTTCGACCGCCATGTCTTTCGGGAGACCGCACTGATGAAGCTGCAGCTCTGGGCCGACGACGATCACCGAACGTCCGGAATAGTCGACGCGCTTGCCGAGAAGGTTCTGACGGAACCGTCCTTGTTTTCCTTTCAGCATGTCCGAAAGGGATTTCAGCGCGCGGTTGTTGTCGCTGCGCACCGCGTTGACCCGGCGCGAATTGTCGAAGAGAGAATCGACCGCTTCTTGAAGCATGCGTTTCTCGTTGCGGAGAATGACCTCCGGCGCTTTGATGTCGATGAGTCTCTTTAAACGGTTATTGCGGATGATGACGCGCCGGTAGAGATCGTTCAGATCCGACGTCGCAAAACGTCCCCCTTCGAGGGGCACAAGAGGACGAAGCTCCGGCGGGATGACCGGAATAACGTTGAGCACCATCCACTCGGGCTTATTGGGAGGGCCGCCTTCATGTTCGCGGAACGACTCGATGACGCGGAGCCGCTTCAACGCTTCAGTTTTTTTCTGCGCTGAGGTTTCTTCCTTCACCTGCATGCGCAGTTCCGCGGACAGCGGTTCGATTTCGACGCGCTTCAGCAGGTCGCGGACGGCTTCGCCGCCGATCTTCGCGATGAATTTCTTCGGATCGTCGTCCTCAAGATCCTGGTTCTTCTCCGGAAGGGACGAGAGGATCTCAAAATACTGGTCCTCGGTAATGAGGTCCTGCTTCTGAAGTCCGGTCGTTCCGGGGTTCACGACGACGTACGACTCATAATAGATGATCCGTTCGAGGTCTTTGTTGCTGAGCCCGAGCACGTAGCCGATCTTGCTCGGCAGCGACCTGAAGTGCCAGATATGGACGATCGGCACTGCGAGGCTGATGTGGCCCATCCGCTCGCGGCGCACGCTCTTCTGCGTCACTTCGACTCCGCAGCGGTCGCAGATAATGCCCTTGTAGCGGATGCGTTTATACTTGCCGCAGTGGCATTCCCAATCGCGCACCGGCCCGAAAATCTTTTCGCAGAACAGCCCGTCCTTCTCCGGACGGAACGACCGGTAGTTGATCGTTTCCGGTTTCGTCACCTCGCCGTAAGAACGCTGCAAGATTGCGTCCGATGAAGCGAGGCTGACCGTGATCTTTGTGAAATTTCTTTTTACGTTCGTATCGTGTGGTGTGTAAGGCATACGCCAGTCTCCAATTTTGAAGTGTTCACCGAAGGTCGGCACCGCTACCGTAGCGTGCCTCCCGTCCAACCGTTCGCATGATTACTCGATTTTCATCTCGAGTCCCAACCCTTGCAGTTCGCGAATCAACACATTAAACGATTCCGGGATATTCGATTCCGGCAGATTATCTCCCTTGACGATCGCTTCGTAGACCTTCGCCCTGCCGACAACGTCGTCGGATTTGACGGTGAGGATCTCCTGCAGCACATGCGACGCGCCGTATCCCTGGAGAGCCCAGACTTCCATCTCTCCGAACCGCTGACCGCCGAACTGCGCTTTGCCTCCGAGAGGCTGTTGCGTAATGAGCGAGTACGGTCCGATGGAACGCGCGTGGATCTTGTCGTCGACAAGGTGGGAGAGCTTCATCATGTAGATGTATCCGACGGTGACTTCCTGGTCGAACCGTTCGCCCGTGCGGCCGTCGAACATCACGCTGCGCGATTCCGCATGCAGATTCGCTTTCGTGAGCTGCGCCTGCACGTCCTCCCAGCTTGCTCCGTCGAAGATCGGCGTCGCAAATTTTACTCCGAGCGCTTTGCCGGCCCATCCGAGCGCGGTCTCAAACAACTGGCCGAGGTTCATACGCGACGGCACGCCGAGAGGGTTGAGGACGATGTCGACGGGAGTCCCGTCGGGCATGAAGGGCATGTCCTCGCGCGGCACGATCGCCGCAACGACGCCCTTGTTGCCATGACGTCCCGCCATCTTGTCGCCGACTGAAAGCTTGCGCTTCTTCGCAACGTATACTTTTGCGAGCTGCACGATCCCCGGAGGAAGCTCGTCGCCAAGCATGATCTTGTTCTTCTCGTGCTTGTACGCTTCCTCGATATGGTTAAATGCATCGAAATAGTTTTCGAAGATGCGCACGAGCAGATTGTTCTTCCTTTTATCGTCTATCCAATCCTGAGAGTAATCGAGTTTCTCAAGATTGTCGTACGTCGAGAACGTTCCTTCCTTGAACTGCGTACCGCTGCGGAACACGACGTTCCCGTCGGTATCCCGCACGCCGATCGATTTTTCCTCGTTGAGAAGGAGGTCGAGTTTGCGCCCGAGTTTCTCATAATGATCTTTGATATCCTTACGGCGTTGCTTTTCGAGAAGGTCGAGTCGCTTTTTGTCTTCCTTCTTCGTCTCCGCATCTTTTTTCTTCCGGCTGAAAAGCTTCGTCTCAATGACGATGCCCTTCATTCCCGGAGGAGCTTTGAGCGACGCATCTTTCACGTCGCCCGCTTTTTCTCCGAAGATGGCCTTGAGCAGCTTCTCCTCGGGGGTCGGGTCGGTCTCTCCTTTCGGAGTGATCTTGCCGATGAGGATGTCGCCTTCTTTCACTTCGGCGCCGACGCGGATGATCCCGTTCTCATCGAGGTCCTTCGTCGCTTCTTCACTGACGTTGGGTATCTCGCGCGTCAGCTCTTCTTCGCCGCGCTTCGTATCCCGCACCTGCAATTCGAACTCTTCGATGTGGATGGATGTGTAGACGTCCTCCGAGACGATCCTCTCATTCATGATGATGGCGTCTTCGAAATTATACCCGCGCCACGGCATAAACGCGACAAGGACGTTCCGTCCCAGCGCCAGTTCGCCGTGATCCGTCGCGCAGCCGTCCGCAAGGACCTCTCCTTTTTTGAACCGCTGCCCCGGGACCACGATCGCCTTCTGGTTGATGCAGGTGTCCTGGTTCGTGCGGAAAAATTTCGTGAGCAAATATTCTACGCGGCGCTTGTCGTCGAAGCTGACGAGAGCTTCCGTGTTCGTCTCGTCGATGTCGTAGACGACGACGATCTTGTCGCCGGAAACGTTCTCCACAACGCCGGCACGCTCCGCAATGATGCATGTGCGCGAATCGCGCGCGACCATTTCCTCAAGCCCCGTTCCGACAATCGGCGAATCCGGCCGGAGGAGCGGAACAGACTGGCGCTGCATGTTCGAGCCCATGAGGGCGCGGTTTGCGTCGTCGTGTTCGAGGAATGGAATGAGCGCTGCGGCCGCGCTGACGATCTGCGTCGGTGCGACGTCCATATATTGGATATCGTCCGGCGGATGAACGACAAAGTCCCCACGATGACGCGACGTCACACGGTCGGTCCCGAACCTGTTCTTATCATCAAGGGGAACGTTCGCCTGGGCGATGATGTATTCGTCCTCCTGTTCCGCGTTGAGGTATTCGATCTCCGTTTCGGAAACCTTTCCTTTGCGCACGGGCCTGTACGGAGTTTCGATGAACCCGAATTCGTTCACTCGCGCGTGCATGCACAACGAAGAGATCAATCCGATATTCGGACCTTCCGGCGTCTCGATCGGACACAGCCGGCCGTAGTGCGTGTAATGGACGTCGCGCACTTCGAACCCTGCGCGCTCGCGCGTCAAACCGCCCGGACCGAGTGCGGACATGCGTCGCTTGTTCGTCAACTCCGCCAACGGATTCGTTTGATCCATGTACTGCGAAAGCTGGTTTGTGCCGAAAAATGCGTTGATGACGCTCGTGATCGTTCGCGCGTTGACGAGGTCCGCCGGCGTGAACGCCTCCTGGTCACGAATGTTCATCCGTTCGCGGACCGTCCTGCACATTCTCGACAGACCGACGTTGAACTGCGCGGCGATCTGCTCGCCGACGGTCCTCACGCGGCGGTTGCCGAGATGGTCGATGTCGTCGACGGACGTCTTGCCTTGCTGAAGGTTGAGGAGATACTTGATGATGGCGATGATATCGTCCTTCGTCAGGGTCGTCGTTCCGGGAGCGATCTCGAGCTTCAATTTCGAATTGAGACGGTGCCGTCCGACGTCGCCCAAGTCGTACCGTTTCGGGTTGAAAAAGAGTTTGTCGATCAGGTTCTTTGCGGTATCGAGGTCCGGCGCGTCGCCCGAACGGAGTTGACGGTAGATCGCCTCGAGCGCATCCTCTTCGCTGTGGACGCTGTCTTTCTGGATCGTATTCGCGATGACGGAACGTTCCGCCGTTTCTTCCGACTTCAGGAAGCGGATCTTTTTGACCTCCGCCTTCTTGATCTTCTTGACCATCTCTTCGCCGAGGGTCGCATCCTTGTTGATCATGATCTCGCCGGTTTTCCTGTCGACGACGTCGCCGCAGATGATGCGGCCGATGTACTCTTTAAGGTCGATGTCGGCGACCTTCACCTCTTCAACGAGGCCGAAGAGCTCGAGGATCTCGTCGTCGGACGAATAGCCGAGCGCGCGCAGGAGCGTCGTCACCGGGAATTTTTTCTTCCGGTCGATGTACGCGTACATGACGTTGTTGATGTCCGTCGTGAACTCCACCCATGAACCGCGGAACGGAATGATGCGCGCGGAAAAAATCGGCGTGCCGTTCGGGTGCACCGATTCTCCGAAGAAAACGCCCGGGGAGCGATGGAGCTGGCTGACGATGACGCGCTCGGCGCCGTTGATGATGAACGTGCCCCGGTCGGTCATGTATGGCAGGTTTCCGAGATAGACCACCTCTTCGATCGTGTCGGAAAAATCTTTCCCGTTCTCCGCCTTCGTCGAAAGACGCAGCTTCGCCTTCAACGGCACGGCGTAGGTCAAGCCGCGTTCCTGACATTCACGCATCGAGTATTTCGGCTTCTCAACATAGTACTCCACAAACTCGAGAAGATAATTTTCCCGCGTGTCTGTGATGGGAAAATTCATCAGGAACACTTGCTGCAAGCCCTTGTTCTTCCGTTTGTGCGGCGGCACGTGCTCCTGCAAGAAATGCTCGAACGATTCCATCTGCACATTGAGAAGATCGGGGTATTCTACAACTGTGGGAATTTTTGCGAACGAAAAACGGCCGTCGTCATGACCGTTCGATCCATTGGATTGGTTTTTCAATGCAACCACTCCTTCGGGTCGTGCGACCCTTTAAATGTGAAAAAATATACTGTGAAAATCGTGAGTCACGGGGAAGGAAAAGCGTCGACTGTTCATCGAGTGGAACAACACTTTTTTGATGGTGCTCGATGTGCGTCATCTGCGTTTCTCGTCCCTCAATCCATCCCTTCAACCTCTCGCGTCGTCAATTAGACTGGACAAGCCGATAGCGAGTTCCGCCTTTCGGCGGATGCCATCGGCTTGTTCATTGGTCTAAAGAAAGCGAATTTTCTATACAACCTAACATGAACTTCTCAGAAAAAGTTCGAAAAAGGACTTTTCGGCGGCGCTGGGGCTTTACTTCAGCTCGACCTTCGCGCCCGCTTCTTCAAGTTCCTTTTTCAACTTTTCTGCGTCGTCTTTATTCAGGCCTTCCTTAACGCTCTTCGGCGCACCGTCGACCAGGTCCTTCGCCTCTTTGAGGCCGAGCCCCGTTGCCGCACGGACGACTTTGATCACGTTGATCTTTTGCGCACCCGCTTCTTTGAGGACGACGGTGAATTCCGTTTGCGCTTCTGCCGCCGGCGCTGCCGCTCCTGCCGCTGCGGGACCGGCCATCATGACCGGCGCTGCGGCTGTGACGCCGAATTTATCCTCGAGGGCTTTCTTGAGTTCGGCCGCTTCGAGAAGCGTGAGTTTTTCAATCTTGTCGACTAATTCTGTGACTGCTGACATTGTATCGTTCTCCTTTTGATGAAATAAATTTTATTTTCGTTGAGCTGGCGCTACGCGGCTTTTTTCTTCTCGATCGCGTCGAGAACGCCGACCAGATCCCTCATGACGGCGTTGATCGAACCGACGATGCCTGACACCGGCGCCTGGATGCTTCCGAGAATGCTCGCGATGATCTCTCCGCGCGACGGAAGCTTCGAGAGTTCGTCGAGCTTGGACCCTTCATAGACCTGCTTGTCGATGACGCATGCCTTGCAGGATATCTTCTCGTTCTTCTCGTAGAACTTCTTGATGATCTTTGCCGGTGTGACGGGGTCTTCGTAACTGAAAGCGATTCCTGTCGGACCGGTCAGCGTCTTGTAGACCGCATCGAAGCCCGTCACGCTCTCGAGAGCCTTCCGCGCGAGCGTGTTCTTCACGACCTTGTAGTCGATGCCCGACTTCCGGAATTCACGGCGAAGCTCCGTTGCCTGCTCCACGGTGATCCCGGTGAAATCGGTAAAGAACATCCCCTTCGCACGGGAGACTTTATCCCGCACATCGGCGATAATTTGTTCCTTCTCTGATTTTTTCATAATGCGTTTGTCGTGTTCGTTCTATCTGCGGACAATGAGAAGCCCCCCGAAAGATCGGAGGCATTGCCCGCAAAAGAGTGAATGATGCGTGAGTGCGTAATATTCTTTTTAAAAACTCTGATACAACAACTATACTTGAACGACGCCGCGGTCGATGTGAACGCCTGGGCCCATCGTCGACGAAATAGCGATGCTCTTGACGTACTGTCCCTTTGCCGTCGCCGGTTTAAGCTTGCCGATCGTCGCAAGAAACGCTTTGACGTTTTCGGCGAGCTTTTCTTTTTCAAAATTCGCTTTCCCCACCGTCGTATGGACGACGCCCGCTTTGTCGACGCGGAATTCGATCTTTCCCGCTTTCACTTCCTTCACCGCCGTGGCCACATCCGCCGTCACGGTGCCGCTTTTGGGGTTCGGCATGAGCCCCCGTGGCCCGAGAATTTTCCCGAGCTTTCCGACTTCGACCATCACATCCGGCGTCGCGATGATCACATCGATATCCGCCCAGCCGCCTTGAATTTTCTCGACATATTCCTGAAGGCCTGCGTGGTCGGCGCCCGCCGCTTTCGCTTCGGCGTCTTTCGGGGGCTTCGCCATTACAAGAACCCGGACCTCTTTTCCGATGCCGAACGGCAGCGAAACCGTTCCGCGGATCGCCTGGTCCGCCTTCTTGGGGTCGACTCCTAGCCGGACCGCAATGTCGACGGATTCATTGAACTTTGCCGTCGCCGTTTCTTTGACCAATCCGACAGCCTCTTCTATAGAGTAGAGTTTCTTCTTATCGATCTTTACCGAGCCTGCTTTGAAGCGCTTTCCGGGTTTCATACGAACATCCTTATAGAATAGTGGTGCAAGCGTCCAGACCGTATCGGGACTCCCACGTGAATAAATTATCCTTCGACGGTAATGCCTAAACTTTTTGCGGTCCCTTCAACCATGCTCATAGCGGCGTCTATGCTCGCAGCGTTGAGGTCGGGCATTTTCATCTCCGCGATCTCTTTCACCTGCGCCTTCGTCACCTTTCCCACCTTCACACGGTTCGGCTCGCCGGACCCTTTTTCAACTTTTGCGGCTTTGATGAGAAGCACGGCCGCCGGAGGCGTCTTCGTGATAAATGTGAACGATTTATCGGAATAGACCGTGATAATGACGGGAATAATGAGACCCATTTTGTCCTGGGTCTTCGCGTTGAACTGCTTGCAGAATTCCATGATATTGACCCCTTTTTGACCGAGGGCGGGGCCGACCGGCGGTGCCGGGTTCGCTTGTCCTGCGGGGATCTGCAGCTTCACAAAGCCAACTACTTTCTTTGCCATACGGAATGATCTTTCAAAAATAGATTCAGAAAATTATTTCTCGATTTCAACCTGGCTGAAGTCGAGCTCGACGGGGGTTTTTCTCCCGAAAATGCTCACCATGACCTTCAATTTCAATTTTTCTTCGTTCACTTCCTGGACGAAGCCGGAGAAGTTGTTGAAAGGGCCGCTGATCACTTTCACCGGTTCGCCGATGTGGAACGGGACTTCGATCTGCTCGACGTCTCCTTTTTGTTCGATTTTCCCTATGAGGCGCCTCACCTCGTCCGGCTGAAGCGGCACCGGCTTCTCTTTCGATCCGACGAAGCTCATCACCGAGGGCGTGTTGAGGATGATGTACTTTGTCTTTTCGTCGAGAAGCGCTTCGACGAGGATGTAGCCCGGGAAAAAATTCTTCGTCTTGCTTTTTTTCTTGCCGTCCTTCACTTCGAAGACCTTTTCCGAAGGAACGAGGACGTTCGCGATCTTCTCCTGCAATCCCGCTTGAGCAACTTCGCTCTCGAGGTATGCCTTCACTTTGTTTTCGTGTCCCGAGTACGTGCGGACGACGTACCACTTCCTCTCTATCGCTGCTTCGACCATAGTATTAAAATATTCCTTTGAGCGCCTGGCTCACAATTGTGTCGACCAAATAGACGAATGCCGCGATAACGAGACAGGCAACAAGCACGAGGATCGTGGAATCTTGAAGCTCGTTCCGCTTCGGCCATGTCACTTTGCTCATTTCTTTGTAGACGTCAGCAAAGAACGCTATTATTTTTTCTTTCATCAGGAAAGCTCTTGATTAAAGTATGAGAATCGGCCCGCATAACCTTCGCACGTGTGGAGGGACTCGAACCCCCAACCAACGGTTTTGGAGACCGCTACTCTACCAATTGAGCTACACACGTAGGAAAACAGCGTCTTGGGTTATTTTGTCTCTTTGTGCTGGGTGTGCTTTGCGCAGAAGCGACAATACTTCTTGTACTCGACACGACCGGTCTGCTTTTTCTTATTCTTCGTGGTCGAATAGTTTCTGTTTTTGCAAACCGTACATTCTAATGTGATGATATCTCTCACCGTAAACTCCGCGACATAGTGTTATCTTCAGCGTAACTTAAAATCTTAAAACCCTTCAAGCTTGCGATCCCGATAGAATCGGGATAACCTCAGTTTTTTCCTTCGAGCTTGCGATCCCGAAAAAATCGGGATGACCTCAGTTTTTTCCCTTCGAGCTTGCGATCCCGATAGAATCGGGATGACCTCAGTTTTTTTCCTTCGAGCTTGCGATCCCGATAAAATCGGGATGACCTCAGTTTTTTCCTTCGAGCTTGCGATCGGGATTGAACCGATGACCTCTTCCTTACCAAGGAAGTGCTCTACCAACTGAGCTACGCAAGCAGGACATCAATCCTCGCCTCCACAAATCACAATCACTTTCTCTCAGCGCTTGCGCGTCCCGTCTCCGACGCGATGACCTTCCCGCTATCAGCGGGATGCTCTACCAACTGAGCTACGCAAGCGAGATACTCATGATGGCGATCTTCCCTTCACGCATTGGCCAGAGCGGGAGACGGGACTCGAACCCGCGACCAACAGCTTGGAAGGCTGTGACTCTACCAACTGAGTTACTCCCGCAATGAACTTTCTTTCATCTCAATTTCCGAACCCTCGCCAATCCCGCCTTGCGGGATGACTCTACCAACTGAGTTACTCCCGCATTCTCTTTTTCTTTTTTCCTGCCACGCTCGGAATCCTTCGAAGGATCGTGGGTAGGGAAGGATTCGAACCTCCGAAGGCGTGAGCCGTCAGATTTACAGTCTGATGCGTTTAACCACTTCGCTACCTACCCTAATGCACGACGAGCTGGCGATGGGGCTCGAACCCGCGACCTGCTGATTACAAATCAGCTGCTCTACCAACTGAGCTACGCCAGCAGAATTGCACAAGAATTAAAAATGAATTAAGCGGAAAAAGATGAGACAGTGGTGAAATGTCGTCCTATGAATGCCCAATTCCTCGAAAATTCCAAAGCTCTTGCTATGCCGGTAGAGTCGTATAAGATAACAGTTTTTGCAAAAAAGTCAATGGTACAGCGGGGTTGTTTTTCAAGCTTTCACGTCGAATTTTGACCGGATCGCTGGAGGGCCTGGTCGGGTATTCTCCTCGGTAAAAAGCACAAAAACGGGCGATAATTCAATGGAATATTGCCCGGTGACGTGAGTCTTTGGATGAAAAAAAATACTTGCGTCTAAAGTAAAAAGAACCTACTTTGAAAGCGCAAACAACAGTACACCGTTTTTTGCGCTTGTAATGCCTTCCGGGGTCACTCGGAGTATTGTTTTGCTGAACAGGTCTTTCAAAAGAACCTCCCCGGTCTACGACTAGATCGGCAAACAAATAGAATCGCAGAGTGGGCAAGATTGTGTGGGTTGGAATTTGCAGCTTCTGCGATTTTGCGTTATAAAGAGGCAACAAAACCGGGTTGTACGCTTGTCCGAACGATCTTCGGACAGGTTTTTTTGAAAAATCTTTACGAAAGGAATTGTTCCATGGAGAAAGGAACAGTGAAGTGGTTCAATAGTGCAAAAGGTTTCGGCTTCATCCAACGCGAATCGGGTGAGGATGTGTTCGTGCACTATAAGGCAATCATCGGTGAGGGCTACAAGACGCTGAACGAGGGCGATAAGGTCCAGTTCGACGTCGAAAAAGGACCCAAAGGCCTGCAAGCTGCTAACGTCTCCAAAGTCTAACTTTTGATACTATAGCGTTGCCGAAAAACCCTGTTCTTATGAACGGGGTTTTCCGTTTTTAGGACATTCCAGAAATTAAATCTCCTTACGCCATATTACCGCTCGGTTCACCGATCACTTTACCTACATTTTTCTTCCACCGGGACCCTTGCGTCAATGTGCGACTCTGTTGAAATTCCGTTCAAATAATTCTACTTTAGAAAAAGTCACCGTTGAGCAGCTAGCCCCCGTCTAGACCGGCGGCACTATCCGCCGCAGCTTTCGCGGAAAAACAACCCGGAGGATTCGATGCAACTTCTCACAATCAAAATTGAAAAACCCGAAACGACGAATTTTATTCTTGGCCAGTCTCACTTTATAAAAACTGTCGAAGATATCCACGAAGCGATAGTGCAGGCGAACTCGCAGATGAAATTCGGAGTCGGGTTTTGCGAGTCTTCGGGCCCCGCACTCGTCCGGTGGTCGGGGAACGATCCGGGGCTCATAAAACTTGCGCAGAAAAATGCGGCCGCTCTTTCGTGCGGACATTGCTTTATCCTCTTCATGGAAAACGGTTTTCCGGTCAACGTGCTTAACGCGATCAAGAATATTCCCGAGGTGTGCCATGTGTTTTGCGCAACGGCAAACCCGGTCGAGGTGATCGTCGCGGAGTCCGAACAAGGCCGCGGAATCATGGGCGTGATAGACGGTGTCAAGACAAAAGGGGTGGAATCGGAAAGCGATATTCTCAGGAGAAAAGAATTTCTGCGCAAGATCGGATACAAGCTTTGATGACAAGCGGGAGTGAGCGCCAGAAGACTCTATGCCGAACGATAGCATGACACCTGCCGCGAAAAAGCAATGATGGTCGGACTATGTGTGACGTGTCGCTTTCATTCCGTCATCTCAAATGCTCGGGGCGGGGAGTTCCATCTGTGCAGTCTGAGCAAAACAGACCCATCGTATCCTAAATACCCGCGCCTGCCGGTTTTGCGCTGTTCAGGATATTTACGCATAGAAGACGACTCGTCGCACAACACGGAACAGCCGTCCCCGCCGACCATTGCCGGAGGCTCGTGAACCTCGTCGTCAAAAATATCCGGCAGCTTGTGACCGTCTCGACAAAAGGAAAGCCGTGGAAGGCCGGGAAAGAAATGAGCGAACTGGGCGTCGTCGAGAACGCAGCCGTCGTCATCGAAAACGGAATTATCCAGCGCATTCTACCGACAGATGAAGTGCATGTCGATTCCGAGGTCGATGTCCTCGATGCAGGGGATCGTGTCGCATTGCCCGGTTTCGTCGACTCTCACACGCATGCCGTGTATGCAGGGACCCGCGAGGACGAATTTGCCATGCGGACAGCCGGAACACCGAATCGTGAGAGTGCTACAGCCGCAGACGGAGTTCTTTCGACCGTGCGCGCTACGCGAACAGCGACAAAAAAAGATTTGCTCCGTTCGGCCGACCGACGGCTGAACGATATGATGCGGCACGGAACGACGACCGTCGAAATAAAAAGCGGATACGGATTAAGCCTCGACGGCGAGATGAAGATGCTCGATGTCATCCACGATTTGCGACGAGATCATTACATGACGGTCGTCCCGACATTTTTCGGCGCACACGCCTTCCCTTCGGAGTTCGCCGACGATCACAATGGATACGTCGATCTCCTCATCAATAGAATGCTCCCTTATGTCGGAGAAAAACAACTGGCGATTTTTTGCGATGTGTTGTGCGATGAAGGCCGTTTCGATCTCCATCAGACTGAACGAATTTTGCTCGAAGGTAAACGCTTTGGGCTTATTCCAAAAATGCATTCCGATTTTTCTGCAGCGATCGGCGGAACGGAACTAGGGGCGCATCTCAATGCAGCATCAACGGATCATCTCAACAATCTCACTGCTGAGGGCATTGCTGCGCTGAAGAAATCTTCGACAATTGCCACCGTCATACCGGGTGTTTCCTTTTTTCTTTCGCGTCCGTATGCGCCGGCCCGTTCTATTATAGATGCGGATATTCCGCTCGCCATTGCGACGGGGTTCAACCCCGGCACGTCAATGTCTTCATCAATACCGATGATGATGACGATCGCATGCACTCAGATGCACATGACCCCGGAGGAGGCAATCACCTCCTCAACGATCAACGGTGCGGCAGCGCTGGGACTTTCACACGACATTGGAAGCATCGAGGTCGGAAAACAGGCCGATATCGTGCTGTACGATGTTCCACACTATCTCCATATTCCGTATCACTACGGGATCAATCATGTATGGAAAATTATCAAGAACGGAACTGTGCTTGAATTCTAAACCGAAAAAGAAAACATCGCCGCTTGTCGTCGGGATCGATCTTGCCGGAAGCCCGAAACGGAACACCGGCGTCTGCCTTCTTCGCGGAAAAAGAATTCTCCGCTGGTGCACACTTTTCAGCGACAAAGACATTTTGGATTTTATCGATGCCTCCAAACCCGACCTGATCGCGATCGACGCACCGTTGAATCTTCCCCCCGGAAGAAAATCTCTCGACGACAGGAACGGGGAACATTTCCGCCCGTGCGACCGTGAGCTCTTGCGGCGAGGCATCCGCTTCTTCCCTATCACGCTCGGGCCGATGCGCATGCTGACGATGCGCGGGATCTTTTTAAAGAAACGGTTTTCGCGCAGGGGCTACAGGGTCGTTGAGATGTATCCGGGCGCCGCGCAAGACGTCTGGAAAACGGGGCGAAAACAGGATGGGCTCCCAAAATTACGCCGAGGGTTGGAAAAACTCGGCCTCCGGGGATTGGACAAGAAAATGAACGGCGATGAATTAGATGCCGTCACCGGCGCTTTGGTGGGACAATGGTTCCTGAAAGGCAAAGCAGAAGTGTTGGGAAATTTCAAGGAAGGTGCGATCATCGTGCCGTTGCCAACGGCCTGACTCCCGATTTCTTTACTCCCTACTCCATACTCTTTTACTCCGGACCTCAATAGAGAATTAAAGTGTAAGGAGTATGGAGTAGGGAGTAGGGAAACAGAGGACAATAACTATTTATAGTAAATCAGTCTCCATGATGAAAAAAATTGTCGAATGTGTCCCAAATTTCAGCGAGGGCCGAGAGGCAAAAACGATCAAGGCGATCGCTGAAAGCATTCACGGCGTGGAAGGGGTCAAGTTGCTCAACGTCGAAGCAGACAAAGATTATAATAGAGTTGTCGTGACGTTCGTCGGAGACCCAGGGGGCATTGTTGAAGCAGCTTTTCGATCTACACGCGCCGCTTCGGAACTCATCGACATGGAGCATCACCACGGCGAGCATCCGCGAATCGGCGCTGCGGATGTAGTCCCATTCATTCCTGTCTCCGGAGTGACGATGGATGAATGTGTGCAGCTCGCTCACATCTATGGACGGCGTGTAGCATCCGAGCTTCGGATCCCCGTATATCTTTACGAAGCGGCCGCGAAATCCCCGGAAAGAAAAAATCTCTCCGACATCCGCAAAGGAGAGTATGAAGGCCTCGCAGAAAAGCTTCTCGATCCGAAATGGAAACCCGATTACGGAGCGGCAACGTTCAATCAAAAGTCGGGAGCAACGGTCACCGGGGCGCGAAAGTTTTTGATCGCTTACAACGTGAACCTCAACACCGAGGATATGTCTGTTGCGCAGGAGATCGCGCTTCGCATCCGCGAAAGCGGGCGCATTAAAAAAGACGCTGCGAAGAACGCAAGCGGAGGACCGGCCAAGATTCCGGGCAGCCTTAAAGCCGTGAAGGCGATGGGAGTGCCGGTTGAACGGTTTCATATATGCCAGGTCTCGATGAATCTCGTCGACTATGAAATTACTCCTCCGCACGTTGCATTCGAGGAGGTAAAAAAACACGCTCGGCTCCTTGGCGCCGACGTCACGGGGAGCGAAATTGTCGGCCTTGTCCCCCTCAACGCTCTGCTTATGGCGGGCAAATTCTATAATGGAACAGAGACGCGCAATGAGAGAATGATCACGGCTGCCATCGAAGGCCTCGGTTTGAGTCAACTCGCTCCATTCGAACCCGAAAAGAAAGTGATCGAATACCTGCTTTAATGCAGCAATACTACCAGCGGAAAAGGCGGGTAGGAAATTTTCGTCTCAGGCATTTCTCATTTTAGATTCCCGGCAGAAATGTTCGGGAATGACGAAATGTTTGTCGTCATCCCCGCATGCTTTAAGCGGGCATCTAAAGCATATCACTGCCAGAGATTGTCGTCTCCTGTGTAATAGCGAAAGGATAACCGATGGATGCCGCCTGGAAACTTCTTACCGATATTCCCGATCCCGTCTTCTTTTCGCGCAACGACGAATCGGATCCGCGCATGGGCGATATCGTGCGCAGGCAAAAGGAAAATTTTTCGGATAAAATCAACGTGGGGATTGTCGGAGTTCCTGAGGACGAAGGAGTGCGAAGGAACAGGGGGCGTGTGGGGGCTAAAGACGCGCCGAACGAGATCAGGAAAGCCCTTTATAAATTTACTCCGTATGCCTTGTCAAAAGGGAAGCAGGCGTCCGACCTCGCGATTTTCGACTTCGGAAATGTCAAAGCGGGGGCCACGCTTGAAGAAACTCACGAGCGGGTTCAGGCAGTCCTTGAGATGCTCTTCGCAAAAAATATTTTACCGATCGTGCTCGGCGGAGGACACGATACAACATATCCGTCATTCCTTGCCTTTGCCAAAGAGGCCGCAAGCACGGGCGCTATCAACATCGACACGCACTTGTGTTTCCGGAAGCTGGACCCCCAACGCAATAACAGCACGGCCTTCCGGCAGATACTCGACCTCACCCACAGCCCGCTCACGGCGATGAATTTTGTGCAGGTCGGCGCGCAATCGTTCGCCAACGCACAGGAACATTACGAAGAACTCATCGACCGCGGAGCGACGGTCTTTACACTCGACGAGGTACGGAAAGAAAGGATGGAAAAAATTCTTGAGCTGGCGTACGAGATCGCGTCGAATTCGGTTGAGCGCCTCTACTTCAGCTTCGACCTCGATGCCGTCCGGGGAAGCGACGCACCCGGCGTAAGCGCGTCATACCCGACGGGATTGTCCGCGGAGGAGCTGCTCAAGGCCGCTCATTTCGCCGGCATGCGTAGGAAAACAAAGGCGATCGATATTGTCGAAGTGAACCCAAAATTCGATTTCGACGGAAGAACGGCCAAGCTTGCCGCATTCGTCATCATGTATTTTCTCACGGGGGTTGCGAACCGATGAGAGTTCTTGGTTCTTAGTTCGTGGTTAGGAGTTTTGGATTTTGGTTTCGGGGGGATGATGGCAGTTACATCGGATGTACGACTATGAAGCATTTCTCAATGCCCCCGCAGAATTCCCCCCTCCGCACTTCTTGCACTTACCTCGTCAAAACCGTATCTTGATAGTGAAAAGTTGCCCACGACGCGGTCGGCGGGCATTTTTGTTGCAGATGAAGCAGATCGTGCGCACGCGGACGATGGGCATCGTCCTCATGACACATCTCTTCTCCTTAACCTTATCGAGAGTTCTGCGCAAGACATGAACCATATTAGAAACTTCTGCATCATTGCCCACATCGACCACGGCAAATCTACGCTTGCAGACAGGCTGTTGGAACTCACCGGTACTATTACCCAGCGCGATCTCGTAGTGAATCAAGTCCTCGACGACATGGACCTGGAACAGGAACGTGGCATCACGATCAAGCTCCATGCGATCCAGATGAAGCACGT
>DATJXA010000003.1:0-12491 GCA_035500675.1 Bacteroidota bacterium | reverse complement strand
GAGTATGACCGCTCAAAATTCTTAAGCGAAAATAGATTTTGCGCCCTCGTTCTTCCGGCTTGTCCCATCTTTCTTGCTTCTCGCGGTTTTTCTAACATCCTCAGAATGGCCTGTGCAAGCTGGGAAGGCTCTCCGGGTTGAACAAGCAAGCCGGTGATATCGTTCAACACAACTTCATTGAGTCCCGCAATATTATTTGCCACAACCGGCACGGCTGCCGCCATTGCTTCGGCCGCAGTCAAACCAAATCCCTCGAAAAAGGATGGGACGGCGAGAACATCGATGATTCCCAGTATCTCGTAAACTTTCTGAAGCGATTGTTCGCCGAGCCATCGGACATGCGAACCGATGCCGAGAATTTCCGCTTTGTGTTCGAGCGTTTCCTTTATTGGCCCATCCCCGACGACCACGAGAACGGTGTCAGGATTTTCCTCAATGACCTTTTGCATCGCGTCGAGTAATACACGATGCCCCTTCATGTCGACAACTCTGCCGATAATGCCGATGACTTTCTTCTTCCCGATATGTAACTCGCGACGCAGTCTTTTTGCCGAGGAAGGAGAGATCGCTTTTTGTATCGCCTGCACGTTTACGCCGTTATAGATCGCTAAGTGCCGGGGCAGAGCCGCAGAAGAGGAAGGGTCAAAAATATCGCATCGTCCGAACCAAAACGCACCCGCGCTTTGCGACACGCAAATAAAATTCGAGCAGAGCATGGCTGACATCCGAAGAACTTTTTTTGCCGTTGAGCCGTACGCAATTTCTCCCGCAGTATGGACAGTTGCGACAACCGTTTTCACACCCGCCATGCGGGCCGCTAGAATGGGGATAAATCCAGGCGCAACATACTGGACATGCAGAATGTCGGGTTTCAGCCCGGAAAATACGGCTCGCAAGGAGATCAAGAGAGAGAGCAATTCTCCGGCATTCGCGCGTCCGGCGATATTTCTTTTTCTTTTCAGGAGAAGAACATTAGCGCCGGCCGATTCGTACTCTTTCACCGTTGAATCCCGGTATTCATAATAGCAGCAAACTGTGACGCGATATCCACGAGCGACCAGCACGCGGATTAATGAAAGCGTATGGATTTCCGTCCCTCCAAGAAGGAGTATCGGCAGGGCAATGACGACATTTTTTTGAGGAGAGTTTTTCACGGAGCGCTCACGATACCGCATAACTTAGACAAAGAGAAAACATATTGGAACGACGATGCACAGCGACACAATTCCACGTATCGGTCAGCACGGAATCGAGAAGCCCGTCGGACCGTAATCGAAAAATGGCATAGTCATTCCCCAGAACATTTTGAATTTCTTCCAGCGTGCAGAATCGGCGGGTCACATCGTTGAATTCAAAAATAATGATCGGCCGGTTTTGTTCGATAAAGTTCTTACCTCCGAGTATGACCAACTTCTCCGCGCCTTCGACGTCGATGAGGAAAATCGCGGGGCCATGGTAATCGCGTAACTCGATGTCGAGCGTCGTTCCCTCGACCATTTCCCCTCGGCGGTCCTCCGTGACAAAAATTGATGAGGAATTCGGTGCAATGGCGCTGACGTTGAACATCATCGGTTGCCCGTCGGCGTTCGCTACTTTCTGAACCATGCGAATGTTGGTAAAGTTGTTCAACTCCGCGCTTCGTAAGCACGCCTTCACACATTCCGCGCCCGGCTCGACCCCGATGACACGCTCCACTTGTGGATACCGCGCTATGTCGATGACCATCTCACCGATGTTTGCTCCGACATCGACGACCAGCACTCGGCCCTGCAATGACGTGATCAAACGGTCAAGGAAGATATGCGTTTCCGGTTCGTTGAACTTTCCGACGATGTTGAGGAAATAGCACTGTGCAACGGCAGGATTAAAAAACATCTTTATCTTTTCAACGGCCAATACCCGTTCCCCCTTTATTCGCCGCAGGATGAACCCGGCTCCCCTGAGGTTAAAACCAATAGATCTACACCATTGGTAAACGGTCAAGTATATCTTTGCCAGCCAAAACCACATGAGTCCCTCACAACGTTTAAAACATTATCAGCTTTCGCGGCGACTTTATTGAAGACGAGCAGTTAAACGCGCGTCGACCATTTCAATAACCTTTTGGACCGGAGCGTTCGCCACCGGTCCTGCCACATGAATAAGCGAAGCGTTCTTGCCGTTTCCGTACGCCCCCGGGAACGGGTTGTACGTTTTAAACCCCAAATACGACCCCATGATGACAACTCCGTAGGTGCCAACCGCGTTCGCAAGATGCGCAGGACCGCTGTCAATACCGACAAATAATTTTGCGCGGCGGATCACCTCCGCAGTTTCGAGGATGGAAAGCCGTCCAGTTAAATTTTTGTAGAGAACGTTCTCCGTTTTGCCAAGCACCGGGCTGAGGCCGACCTCAACGATCGCGCAACCGTAGGTCGACATGATATGAGCGCTCAGTCGTTCCCAGTTCTGACGGGGCCAATCCTTTTCTACGGTATTTGAAAGACAATGGACCGCCACAAAATCCGATGGAAGGTGTTCCGCATCGACCCGCCGCCGGATGTCTTCTGAGATATAGACGCGAGGCTGGTCTTCGATCGCCGGCAAACCGGCGCTGAGAGACATCGTTCCAAGGAGGTTGCCATAATTGTAGAAATTCGACAAGCCGATTTTTCCGTGGGAGATCGTACGGTTCGGCCGCGGTCCGCACAACGCGCAATACCGTTCCGGGAAGTGAAGGTCGAAAACGTGGTCGAACAAAGAAGTATGCAAGAGAAGATCCTTCTCGGTCAAGCAATGGACCATGAGAAAAAAATCGACGTTTGGATTGCTTGCGACCAGCTCGCTGTACTGGGGGCTGACGAGCCACACAATGGGAGCGCCGGGGTGCAATTGCCGCACGTATCGCGCAACCGGCTCGCACGCAACCATATCTCCCAAATGTTCAACAAGAGCCACCGCGATGAATCGAACATCTTGGTTCGAACGCCGACGCTTCCGTTCATAATTGAGAAGGGTCAAAAAATGGACCGCGAAACTGATATACACGCGCGATCGATGCCGTATCCTTTTTAAAATTGTCGACACATGGATATCAAAATAGTTGAAACCGGGACGGCCTTCTGCGGGCATGGTATCCGGCCGCCGACAGCGATAAACTCAGCCCGCGTGTGTGAATCGCCACATCGAGCCATAGGTCAGGATCTGTCCGGACTTTTCCAACGGAACACTTTTGCTATCGGCAGCCCATTTTTCTTCGCAAGGTCCATTGAGTTTTTCTTGCGGCTGAAATCGAACACGGCAAGGCCTCTATTGAAAGTGTCGATGACGAAAAAGTCGTATTGATTGCAGGCCGCCCAGTAGTCAATAGCTTCGTGGTTGATGGTGTTGAAATAATCGTCGAGGACGATGTAGCGCGGATGAAGCGCGCTGCACACAGAGAGATCTCTCAGCTTCCCATCGTACGAATGTTCGCCATCGATATGAATGAGGTCCACGGCAACCTTTTTCTGGAGGCGCATCGCATCCCAGGAATTCTTCATGAACTTCGTTTGCGGAATTTTTGACCCGGGCCGGAAAGTTTTGTAATAAAAACCGAAATTCTCGTAGCACATTTGATTCGAGTTGGGAAGATAGAGTTCATTGTCTATCCAGTAGGCCGATTCAAGATTTGTGCAACCTTCCGCCATTGAGATCAAACTAAAACCCTGGAGAGATCCGATTTCAAGGATGGATCTCGGCTGCAGGAGACTCGCAAGCTTTACGTAGTACGGATAGTACGTATCGGCCCAGAACCAATCAGTCGTAAGGTAGCCGGGCATGACATGCGGCAGCATCGATAAAACGTTTTGAACGGGCCGCTGAGCCGGCGTCATGGCTTTCAATTGATCAAGAGTTAAACGCTCATTTGACGAGACGGATTTTTTGACCAGATAGAATCGATCGCCGAGCAACCGAAGCGCTATCGCAGATCTCCGTTTTTCCGTTAGTATCCATCGCGCGAACCTTTTCAAGACATTCATCGTGGATCCATTTTGAGTTGTTGACGAAAAATTTCCTGCCGACGGTATTTGAGCAGGTTAGACCTGCTGGCGTTAAATTACACGATCGACTTTTCTCTTTTCACTTCAACGAATCTTTCAATTTCAGTACGGACTTGAATAGTGCAGATATGCAGCGCGCCACGGCCGGACTGCGGCCAGTTGCTCCCGCGAGGGACCAAACGATGCGGTCCTTTAACGCGCTTCGTGCCGCAAGATCACTGTGCGTTATCGTTTCAAATTTGCCCCGCAGCTTCGTCGACTCCTCGAGCCATTCATGCCGGTCTTCCGCCATGGACTGCAGAAGATAGGCATTGATAAATCGAATCGCCAGCGCTTCCACTTCCTGCTGATCGCCCTGAGACAAAAACGACGAGCGGGAACGGCATTGCTCGACTTGAAAGACATAGTCCACGGCGAGTTGTCCGGCGAGTGATTTGAGCGCGCGCCATGCAGATCTGCTATGGAGACGATATGAGGCGAGGGGCTCGGAAATGGCCACGACGTCGGTAAATTCGCCAACGCGGAGAAAGAAATCATCGTCGGCGATCACACCCGCTTCTTTCCTGTACGAACATTTTTCCAAAAGCAGCTTTCGTCCAGTCGTCACTCCGGGACAACGGTGGATGTGACGGTTCTGAATCACTCCGGCAAGGTAGCGATGGGCATATTCCTTTCCCGATAATAGCTCGGGGACGGCGCTATGCGGAAGAGGAGATTCGCCTGAAATCGTTCCATGCTCATCGATGTAACGGTATCCCGAATATGCATGCTCGCTCTTCGGATACATTTCGAGCGCTCGCTCAATATGATAAAGGTAACCGGGATCAAGCAGATCATCCTGATGGAGTATCGTCACAAAGTCGGCGTGTGTGTGCGCCACAACTCTGTTCCATGCGTCGGCATATCCCGTGGGCGTCTTATTATAGATGTACCGTATTTTTCCCGCCCATTTTCCGGCTTTGAGAATTTCGGCAGACCGGTCTGTCGACGCATCGTCCACGGCGACGATCTCATCTGCGGGACGGCGTTGACTCAATGCCGATGAAAGCGCCTGCTCAAGAAATTCCTCGCCGTTGTACACCGGTATCGCGATCGCGAATGTCATTCGATCAGTCTTTCAAAAGAAATCGTCCTTGTTCTCATCGCATGAGGTCGATCACTGCTTTTTTCACATCCTCAACCTGTATCCGGCGAATGCTTTCGTCCGCACCGCCGTCGTCGTTGAACGAGTAGCTCGACGGGGTGAAGCTGAAAAGCACCCGCGCCCGTTGAGAAGACGGGAACCAATGCGTCGGGCTTATCCGTGTGCCGAAAATAGCCACGATGGGCGTTTGCAGCAGCGCTGCGACGTGCATCGTGCCGGTATCGTTCGTTACGCAAAGCGCAGACATTCGCAGAAGCTCGATCAATTCTGCCATCGAGGTTTCGCCGGCAAGATTGATCCCTCTCCGGCCGGAGCCATTGATAATTTCCTTGCCGAGTCTCTTCTCCGACGCAACTCCTGTCACCACAACCCGTGCGTGAAATTCTTCGTGCAGCCACGAGGCGATCGATGCGAAACGGTCGACGGGCCAGCATTTTATCATGAACTTTGCCCCCGGGTTGAGGACGACAACCGGGCTGCGTGAGCCGGTTCGCGCCTTAATTTTTTTTCGAACCGACCTTTTCGCCCGATCATCGAGCGGCAATACGGGACCGTAGCCGGTTTTCGGCAGGTCGAGGTCTTTCAGTATCGTCTCGGCGCGCCTCGGCTCGTTCACAACAAAATAATGCTGCAGTCTATTGAGGATGCCTTGTTTTCCGAGCGAAAACATATGGAACCCGATTGCATAACGCGCGTGAATTTTCTTTGCGAAGATCATTTCCCGGAGGACGAATCCGGGCACACCCCTGTTTCCGAACGGCGATAAATTGATGAACACATCGCAACGTAGCGATGCTAGCGCGTTATCGCTGAACGGGAAGCGAAACCCGTTGCGGACGACCGGATGGTCGTGAAGCGTGATGATCGTATCGATATACGGTTCCGCCGGCAATAACTCGGCCATCGGAAAATCGCCGCACCACGATACAACCGTGAGCTTCGCGGAGGAATATTTTTTCTTCAGCGCCGCAATGAGCGGCAGGTGAACAATATGATCGCCTAACGTGCCGTTCATGTAGACAACAACGGAAGAGGGTGTTCCGATCTTCTGCGGGTCTGTTATGAACCAGCTGCGGCGGAGAAGTTCAAGGCATCCGTTTGCCAACGCCCGCCAGACGATGAGCAAGCCACGTACCGCCTGCAAGCCCGGCGAAAGTGTCGTCTCGTCGCGCTCGATGCGTCGCGCCTCATCGAGCGTTGAAACGCAGTGAACTTCGGACATTGTTTTCATTTTCCAAGTGGGTCGGAGTGATACAATTTTTCGACCTCGTCAACATATTCATGGATCGTTTTGACGGGATGAATATTTCGCGACATGCTGACGATCCGCTCGGGGTCGTCGATGCACTTTTGCATTGCGAGCGAAAGGTTGTGCGCGTCGTTTCGATCGACGATAAAGCCATTTTCTCCCTCCCGCACTAACTCCGGCAGCGCGCCCGATCGCGACACGATTACCGGGCGCCCGACGGCAAGCGCCTCATTGACCACCAACCCGAACGTTTCGAACAGGAGGGATGGATAGAGAAGCACATCGATGGACGCATACGCTTCCTGCAGTCCCTCGCCTTTTACGTACCCGTGCTCAACGATCTTTGCAGGACCGGCGTAGTTTTTAGCCAATGGAATAAAATACGCTTCTTCATCTTTCCCTTGAGGAGCCCCGAAGAAATGTATTTCGCACCGGTCGGCCCCCTTAAGCTCACGGAGCGCTTCAAAAATAATGTGGATTCCCTTGATCGATGAAAACTGTCCCACGTACCCGAACCGTAACTTTCGCTTGCCGTTAAATTGAATCTCCCTTCGCTGCAACGGCTTGATGCCATGCGGGACAACTCGAATCCGCTCTGCGTCGACCCCGTTTCGCACGAGCAACTCTTTGACCGCAAGAGAGGGGGCAATATACCGTTGAGAGAGTCTCCATACAAGTTGCATCTGCCCGATGATCTGTTCGACAAGCCACGGGAAGCGAAGAGCCCGAAACACATACGGAAGATTCCGAATCGGGTCGACCTTTTTGCCAAACTGCATATAGAACCAGCGCGGAATTCTGCCGAGAAGCCCTCCCGTCCACCAGTGCGGCGTACGGTGCACGCTGCAACATGGTACGCACACCGACGCGTGAACCGCATAGTTGCATATTGAATTATCCGGCCTCGATAGGGCGCCGGCGGGGCAAGCAAAGCCGGCATGATGGACGGTGGTAATGGTGGGCAGCCGGAGCTCCTCTGCAACCATCAATGTTGCCGAATTTATTCCGTTAATGTGTATAAGGTCGGGCGAAAATTCTAGGATCACGTTTTTTAGCGCCTGCCGCATCGAAAGATGATTCACCGCATACTTTTCCCCTTCAGTCGTTGACGAAGGAGGGAAGCGAAGCTCAACAACCGGAACATGTTCGAACGTTGCATGCATCGTCGTGCTTGCCTCTTTCGAGTCGCCCGGCCACGGCGCAAGTGTGACGACCAAAATATTGTAACCTCTCCGCTGCAATTCTTGCGCAAGCGACAGCACATACACTTCTCCTCCTCCGTAGAAATGAGGGAAGAAACGAGCGGCTGTAATTAAAACGCGCATAGCGATAATTTATTCAGGTCTTTGATAGAGTCGGCGCAAAAGCGCTTTAACAAGTCCGGGCGCGGCGAAGGAGATGATCATCCTTATACGCAAGTCAAAGTCGATCTCCTCGCTTTCTCTCAATTGAAAATATTGCCGGGTGTATGTGAGAAAGTTGGAGGTATCTCCGGTCCTGAACAACGCGATCAACATTTTTCGAAAGCCTTTGCATAGTTGCCTGCGAAGGTCGTGTGCGAGATCAGTTCTTTTCAACGTCTCTACGCAAAGACGGCAGGCTTCCCTTGAGCTTGTGCTCCCGGCTGCAAAAGTTTTCGCGTTCTCGTGGATGCGATAATAGCCCGTAATTCCGTCGACATACTTGGTTTTGTGCCCCGATAATATCAGCCGCGCAAAGAGTTCTGTGTCCATGCCGTTTTTGTACGTCTCATCTACAAAATTTTTAGCGCCCAATGCACTGCGGCGGATGAAGGCCGCCTGGTTCGGCATGTCGATGAGCGGAAATGACGCCGCCCGTTCAAGTAATCGAAATTCGCCCGAGGGGATCTCGCTGGGCGATCCTCCGGCGGTATCGACAAGATATGTCCGGCCATGATAGATGTCGTATTCGGGAAATTCAATCGCAGCTTGCGCACACGCGGCGAGGGCTCCCGGACCGTAATAGTCGTCTGTGTTTTGCCATCCGATCAAATCGCCGGTCGCGTAGCGAAAACCTTTATTGAGCGCTTCGGCCATCCCGTTGTCCTTCTCGGAAACCCATCGCGCAATCCATGGCTCGTAATATTTGATGACCTCCACTGTGCCATCGTTCGAGCCCCCGTCAATGACGATCAGTTCAACATTGGGATAACCCTGGCAGAGGACGGAGCGGATCGCCTGTTCGATGAAATTTTTTTGGTTGTAGCTCGGCATCAACACGCTTATGCGGGGCCACGCAGTCGCTGCCGAAAATTGCCGGCCGCCAACGGGCATATCCCATGGCCATCCCTTTTTAGTCTCAAGCGGCGGGGGGATTGTTTTCATCGCTGATGCGCTACCAGATGATCCTCAGAAATCTGTCCATCGCTTTGATGAGAAATGTGTGATGTCTTCCTTGCGTCAGCCGCAAATAATATTGCATCGCCTTGTCGAAGGCGCTTCTCGGGTCGCGAATTAATTGAGTGTCGCTCTTTTCAGACGAGGGTTTAAGCGTATTCCAGTCTTTATACCAGATATCGCATCGTTTAAATTTAGCGGCGCCGTATTTTTTCATCCATGCGTAAACTTCGTCGTCCCACCAATACCTGTCTTCTGTCGCTGCAAAGGTCATGTCAATTCCCGCTTTTTCGTACGCGTGCAGCCATTCTTCTTTCATCGGCTGAAATGACGCCGGGTCTATCGAATCCATGTGATGGTATTGCCGATAGATTTTTATAAAGGGGCGATCCGGATGATTGATCACCTCCCAGCATTCGTACCATCGATGTTTGCTGCGCATCCGGTTCCAATCGACGTACTGATAATGGAGCAGCACTATTTCTTGTAAAGATAATTTCGGATTTGTTTCGGAAACGGGTACTCGGACGCTGTGTATTTGTGTCCCTTGATGTGCCGAGCCGTCATCAACAAATCCCAAGACTCCAGAGCCTCCCGTCATCCATCCGCGGCCATCGCGCCCCGCCACATTGAACGGCTGCAGGGCAATTGCGGTGCCACGGGGACTTTGAAGCAACGACTTCCATTCTGGGCTCGTCAGAACGTTCGCGCTCAAGAATTCATCCGCATCCAAAGCAAAAATGATCGCGTCCGTGGATATTTTTCGAGCCTCTTTCAAAAGCAATCGCTGCCGTTCGCCTTCATCGTAGACGCCGGACTCATTCCGAATGACTGTCACGTGCGGAAACGATCTCGCAATCTGGACGCTTTTATCCGACGACCCCTGATCTGCAATGACGATTTCGTCAGCCCATGTTAGCGTACACTTTATAAATCGATCGAGGATCCACTCCTCGTTCTTTATCGGCGTTACGCATATCACAGGTTTATCTGCCATGGCGCGATAGTCTATAGGCTCCTACTTCTGATTTTCGATTCGTTCACGCGTTTGCCGACCCATAGTGTCCCATATTTCTCGATGAACGCCCATTCCAAGGAAGGATATACCGTGGTCTCGATGACATGAGTCGGTCCAAGATCCTTGCGACGGGGGTCGTAATCATGGAACATTAACAAGCCGCCCATCTTTACTTTAGGACTATACGATTCATAATCTGCAAGGCATCCGTCGATGCTATGGTCTGCATCGATAAACAGTAAATCGAGGCTTGGAATTGTTTCCACAAATTCATTCGACTTGCCCTTTTTAATTTCAATGATGTCCCTAACTCCCATGTCTTCGACGTTCTTTACAAATTGGTCTATCAGAGGAAGGTCACCGCGTTTTTCCACGTAACTGTTCACGCTTTCAGGATCGCCGGAAGCGTCAAACGCATCGATCGCAATAAGCTTTTTTGCCCCGGCTGCTAGTAACCCTTTGGCGAGGCACACGGTGCTTTTCCCCTTATAGGAACCAATCTCGCATGCGGTTGCGCCACGCGGCAGCAACGAAGCATAATTAAAAAGAGCGATTGCTTCCAGAGGGGAAAGAAAGCCGTCGATTTTTTCCCAACCGCTCAGCTTTCTTAACTCCCAGCGCGATTTGATCGCCCGCAGGTAATCATATGTTTTTTGAGTAAAAGCCATGGTCAATTTTTCTGCGTCAGAAGATTCACCGTTTAAGAAGCCACGTGCGCTCTCAGGATGAAATAAAACCGACCGGGAACCAACCGATCAATTTTTAACCGCGTTCGGATAATTGAGTTTTTTGGAGAGGGAGCGACCTGGGCATCGGGCTGTTTCTTTGAACGTTCATGCGTTAAGAATCAGCCGCAGCGACCGTTTCACGACGTAGCACGAAACGCAAGTTCCGGCGGGTATTTCAACGTCCGTTGATCAGAAATTCACGCCGTCAAAATTATTTTATTGATACACCGTTTCCCCGGTCAATAGGATCGGCCCGTAGTGTATAGTTTCCAGCACGGAACTGTTTGCAAGTGGGATGCCATCACAGTACAACGTTGCAGCGTTGGGAAAATCCCAGTACCCCTGAACCATTGGATGGGTGAGGTACACGTCGAGCGAATACCGCCCCTTGTTTAAGTTCTGGAGGTCCATCGTACTTTTTATGCGGAACGGTCCCGGTTTGATCGTGCCCAAATTCCCGTGATTTCGCGTTGGACAGAAGGATCCGATAAGCACCCCCTGCGAGGAGTAAAGCCTTGCTTCGATATCGAGTTTCACGTCATGGCTGACGGTGCCTTGGACCATTATTTCAATTTCTGATTTCTCCAAGAGAACCTGTGTAGACTCGGAGCCATTGATGGTAATTCCCGTGACCTGCACGTCGCCGCTCGCTTGCCGGCCCATCGAAAGGATCGTTCCGTCGATGCTGTTATTCCCCTGGAGGTATTTGGCGACGCATTCCTCTGCGGAGCCGAAGTGCGCTAATTTGCCGCCGGCAAGAAGCAATCCGGTCTTGCACAACGTCTGAACGGCGGCCGTATTGTGGCTGACGAACAGGACAGTTCTTCCGCTCGTCGCGACGTCGCCGAGTTTTCCCAAACATTTTCGCTGGAACTCAATATCTCCAACCGCGAGCACTTCATCCACGATCAAGATCTCGGGCTCGAGATGCGCCGCGACGGCAAACGCAAGGCGCATGTACATCCCGGAGGAATAATGCTTCACGGGAGTATCAATAAATTTTTCCATGTCGGCAAAGGCGACGATCTCGTCAAATTTGCGCTTGATCTCCATCCGCTTCATGCCGAGGATCGCGCCGTTCAAGAAAATGTTCTCGCGTCCCGTCAATTCGCCGCTGAAGCCCGTTCCTACTTCAAGCAACGATGCTATGCGGCCTTCAAGTCTGATGCGTCCTCGTGTCGGGGCGGTAATCCGTGCCAGGATTTTCAGCAGCGTGCTTTTCCCCGCGCCGTTCCTTCCGATGATTCCCAATACCTCGCCTTCCTGAACGTCGAACGAGACATCTTCAAGCGCCCAGATGGTATCTTTGAAGGAAGAAACTTTTTTGTCCTTCTTGCTGAAGATCGAGCGGACTTTTTCGTCGAACAGATCCCGAAAGGAATTGCCCCGCCTCCGCGCGCCTATGCGGTATTGTTTGCCTAAATGTTCGACGTGGATGATCGTAGACATGCGAGAGAGACCTTAAATGACGTCGGCAAATTTCCGTTCCATCCGGAGAAAATTCATCAACCCTGTGATGAATACCAGGATGGCGACGCTGCACGAGAGAAGCAACAAAATACCGGGAAGGGTTCCCGTATGAAGCAACGACCACCGGAACCCCTCGATGACGGCAACGATCGGGTTTAGCCAGTAGAGTAATTGATATGCCGACGGAATTTTGCTTGCGGCGTAACCGACCGGGGTAATCCAGAAGAACACTTGAATGATATACGGCAACGCTTGTCCGATATCGCGGTACTGGACGGAGATCGACGAGAACCAAAACCCAATGCCGAGGGAAACGATTACGGTGAGCAAAACAAAAAGGGGAAAGAGAAAGATCGTCGCCGTTGGTACAAACTGGAAATAGACCATCAGCAACAGAGCCAGGATGAAGGCGATCGAAAAATCAACGAACCCTGAAAGGATCGCGGCCGCGGGTATGATGACACGCGGGAAATACACCTTTGACACAAGGTTGGCATTCGCCA
>DATJXA010000002.1:0-5589 GCA_035500675.1 Bacteroidota bacterium | reverse complement strand
GTCCTTCGAGCAACTTCCGATAATTTGCACAATGACGAGAGAATCGTTAGAGGCAATATCCTTCCTGTATAAAAATGCTGCCAGCGGCTTGCCGGGATTTGACTGCGAGAGCAGTTCCTCACTCAACCTCGACGTCGAATCAACGATCCAATTGGAAGTCCCGCTGTCCGTCACCGACAAGGCGCTCGCGTTGGACGACCAACTGCTCGGACTGAGCCCAGCGTTCTCGACAAATACGCTCGCCCGGTCCGTTTGTGGATCGTTATAATGGGCAATGATCGCGTTGCCAGCGTTGTTGTATTCAGTCCACGCAGAATCCTTTCGAGCATATGTTTGACATGTTCGAAGGTCTAAAATGAGATGAGTATAGACTTCGACCGGTATTTTTTTACTGGAAATATTCTTGATCCGCAAAGTCGCGACCATGGCCGGTTGATTCATGCAAAACTCGTACGAAACAAAATATTCGAGGTTGGATTCACGCCTGCTAAACGTTGCTTTCTGAGGACTCAGCGTGTAATCCCACGATTCTTTCCCAAGCCATCGCTTTGTACTACCGCCTACCCGGACCCCAAATGCCATCGGTAAAGAATTGCCTCTCTTCCAGTAGTCGGTGCTTACGTCTATGCTGTTCGCGACCGGGTAGTAAAAACTGATCCGGGAGGGAATAGGACGGCTGTTATGGAACTCTGCCCCGACAAACCTCCCTCCAACTTCTATTTGGCCATAGTGGCGATCAAAAGAATACGAGAGCGGATCTCCCGAAACCTGCGCAAGCACATCATTCCATGCGAGAAAAATAAATACAAACATTATCAGATTAAAATACCTCATTTCAACTCCTTCTGAACCAGGTCGACGTCGGAAAAAATTAGAGAGGACAAGCGTCCACTTTTGGTATTTTTCATGACAAGCACAGATCGACAGTGTGGGAGAAATGGCAGGAGATGTTCCGCCTGATTTCTACAAGGTAATCGTCGTCAGATTGCTTTTCGGCCGCTGGCAAGAAGACTCTTAAAACAACGGCTTACGAAATCAACATCATCCTTTAATTCCGGTGTACGCCATCCCTTCAATAAAGTATCGCTGGAAAAATGAGTACGCAATTACGACGGGCAATGCGAGCAGCGTCGCCGCTGCAAGCTGCAGCCCTAACTGCGATTCGGCTTCGCCCCCGATGACAAATATCGTCACCAGTTGAGGCATTGTCATCAACGCGCGATCGCGAACAACGATCAACGGCCAGAGGACGTCGTTCCAGCTCGACATAAACGTAAGGATTGCCACGGTGATGATGACCGCGCGAGAGAGCGGCCAGATCAACAGAAAGAGAATTCGAAATTCAGAGCAGCCGTCGATGCGCGCGGCGTCGATGAGGGCTTGCGGCAAGCTCATAAAAAACTGGCGAAATACGACGATGCTGAACGCGCTCATCATCGTAGGCGCGATGAGCGAGGCGTAGGTATCCGTCAAACCGAGCTTGACCATCAAAATGTACTGCGGTATCAGCGTAATCTGAAACGGGATCATCATGGTGAACAAAATCAATGCAAAAAGGAGTTTGCTGCCGAAAAATCTGAGCCGTGCAAGAGCGTAGCCGACCATCGATCCGAAGAGGACAACCGACGCTGTCGTCGATACCGACACGATGATGCTGTTGAAGAACGACCTGATAATCGGAATTTTCGTGAGCACCTGTTCGTAGCTGTGGAACGACGCATGCGACGACCACAATGAGAGGTTACCGATCTCCATTTCCGGCTTGATCGAGCCAGCGAGCATCCACAAAAACGGATACGCAAAGATTGCCGCACCGGCCAGAAGGGCAAAATATTTCAGCAACGATTTTGTCATACTGAATCTGCTTCCACAACCTTACGCTGGAGGAGAACCACTGAAAGAATAACCAGAGCGAACACGAACCCTAAAGCGGCGGCATATCCCATGTGGCCGAAATAGAACGCTTGGTTATAGATGTACAGCATACCGGACATCGTGCTTTGCATGGGTCCGCCGCCGGTGAGCACGTACGGCTCGATAAAGAGCGAGAACCCTCCTATCGTTGAGAGGACGACGATAAGCACCATCGTTGAGTTCAGCATCGGCAGCGTGATCTTGAAAAATTGGCTGTACTTTCCCGCCCCATCCAGGCTTGCCGATTCATACATTTCCTTCGGAATGTTCTGCAGCCCGACGAGGAAGAGCACGATATAGATGCCGACATTTTTCCACGTCGCCATCACTGCGATCGAAGGCATTGCAATATCCGGGTCAATGAGCCATGGTACTTTCGGCAAGCCGAACACGTTCAAGAGAGAATTCAATACGCCGGAATCGTACGAATAGAGGTTTTGCCATAGGATCGTGACAACAACTCCCGACACGATCACCGGCAGGAAATAGACCGCCCGAAAAAATCCGCGCATCGCGCCCTTAGAGTATAGCAGCAACGAGAATCCTAAAGCGACTCCAATTTGCAGCGGAATGTGGATGAGAAGAAAAACGAACGTATTGATCATCGCCTTAAAAAACTGCGGGTCCGAAAACATCCGCTTGAAGTTTTTCAACCCGACCCATTCCATCGGTGTCACGACATTCCAGCGATGAAAGATCAAAATGAATGAAAAGACGAGCGGGTAGGCGACAAACAAAAGAAAGAAAATAACGTACGGCAAAATGAACCAGTAGCTGTTCTTCTCGCTGTGTCGGATCGCTTTGATAAAATTGATCTTGTAACTCATTGATTCCACTCAATGATTGCTCGCGTTCTTCGGGCGGCATCGCGGACCGCTTCGGCGGGAGATATCCGGCCATAGACGGCGCACGTTTCATACTCTTGCGAAATCGCGTCGAAAATCTCCTTCAAGTCGGCTACAGTGTCCATCCCGCGAGTATACACTGCCTGCTTGGCGAACTTCACCATCAACGGATTTTTCACGAAGTAGTGCGCGAAAAGCGGGTCCGTCAGCAAGTCACCGCGAACGGGAACCTGATTTGTTATCTCAAGCAAGAGCAGGTCGTGTTTCGCCGTGATGAGAAATTTTACAAACTCCCATGCTTCTTTCGGATGCTTGCTCGTGCTGAAGATTGCGATGTTCTTGTAGTCTCCCGAGGTGTAGACCGGTCCCTGATGATCGTCCGGCACGGGAAGCGGTGCAACGTCGAATCGCATGTCCGGCGAAAATTTCGAGATCGCAGCGATCTCCCACGGGCCGGCGAAGTGTGTTGCCTTTCGTCCAAGGAGGAACGGATCCCCTCCCTGAAAAAACGTCCTCGGAAAATACCCATGTCCATAGCATTGCTGGAAAAATCCGAACACTTGCTCGGCATCGTGATTTTCGAAAGCAACTGTGTCGTTCCTGAACAACGTCTCTCCGTTCGATGCTGCGATGTAAAAAGGATATATGTCGAACAGCCGTTCCCACCAAATCGGACGTATATCGCGCTCACCCATCCAGATATCCATTTGCCCGTCGCCGTTCGTATCGCGCGTCACCTTCCCCGCATCGGCCAAATATTCCGAATACGTGCGCGGAGGTTTTTCAATGCCGGCGGCGTGCAGCATGTCTATATTGTAGAACATCATTACCGGGTTTGTTTTCCACGGCATTTGATAATAGTGGCCGTCGCTTGTCTTAAAAATCGAGAGCAACTCTTTCGGTATCCTTGCAGCGGCTATCGAATCGAAATCGGAAAACGTATCCAACGCGACCAAACCGCCGGCCTGCGTATATGACCTCAACGCCACCGGATTAATATTTGAGCAAACGTCAGGAGTCGTCTTTCCGGCAATCGCTGCAAGAAGGACTTCTTCGGTAGATTGACTGACCGGTATCGGCTGCATTTGCACCTGAATTTGCGGATGCAGGCGATTCCACCTTGAGACGATCGTGTCGGCAAGTTCAATTTCTTGCGGGTTTGGCGCGGGCCAATAGGTCAATGTCACAACATTGCCGTCCAAATGCATAGACGAGCTATGTCGGTCTGAACATCCCTGCGAACAGACCAGCAAAAGAACTACAAACGTACTCTTTCCAAGAAGGGCTTTCATCGTCAATCAATCCCACGCCTGCCATTCATAGTCGATCGAGGGGAAGGCAGTGTGGGGAAAGATGCCTCCTTTCTTCACCGTGTAGACGTCTATCGCTTTCGGAGAATTTTCGATGTCGACGTACAATTTCTTCAGAGTGTCGTCATTGATCTTCACTCCATATTTCTGTTTCAGTCTCAATATCTGATGGAGAAGCCTGCTCGTCGTTTCGTAGGCAAACTCATCGCGGCTGACATCCTCTTTGACCTCCTCGAACGATCGGACAATCCCTTTGTCATTGCGATAATCCCTTTGGTGTTCTTCATAGTAACTGTGCAGGGTGCTGTCGCTTTGTTTGATACCGTTCTCAATTTCGAGTTTCACGGCGCGATACACTAATTTTTCTTCCCACCACTTGACCTGCTGCGCAACGTTCTTTCTCTTCTGCAGGCCTCTCCTGTATGCTTCCTTCGTCAGCATTCTGTCGCGCGCCATGCGCCATATAAGTTCCTCGACCGACTCGGCATAACCATGCAGAGATTTTGTATCAAGACGAACGTAGGGTTCCCGCGGCTTGAACCAACTGAGAAAATCCTCAAACAGGAATCTCCCGTTTTTCATCCTCACGAGGACTTGGTTTCTATATTGGCCGACAGAATCAGGGTCTGGAGTTCGAGAGCGCTCTGCAGGTTTTTCCTTCATCCCCCAGGAAGCATATTGTTCGGGTGAAAGAAATTTTCTGCCAAGCCAGGCTTCTAAAAAACCGAATGCCTCTTTGTCGATGACCGGCTCCTGTCGAAGCAGCATGCGGTGCACATAAGCGTCCGACAACGAATCGGATTCGTGCTGAAGCAGCGCGCGGCGGACATCTTCGTGCAATTTTTGGTTCTCCGATTCTGTCAGGATAGGATTCGTCCACGCATTGACGATCTTTACGACATACCACCCATCGGGGCCTTGAATCGGAGGACTGACAGTGCCGACATGCAGCGTATCGATCGCCGACACGAACTGAGGATTCTTCATCTCAAGTTTAAAACGCGTCGTTTCCATGGAACGATCATCCGCGGAAGCGGAATCGGGGCATTGCAGCGCGAAGAGCGAATCGAACGAGACTCCGTCCCGCATCAATGCGGATCGCCGGGACATCTCATCCTTTGACCGCGAGTAAAGCCACCTCAGGCTCAGGTGAATATTTTCCCCTGACACTCCGCGTTCAATTTGTTTCTCGGGGATATGAATTGAATCGAGGACGTCGTCTTTGTACAACTCCTCGGTCGCAAGGTCGGCTTTCACCTCGTCGAGCACTTCTTTGACCATTCGGGAGGACTGTAATCCGCGGCTGTACCCGTCGAGGGCGAGGAGTTTCTCGTAGATCATATACGTGAGATACCGTCTTTTCGAGTCGGGCTCACGTTTGGGAAATGCAGGACCGTACTCGTAGTTCAGGAGGAATTCTTGCGCCGTCACGTTCCACGGTCCGACCTTTGCCAGAGTAACAGCGCTGAGCTTGGGATTGTCCAGCAATGAGTTGGACGGCATATCGCCGGGATGCTGCG
>DATJXA010000001.1:0-12412 GCA_035500675.1 Bacteroidota bacterium | reverse complement strand
ACCTATATTGCCGACCCCTCCGTGTATCCCGGAGTTCCCAGCAACACAAAAACATTTTCACTGAGTACTTTTATCAACAACCCAAACCGGGTTGACGTCTACGGAATTGAATCCGAATGGCAGACGCATTTTTGGTATTTGCCCGATCCCTTCGGCGGATTGGTCCTGAATGTCAACTACACCCACATCTTCTCGAATGCAAAGTATCCGTACAATATTACGCTGCATTCGCCGGTCTATCCTTTCCCCACGGTTCATGTCGACACTACCTATAGCGACAGACTCATTCAACAGCCCGACGACATCGTAAATCTATCGGTCGGATACGACTATAAACAATTCTCCGTATTGATCTCCATGATATACCAAGCCGAGGTCTATAGTGGGACGAACTTCTACAACTCGCTCCGTTCAGACAAAGGAAAGTATACGCGATGGGATCTTTCCCTGAAGCAAGGACTGCCATTGAGCGGGCTTGAGGTCTACCTCGACTTGAATAATCTCAACAGCGAAGACGATATCTATCTTGTGAGAGGTTCCGGCTTCCCGAATTCTGAATCTGATTATGGCTTAACTGCCGATGTGGGAATCCGGTGGAGACTCGAATAACATAAACGTGGTCCAGTATTTCTTGAATACCAAAGATTGGAATGATACACAACATGAAGATAAGGTCGTTCTCACGTCCTGAGAGTTTTAAGCAAGCCGATAATCAATGTCAATATAAACTTGCGCAGAAAGGGAGAAGATTATGTAAACACTTTTACTTTGAACGAATATCCTGGATGTACCACAAGTCACTAACACAAATATAAACTTCATGGAAAGGATGTTTATATGAAAACACTACTCACGACGACGTTCGTGATCGCGCTGATAGTGCTCGGCTCAGCGCCATCGACGTCGTTTGCACTAACTGTTGATACCGTTATCGTTGCGGCATTGCCGCCGGGTAATTTGAATAACGTGATCAACGCAGATACTAATGCGAGCGGAATTGTTAAGCCGAATACCGTTTTCCTTTTGAAGCCAACCGGCAGTCTGGATACAGTCTATTGGATGACGGCGCCGATATCATCGAAAGGAAGCATCACGATCATAGGCACCATCAACCCGACCACGGGCCACCCTCCGGTCGTCGCACCATCTATTGCCGAAGACAACTCATCGATCGGCAATTTTTTCAGCCCAGAGGGTAATGACACGCTCACGTTGAAGGGGTTGTATTTCATGGGGACGCGCACAGACACTGTATCGTTTACAGGCCGCTTTGTTGCTCCCGCCGGCGACTATAATGTATTTGTCTTTGACCATTGCGTTCTCGAAAACATTTCCGGCGGCGGTACTCCGAACCTGTTTGATACGTGGGATCACGATCACAACAGTTTTTATGTCACGAATTGCGAATTCAGGAACAACCAGGATGATAATCCCCAGAATCCGGGCTTCGCATGGGTGGATCCGGGAACATATCCATGCGATACTGCGATATTCAGAAACAACACCTTCTTTATCACGGGTGGATACGTTCTGGGTTCGTCAGGGTACGGCTGCTCGTACTTGGATTTTGAGCACAACACTATTTTTATGTCGGGTGAGGGAGGGGTCTTCGACCTGTACCAAATGACAAACTCGATCATCAGGAACAACATATTTTTCGGTGTCTCTTCGGCAGCATACCCCGCCGCATGGTACAACAACATCCCCGGCAGTTGGGGATCCTCTCTCATACCAATAGATTCATTGCGTTCGCTGGCGACGGCTCCTTACAACTTGACCGAAGCGGGCAGGCACATCACGATTACAAATAATGCCTATTTCTGGCCGCAAGCGATCGTGAACAATTGGATACAATACAAAGGCGGAACTTGGGCGAGCGACAGCATCCATTGGCCAACGCTCATAGATGCTCAACCCGGTATGCTAACGAATAAAACTGCGTGGCCCAACATTAATGTCGCAAATAATGACAGTCTTGATCCGGGGTTCAATTCCACATTAGTGCAATCAGCAGCAGGCAAAATGGTCACTTTTGTCGACACGTGTTGGAATAATAGCGGATCAGGACAGGGCATTCGTCCGTATTTGTATTCTTTATATGACCCTCCGACGTGGGTTGGCGTGTCGAGCAGCTGGAGGACTGTCAAGGGGAATACCTACTATGGTTATCCTGTCGCCGAGAATTTGCGCTATTCGAACACGGCCATGCAGAGCATGGGGAGCGACGGAAAAGCACTCGGAGATTTAAACTGGTTCCCGGAACAGATCACCGCCGTTTCTCAAAAACCAACCTCAACGGTGCCGCAACAGTTCACGTTAAGCCAAAACTATCCGAACCCGTTCAACCCGACTACAACGATCGCATACAGCATATCTCAGAATAGTTTTGTGACTCTTAAAGTGTACAATGTGTTAGGCCAGGAGGTTGCATCGTTGGTGAATCAACAACAAAATGCGAGCAGCTATACTGTCGATTTCGATGCATCAAGATTGTCTAGTGGGATCTATTTCTATAAGATCCAGGCCGGCAGTTTCACGATGACAAAGAAAATGCTTCTCCTGAAGTAGTGCAATGATCGCTTTCAGCCGGTAAAAGCACGGATGACGCCTGCAGCCCTCTCCGGACTGCAGGCTCCTCCGCGTTCATTCCTGGGTTCCCGAGCGGGGTGTATGGAACGACGACGGCAGCCCAGTCCCGACGGTGTTTGTACTGGATTCCATTTCGGTGCTCATGCGCCGTTGGTAATTTATCCGTAGGTCACCGTCAGTCAATATCTACAAAGGTGAAGAGATGAGAAGAGCTAAAGTGTCGCTTTCGCAAATTTTCGTACCGACCTTCATAGTCATTCTTCTTTCCATCTGCGTTTCTTCGGAAGCCAGAGCGCAATTTGCCAACGGAGCTGATATCGGCTGGCTATCGCAGATGGAAGCACAGGGGTACGTCTTCAAGGATAATTCTGGGATTCAACGGAACTGTCTTGATATTCTCAAGGGGAAGGGGATCAATGCCCTTCGGTTCAGAGTCTGGGTAAACCCGCAAACCGTCTATTGTAGCAAGAAAGATGTGGCGTACATGGCGCACAGGGCGGACAGCGCAGGTTTTAAAGTGTTGATAGACTTTCATTGCAGCGACACCTGGGCCGACCCCGGGCATCAGACAAAACCTGCTGCATGGGCGAACGACACACTCCCACAGTTGCTGAGCCATCTCTATGACCATATCTACGGGGTGTTGGATACATTGAAATCGATCGGTGTGGTGCCCGCGTGGGTGCAGATCGGGAATGAGACCAACGACGGAATGTTATGGGAGACGGGAAGAGCATCGACGCACATGAGCAATTTCGCCCAAATGATCCAGACGGGTTACAATGCTGTTAAGGCGGTCGACAGCTCGATCCAGGTTATTGTTCATCTCTCCAACGGACACGATGATGCAATGTTCCGCGGGATGTTCGACGCGTTGAAAAGCAACGGCGCCAAATGGGACATCATCGGAATGTCGGTATATCCCTATTGGGCAGGTTTGCCTTGGGCGACAGACGATAGTCTGGCTCTCGTCACTATGAAGGATATGGTCTCCAGATACCAAACAAAAGTCATGGTTGTCGAGGCCGGATACCTTTATAATCAACCGGTCGCAGCCAATCAGTATCTTTACGACCTGATCGCGAAAACAAAATCTGCCGGCGGGTTGGGTGTGTTTTACTGGGAACCTGAAAGTTACAATTGGCAGGGATATCAGCTTGGCGCGTGGGATCCGGTGAGCAAGGAACCTACGGTCGCGTTAGACGCTTTCTTGGGCATCAACGTAACTTCGGTAAGGGAAAACGAAAATATTCCGCGCTATGATTTCGAAATTTATCCCAATCCGTTCAACCCAACGACAACAGTTGAATACTCACTTTCTTCATCTGCGCGCACATCCGTCGTTGTCTATGATCTCCTTGGCAGGGAGATCGCGCGGCTTGTCGATTCCGTACAAAACGCGGGTCCGCATAAAGTAAACTGGACGGCGACCGATGTGCCAAGTGGAGTGTACTGTTGCAGGATGAGATCGGGGAATTTTGTGGAAACAAAGGAAATTGTTTTACTCAAGTGATGTCCGCGTCAACAGGGACCGGAAATACGACGTCTATGGGCAAACTCCACTGCTTAGCCGATATCAGCGAGAAATCAACCATGAAACTACTACGACATATCTTCCGTTTTTTCCTCACAGTGTTGCTCCCGGTGGTTCTCTTTGCCGCCATCAAACCGGCAAGGGAGAAGATAAATTTGGATGCCGGCTGGAAGTTTCATCTCGGTAACGCGTCGGACCCGGCAAAAGACTTCAACTACTCGGTTGCGAACATTTATGCCAAATCGGGATGGGCGGAAGGGACCGCTATCCAGCCCGACTTTAACGACAGTTCTTGGCAGGATGTCCAATTGCCGCATGACTGGGTTGACGGGTTGCCGTTCGCGTATTCTCCGAACGAAGATGTCATGTCTCACGGGTATAAACCGGTGGGCGGATTATACCCGGAGAACAGCATCGGGTGGTACCGGAAAAAATTCAGCGTCGCGAAATCGGATTCCGGGAAGCGGTTCGCAGTTCAATTGGATGGAATTTTTAGAGACAGCAAGATTTGGCTCAACGGTTTCTATGTAGGAAACAATGCAAGCGGATACATCGGTGAGTCGTACGACATCACGGACTTCTTGAATTATGATAAAGAAAATGTCCTTGTCGTTCGCGTCGACGCGACACAGTATGAAGGATGGTTTTACGAAGGAGCAGGCATTTATCGTCACGTCTGGCTGAACGAATACAACGCCCTTCATTTCACCGAAGACGGAGTTTTTGTTCACACGAAAGAGGAAGGGAAAGCATCGAAGGTTGAGGTTGAGATTAAGGTTGCGAGCGACGAACCGTTGCCGGCCCGGTGTTCTGTCTCCGCGTATATTACCGACCGGAATGGTTTGGAGGTTGCCAAGACGGGGGATGAGGCGTTCACTCTCCGGGAAGGTGGAACGCACGCGCTTAACCTTAGCGCTGAGGTCGACGACCCGACGCTTTGGTCGCTTGAAAATCCGTATCTCTATCGATTGATCTGTCTTCTCAAATCGGGAGATGTTGTCGTAGACAGCGCAACTGTGCGATTCGGCATCCGCACAGTTGCGTTTGACAAAGACAAAGGATTTTTCCTCAACGGAAAAAACATCAAGATTCAAGGCGTCTGCTGTCATCAGGATCATGCCGGAGTTGGAAGCGCTCTCCCCGATTACTTGCAGTATTACCGTATCAGGCTTCTCAAGGAAATGGGAGTCAATGCGTACCGCACAAGCCACAATCCGCCGACGCCCGAACTGCTCGACGCTTGCGACAGCCTTGGCATGCTTGTGCTGGATGAAAACAGGCTTCTGAACAGCAGCCCGGAATATCTCGGTCAGTTTGAGCGGCTCATCGTCCGGGATCGAAATCATCCTTCCGTCTTTCTCTGGTCTATCGGAAACGAAGAATTTCATATCCAAACGGAGAGCGTCGGAAAAAGGATCGCCCAAACTCTTTTGGCGAAACAAATGGAACTTGACCCGACCCGCACGAGCACGTACGCCGCCGACGTAGGGGAGAAGTATACCGGCGTGAATGAGGTTATTCCCATTCGCGGCTTCAACTATCGCGCGGAGAAAATGGATGTTTATCATAAAGCTCATCCCGGCCAGCCGGTCGTTGGGACAGAGATGGGAAGCACGGTGACGACGCGCGGAATCTACGCAAAGGATACTGTGCGCTGTTATGTCCCCGACGAAGACGTCACGGCTCCGTGGTGGGCGAGTACCGCTGAGGCGTGGTGGTCAATCGCTGCGGCGCGTCAGTGGTGTATGGGCGGATTTGTGTGGACCGGGTTTGATTATCGGGGTGAGCCGACGCCGTATCAATGGCCCAACATCAATTCCCATTTTGGGATCATGGATGTCTGCGGATTTCCCAAAAATATCTATTACTACTATCAATCATGGTGGACGGATAAGGATGTTCTTCATATCTCGCCCCACTGGAATTGGAAAGGAAAAGAAGGGAAGCCCATTGAAGTGTGGGTCAACTCGAACGCCGAGAATGTCGAATTATTCTTGAACGGCAAGAGCCTTGGTAAAAAGAGAATGCCAAGAAACGGGCATCTGACGTGGAGCGTAGTGTATGAGCCGGGCACGTTGGAAGCCGTTGCTCTGAAGAACGGCCGAACGATCCATGCGAAAATAGAAACGACCGGCAGCCCGTATCAAATTGTGGCGACTGCCGATCGAAAGATTTTATCGGCTGACGGAAAAGATGCGGACGTCGTTAATGTGACGGTGATAGATAAAGAAGGGCGCGACGTTCCGGATGCTCAGAATCTTATCGCATTTTCAATCAACGGGGATGGAAAAATTCTCGGCGTGGGCAATGGGGATCCGAGCAGCCACGAACCCGACCAATGCCCCGACGGACAATATCGCCGCGGTCTTTTCAACGGGAAGTGCCAATTAATATTCCGGTCGGGTACGACGCCTGAAGTGTTGGAGGTGCGAGCCACTTCGGAAGGACTACAGGATGGAATTGCCAGGATACAAATTGTGAAGTGATCGGCTTTCTTAAATTCTGCATCTGTACCGTCATTCCACGTGACAGCGCGGGGATGGTTCCATCCATTTTTCCAATCAATGTAAAACTTACAACTTATCGCTTAAAACTTAAAACACCTCCCCCTACAACTTCTGAATTCTGTCCACGTATCCCCGGCTGACAACAAGCTCAGTCTGCGCTTTGTCTTTCAACCTGACTTTATATTTTCCCCCAAACCATTTTACGATCTCGCGGATAAACTTCACGTTGACAATTGTCGAGCGGTGGATGCGGACGAAATTTTCCTTGTCCAGTTTTTCTTCCAGTTCGGTTAGCGTCAGGTCGGTAAGATGTTTGTTCTCGGTGGTGTGAAGGAATGTATATTTCTCTTTTGCCTCGAAATACGCGATATCTTCAACATCGAAAAGAAAGATTTTATCGCCAGTGCGGACTTGGAGCCGTTTGAGAGGAGAAGCGGCAAGGCGTTCAAGGAGGTCTTCAATATTTTCATTGCGGTCGGATCTCGGCGCGTTACACACTCGCTGAAGTTTCTCGACCGCCTTGTCCAACCGTTTTTGCTCGATCGGTTTCAGCAAATAGTCGACCGAATTCTCCTCGAACGCCTCTAAAGCATATTCGTCGTAGGCCGTCGCAAAGATAATGAAAGGTTTGTGGCGCAGCCGCCGTACCACTTCGAACCCGTTGAGACCCGGCATCTGCACGTCGAGAAAAATTGCATCCGGCAGATGGTCTTCAATTTTCTGTATCGCTTCTTCGCCGTTGCTCGCTTCATCGACCACCTGGAGTACAGCGTCGTGCCGCGCGAGCATTTTTCGCAAGCGCTTGCGGGCAAGCTCTTCATCGTCGACAATGATTGCGCGGAGGAGCATAGCTCTCCATTATAAAATTGGAATCGTGATGAGAAAATGAGTGCCGCTACCCGGAACGATCCGAAGAGAAGCTGCGTCGCCGTACCGCAGCCGGAGGCGCTCCTCGATGCTCCTGAGCCCGAATCCATTTTTATTCCCCGTCTCTTTTAGTCCATCTCCGTCATCGACGACGGAGATGCAACATTGTCCGTCGGTCTGCGTTGCCTCGATGCGGATTGTCCCTCCCCCTACTTTCGGGCCTATTCCGTGTTTAACGCCATTCTCTACGAGCGGCTGAACGATAAGAGCCGGGATATTCAGCCCTTCAACGCTGGGATCGCATTTCAACTCGAATTGCAGCCGGTCGCCGAAACGAACTTTTTCGATCTCCAAATATGTCTTGACAATGCTGAGTTCTTCGGCCAACGTGACCGTGTTCTTCTCGGCATTTTTTAGCGTGTATCGGAAAAGCTCGGATAATTTCTCGACGGTCGATTCCGCAGCCTTCGGATTTTCCGAGATCAGGCTTGCGATCGAATTGAGCGTGTTGAAAAGAAAATGGGGGTTGATTTTTGCCTGGAGCGCTTGCAGTTCTGCCTCCATTTTTGTCCGCGTCAGACGCTCTTCGTTCAATTCTTTCTCACGAAGTTGTCGCGCCATTCGTTCGACGTTCGCCTTCAGTCCGAAATAGGTGACAGCAATCGTTCCGAAAATTGCGGCAAGAACGAGGTTCATGAGAATGAGATGCTTATGCTGCTCTGCATTCATGTGAACATCGAACACAAAAAACTGAATGGCCGCGCCGAGTTCCGTTCCGATCATTCCTCCGGTAAGAAAGAGAAACAAAAGCGCGGCGTACCGGATCGTTTTTGGAAATCGGTCCATCCGGTGCCAGAATATCGTGGAAAGAAAATGGATCGAAAAGCCGATACACATCGAAAAAATAAACGTTCCGACAAGCTCGCCGAGCCAGCGAGACGGCTCGCTGTAGATAAAGCTGGCAGCAATGATGACCGTAACGATCATGCAGAACAGGAACGTTCTGAGAATGTCCCTTTTTTTCATAGATGAAATTCGACGCCGATGTTCATACTGTATGTAGTAAACAACGCTCCGTATTCCGAATTCGCGCTTCCTGCAAACAACGTGCCGCGTGTGTAGGTGAAAAAGTTCTCGGAAATTCTGTACGAGACTGTCGGAATGATAACGCAGCTTCCGTCGTCTGCGTTGAGAAGCTGGATAAATTCAAAGCTCCATGCATTAACAGAGTAGTATTCGCGCCCGAAGAGATAATCTCTCATCGTTCCTCGGGGCGAAAGTGTCTGCAACGCCCAGAGAAGATTATAGCGAGACGGTTGGATCAATTCCGGCGCTGCCGCGATCGCACCCTGTTGGATGCCGTTCTGAAACTTAACAAACTTCATCCATTGATTCCATTCCCCACGCGTTAAACCGTCTAAATTTCTGTAATACTCGATCGTCACATTGAGGCCGTTATCAAACGTATATTGCCCTCCGACCAACAGCTTGTAAAAGATGTCGTTTGAATGGTCGTAAAGGGCAACATAGGGATACGACGCGAAGATCTGTTCGGGATTATCCGAAGCTATGATCTGATGGTAAAGGAACGACGAGCCTCTTTTTGCGAGAAACTCTCCGTGAAGCTCGAGATTCTGACCGATAACATACGACCAGTTAGTTCCGACTTCGAGCCTGTCCCCCTCTCTGTAATGGAGGATTCCTGAAAGGTCCAGTCCGTTGAGAAATGTGTATACACGGAGGGCGCCGTCTTGTTCACCCCCGTGTAGTTTTCCCGCTGAAATTTTTGCGTCGTTAAGATAGACCAGCGTCAGCGAACTTTTACCGACAAAGCCGTTCAAAGACACGAGCGTCCTACCGTCGTTTTGTCCTAGCCGGTCGGAAGGATCGGATGGAGTGCGTTGAGGTTCAACGACGCCGGTGGGGTTGAACGCATAGCCCGGTCCCCACTTGAGAATTTTTCGCCCGACGGTGAGGTCGAAATTATCCGATAACGAAAGGTCGTACGCGAGTTCGCGTATCGCGAATGCGTAATCGGGAGCTTCGACATTGTTCGCGAAAGCACTGAGGTTCAACGACGTCGACAAGCCGCCATATTCGAGAAAAAGATTTGATACGGCATTGTTGGCGCTGGTCGGCTGTGGCAGGGTCTGGTTATGAAAATTGAGAGGAGTCGTAAGGTCGAGTTTCGACAATGTTCCTTCGTCCACGACCGAGAACCGGTAATCCACGTCTTGGGCATCTGCGTACGCCATCATGAAGGGTAACGCGATGATGATCATAAAGATCTTTGCCCGTGTTGTCACCGCAATTTCTCCAAATAATCTTTGTTAAAATATTTTTCCGGCAATTCCTTCTCGGCGTAGGAGGCATACTTCATCACTGTCGTTCTGCCCTCGCGCAGCCGGTCTGTGATCGTCATTTGTGTGAGGAGCACCCTTCCCCCAGTCTCTTCGTAATGGTCGAAGGTGATCGATTTATAATGTTTGCCCGAGGCGAGATACATTTCCGCTTTCTTCGGCCGCTTTGTTTCCTTCTCCACCCAATATTCGATCCTCTTGTACGTTGCCCCGTCCCGTTTTGCATCGAGATCCAGCACGTAGCAAGGCACACCGTTGACGGATTCTTCTCTCATCAGCTTTGCTGAATAGTCCTCGGCATAGCGGGTGCGCGCGACGTCGCCGTTCGACGCATCCCCCATCAGTCGTTGCAATGGGGTGATGCGGATCGGCTTGCGCGTATTGGGCATGTAGATCCACATGTCGTCGTCGACCATAAGAAGATATTGTCCCTTGACGTCGGCGTTCATGAATTTCACGAGGGTCTTGTTCATTCCTTTGATGCTCACATCAAACGATCCCTTTTCCTTGAGCTCGCCGTCCTCATAATTGATGATCGTCGTGAGGACCGAATAGGAATTCCACCCGTTTCGGCTCAGGTCGGACGTCTGCAGGATTTCGTCTCCCGTGAGTTTCGATCTGTTCGCGTCGTCGGCCGATTGTGCGGACGACGACGTCAATGCGGCGGCCATTGCAATTCCAGCAATGATGACCCTTGACCACGTTTTCATTTATGTTCTCCTTTTTTTCAAACATGCCCCAATGCATCGACGATTTTCAAGCGCGAGGCTTTGTACGCCGGAAAGATCGTCGAGATGACGGTCGTGATCGTGATGAGGAAGAACACAACTATGAACAGCGACGGGACCAGATCGACGATAAGCGGATATCCACGCGTACTGCCCGGAGGCGCCGGCATGTGTATGCCCAACGCGTTGATCAAGAGCGCCAGTAAAAGAGCGACGACAAGTCCAACGGCTCCTCCCGATGCGCCGACGATCACACCCTCATAAAGGAAATTTATCATCAGCCTCAAGGGCGATGTGCCGACTGCAAGCTGTGTTCCGATCTCTTTTGTTCTTTCAAAAATAGACATCATCATCGTGTTCGAACAGCTCAAGACAACGATGACAAAAATAATGACGCCGAGGAATCCAAAGATCGAATTGTAGAGATGCACCACTGCATTATAGAACGTCGCCATGTCGAACCAGCGCCGCGCCGTGATCCCCGGGAGGAGTTTCTCGATGCGCGAAGCGACCTCCTCGGTTTTATCGGTCTCGTCGAGAACCACGACAAGCTTCGAAACCTTCTGCGACACAAGCAATTGCTGCGCCGTTTTCAGGTCCACCATAAGCGCCCGCTCGTCGTACTCCGGGATGCCGGTCGAGTATGTCCCCACGACCTTGACGTCCATTGCGTTGAGCGCTCCTTTCGATGTCGTCGTCATCAGCGTGAGATAATCTCCGATCTTTGCCTTCATCGTTTTGGCAAGTCCGCGGGCAAGGACCACTTCACTCTCTTCGGTGTTGCCGGGATTCTCTCCGAGAAATTTTCCCGTGTCCACGGCAAGAGCGTATCCTGCAAGCTTGGTTTCTTTTTCCGGCTCGACGCCCCGGCCGAGGAACACGGCCGATTTGTCCCCGTTGGAAATCAACCCCGTGAACTCGACCCGCGCCATTGCGAAGCGGACGTGATCAAGGCCAAGAATTGTTCTTTTCAATGCGTCGACGCTGTCCAAACCCAATTCGAGCGGCTTTTCCTCCTCGCGTTGCAAGGCCTCTTTTGTATAGAGCTGGATGTGTCCCAATTGTCCCTTGATCGTCGATTCGCTCAATCCTCTAAAAGAAAAAGAGACAAAGCCTCCGGCTAAGATGAGCGCTGAGGTTCCGAAGATCAGGACAAGACCCGTGATGATCGTCCTGCGGCGGTTTCGAAAAACGTTCTTCGTTGCGAGCCTGACAAATTTAAACATACGTTGTTCTCCTTTATCTGCTAACGTTATCCGTTCACGATCATGCCATCGTGAAGCTTTACCACTCTTTTGGCATACCGCAAAACGAGCTGATCGTGTGTGGAGAAGAGGAAGGTCACTTTTTCCTCTTCGTTGAGGGTCCGCATGAGGTCAAGAATTTCGGAAGCGGTCGCCGAATCGATGTTCGCCGTCGGTTCGTCTGCGAGGACGATCTTCGGGTTGTTGACAAGCGCTCGTGCGATCGCAACCCGCTGGCGTTGTCCTCCGGAAAGCTCGTTCGGTTTGTGCTCGCGGTACTCCCACAGTTTTACGTCTCTCAGCGCATGCTCAACGAGTTCTTTCCTGACTGCCGATGATTTTTTTGTTAAGAGGAGAGGATACTCGACGTTCTCGTACGCCGTGAGAACTGGTATGAGATTGAAGGTTTGAAAGATAAACCCCAGCTTCTCGAGGCGGACTTTGTGTAAATTCGTCAGGCCGTTATATTTGACCCGGGATCCTTCGAGGAAGACGTGTCCCCCCGATGGAGAATCGAGAAGCCCGAGAATGTTTAACAGCGTCGTCTTCCCGCTCCCCGATGGGCCGGAAATTGAGGTGAACT